>NZ_JAHQUN010000125.1:0-1080 GCF_019052485.1 Bacteroides sp. MSK.20.82
CATTATCTGCCCATAAAAAGAATGAATATGAAAATAGAATTAGAAAATTGTCAAAAAAGTCTTACTCTCAAAGATTTTGAAGAAATTGAGAGTAAATTGGGGTATGCCTTGCCGGAAAGACTGAAAGAGTTCTATTTGCAATATAATGGAGGAGAACCTAAACAGCAAACCATCTCCATAAACAAATATCACGAAGTGGAAATTATAATTTTCCAACCGTTCAAATATAATAAGAGTTTTAAGAATGCTCTTTTTCATACTGTTGAAGGAGAAACCTTGGAGCATCGTAGTTCTAATTCGATTTCTGACAATATTCTGCTATTTGCCAGTGGACATAACAATTTGAGAAATATTGGTGTAATTGCAATCAATATAAAAAACAGAGCTGTATATTTTTATAAAATTATTGGTTTTGTAAAAAATAGCGATGCATTTATTTTTGATGAACCTCAATTGATAGCGGATTCAATAGATGATTTTTTCAATAATCTCGTTGCTTTCCCAAAAATCGAAGAGGAACAACAAACGGAGATTATAGAAATAGAAGGTGTAATGCCTGAACTTTCGGACTGTTCGGCTTCGCTAACAAAAGAAGATATAAAGAATTTTGAGGTTGAGTTGAATGTAAAGATTCCGGCAGGCATGAAGAACTTTTACCTCAAGTTCAACGGTGGTATGCCATCACCATATTGTTTTCAACCGCAGGACGAGGATTTGGATTGGGTGGAGATAAATGCGTTCTTTCCGATAAAGGAACGCACCAATGCTTTTGAAACAATTGAAGTCATAGCCAAAGACATGTGGAGCAGAAATCTAATGCCAAGCAACCTGTTGCCTTTTGCTATGGATTCGGGTGGAAACTATTATGCGTTGAACTTGAAGAATAAAAAGATTTACTATTACTTGACTGACGAGTGGGACGAAAACGCTTCAAGAGAATACAACTTTGAAACAAATACTCGTTACATCGCCCAGTCATTCAATTACTTTATAAATCATTTCATCGAAGAAGAGGAATAAAGCGGGCAGATAACAAGCGGATCAATCTCCTTTAATGATGATTATCCACCAAACATTATC
>NZ_JAHQUN010000126.1:0-1034 GCF_019052485.1 Bacteroides sp. MSK.20.82
CAAGGTTCTCGTCTTTCTTCATTTCAAAACGCATAGGACGTTTTACCTTGCCGCTAATCTTTACCAATACATCATAGGCAGGAACAATCACAACGTCACCTTCCTGTAGGCGGATGTCATCCTGTGTGTTGCCTTTCATAATGAATTCGTAGACGTCGATGGTGGCAATATTCTTTCCGTTGCGTACCAACTGAACGTTTCGGAGGCTACCGATATCACTCACACCGCCTGCACGATAAAGCGCATGGAAGACGGTAGAGAAGGAAGAAAGGGCGTAGGTACCGGGCTGTACGACTTCTCCCATCACATTAATCTGAATAGTACGGATATTACCTAACGTCAGACGGATGTCGGAAGTAGGATCGGTAGTATTATTCAGACCGTTATATATTTTATTCAGGGCGTTCTTCAGATAGTCATTGGCGGCAGAGACTGTCATACCGCTAAGGTTGACAGGGCCGATCTTCTGAATGTTGATAGTACCTTCAGGAGAGATTTGCTGGCGGATCGTGTTCTGGCTCGCACCCCAGATATCAATGATGACTTCATCACCGGGACCAAGACGGTAATTGGCAGGAGTGGCAAGGTTGACACTAGGCTCGAACGTCAGGTTGCGGGTATTGAAGATGTTACGTCCGAAGACCTGATCACCACGGGCAAGGTCCTGAGTAGTCGGATGATCCTCCAGCATATCGGAAGTATTCTTCTTAGTCTCTTCACGCAGGCGGGATTCGTTGATGTCCGTGCCCGTTGATTTCGAGGTATTTACATTGTTCTGCTGCTCGTATAGCTGCTTCACACGCATTGCCTGTTCTTTGGTTACACCCTTACGGGCTAGTTCGGAAGCAAGCTGCTTCTGTTCCTTGCCTTGGCGGATGCCGTCTTTTACATATTCCAGTACCTGTGAGTCACTCATGGACTGAGCCATAAGCGAGCCACTTCCCAGCATCAAACAAAATAGTAGAATGCTAAAAAGTCGTTGTATTTTCATTGACAAATAAAAAAGTTTCAGTTGATTTCACACAGTTCCTGCA
>NZ_JAHQUN010000015.1:0-104545 GCF_019052485.1 Bacteroides sp. MSK.20.82
CCAGGACATTGCTATTAGAACATCCTGATCAGCTGTGGGTTAGTGATATCACTTACATTACCATATGGTTGCCTGACGGCAGTTATGTGTTCTGCTACCTGTCTCTGGTGACAGACGCCTATACGAAGGAGATCATTGGGTATTGCGTAGGTGATACTCTGGGAAGCTGTTACACAGTGGAAGCTCTGGAAATGGCAGTCAGACGCATAGCTGCAAAGGAGATTAAGGGTTTGATCCATCACTCCGACCGAGGCGTACAATATGCCAGTGCGGATTATATTGCCATATTACGACATAACGGGATTCTTCCCAGCATGACAGAGGATGGCAATCCCAAGGACAATGCCATAGCTGAGCGTGTGAATGGCATTATAAAGAATGAATTGCTGCAAGGAATGCGCTTTAGTTCAATACAGGAAGTCAGAAAAGCTGTAGCAACAGCCGTTCACTTCTATAACAACGAAAGGCCTCATATGAGCTTGGATATGCTTACCCCGGTACAGGCAGGAGAAATGCAAGGACCTATCAGGAAAAGATGGATAAGCTACAGAGAAAAGTATCTGAATGTAGCACTTGCTTAAAAATAAATATGTACATTTGCTTATGAAAAGACCAAGAATGCCCTGCTAGCGGGATAGAAAGAGGAAAAAGGGTGAGTTCCTTTCTTTTTTCTTCTTTCAAAGAGAAGAGTCAACCGGTTAAAGGAATAAGAAAAAAATAAGTAAACCGGAGGCAGGAATAATAAATAATAAAGTAAACAGCTGCCAGGGTTAGTAATATTTCTAGTCAACACATAGCAGCTATTAGAGATAAACAAGTCAACCATTATTAGGGAAGTACACAAGTAATCCCAATCGACAGTAGTTTCAGATAGTTTCAAGCGTCTGAAACTACTGTTTCAAGGCTTGGAACTAATGGTTTCAATGCTTGAAACTAGAGTTCCAAGCGCTTGAAACTATCTGAAACAACCGTGATTTTGAATTGGAAATTGCAGTTTGTACGAGAAGAATCAGGATGGAATTGACAACATAGACACAAGACAGGTATGAGAGCAAACGTTTGCTCTCATACCTGCTACCACACTTGCTACCATACCTGAAACAACGATGAATAAAGGGATACAGGCAAATTGTTAGAGCATGAGAGCAAAAACGCATTCAAATTACGTGGGGAGATATGCAGAACCAATAAAAAGCAAATTAAAACGAAAGAAGGCTATTTATGGTAACTTTTTGCATAACATATTGGTTAACTTTGCACTCAATAATAAAAAACTTATGAACATCAATTCTGAAACAAAATATTGCCAGACTTGCGGAATACCTTTGGATATTGATTATACCAATCTGAAGGCAGACCAAAATGAGGAATATTGTGATTACTGTCTGAAAAATGGAGTTAAACTGTATGACTTCTCAATGGATTATCTTATCTACCTTTGGGGACTTTTTCCCGAAGAATACTATAAAGAAGTCGGCATACGCCATACTTCGTCGGAGTTGAGAGAAATTATGTCCAGACGGTTACCTGAAATTAAAAGATGGAAGCAAAAAATTAATACCGCTCACATACAATATGAATTGGTGATCAGAGTTCAAGAATATATCAATTGTCATTTATTTGATGACCTTGATTCTGAAAAGTTATCCCAAATTGTATGCATTTCCAAGTATCATTTCCGCCGACTTTTTAAAGCAGTTTGCGGTGATAGCCTTGGGAATTACATCCAACGATTAAGATTGGAGTACATTGCTTTTAAGTTAATATCCACCAATGTAAGTGTCTCCGAAATTCTTAGTCAAATCAATTATCAGAATAAACATACTCTTTCAAGGGCATTCAAAAACTATTTTAATTGCTCTATACCTGAATTTCGTAAAAGACATTCAAATGCCTGTTCTGAAGGCAAGAATCCAATACAGATTGAACCAAGTATTGAAAGAGTGCCTCATACACGGATTGCATATTTAAAATTAGAGAGAACACATCATGTCAGCCATAGTTTTTCTGTTTTATGGAAACAGGTGCTACAATTTTCTGAAAGCTATGGATTATTATCAAAAGGATGTAAATATGTAAGCCTGACTCTTGATTATCCTTTTATCACGCTTGAAGAACAAAGTCGTTTTATGGTTGGAGTAACATTACCACAATCATTTAAAATTCCGAAGGGGTTCGGTGTTTATGAAGTTCCTGCGGGTGAATATGCTATATTTCGTTTTAAAGGATTATATCATGAACTGAATAGGGTATATCGTTATATTTATCTTGATTGGCTACCTGCAAATGATTATAGCTTGCGAGAACCATTTACTTTTGAGACTTATATCAATACACCCGAAAAAACTCCGGTTTCGGAACTAATCACAGATATTTATATCCCTGTCAAAAAGAAAGAAATATGAATAAAGAAGTAGAGAATGAATTGAAAAAGTCAAGGGTAGGTTTTGTTCATTTCGTAGATATATCCAAGTTGACCAATAAGCAGAATAGAGGTTTGCCATGTGCTATATTAATAGGAATCGCAATAAATCCGAAGTTTGTAAAAGATGTATTTAATAATCCTGATTATAAACCTGTTCTTGAAGATGAGTATGTAAAAACTGAAAATAGAGTGGGAGAAGTAACAGACGAGTTAGCTGAATTTCTTGTCAGCAAAGGGTATAAAGCTCTTTCACAATCTGATGCGGGACTTTTGGCAGAAGGTGTGTTTAATTTTGAAACGAAGGAGTCGGTTTTACCTCACAAAACAGTAGCGCAACTTAGTGGATTAGGATGGATTGGGAAAAACAATCTGTTTATTACTCCTGAATATGGTGCAGCGCAATGTCTTGGTACTGTTTTAACTGATGCACCGTTAGAAACTGTACCGTATGCCCCTATTTCCCCGAAGTGTGGTAATTGTAACATTTGTAGGGATATATGCGAAAGAAAAGTATTGAAAGGGACCACCTGGAATACAGCAATCTCAAGAGATGATATAATTGATGTATATGGATGCAGTACCTGTTTGAAATGTCTTGTGCATTGTCCTTGGACGCAGAAATACGTAAACTTTAAAAGCAGGTTTTTACAGCCATAGAAGAACTAGCCTGACTATTTCATTTATAGATTAAAATAACAGGTATAGATTAAAATAACAGGCTGAAAAGAGGCTGACTAAAAAGTCGGTTCTATCTCTATTCTCCTCCTTCGGGAAGGAGGGGAATTGGAGATACTACTGACTTTTTAGTCAGGCCCGAACTATATTGCCTTATCTTGAACTGAAAGTAGATTTAAATAATAACTTTAGTGTGTCTTGAAAGATAAATAATCTACCGGAATCAGCCGGACCTCGCTATTTAATCCCGAAGGCATGGGAGCCCAGTGACCATAGTTGGCCGGACGATAATTCAGATCGACAATATTGATTTCTTTAAATTTGCGCCACTGCACTCCCTGCCTGTCCAGTTCGGCTATCCGGTTGGCAGGGAGGTTAGTGACTTCTATCTCGATGTGGTTTTTTCCTGATTTCAGCAGATGACCTACTCGTAGCTGATAAGGTACTGCCCATGCGCAGCCCGCTTCCTGACCGTTGATCCGGACACGGGCACTTTCGCGTACGTCTCCCAAGTCGAGTACCCAGTCATCGGCTTGCAGAGCGGGCAATTCGATATCCAATGAATAAACACCGCTGCCCATGTTAATCTTGGCTGCCGGATGGTCGATGCCTGTCCATGAGCAAGGGCGGTCGATATTGAACGTACCCTTTATCTCCGGTTCGCTTTCGGCGAAGTGTAGTTTCCAGCCATGATCCAGGCTGAGGCTGAACGGTTGTTCCTGAATATAGTTCCAGGGCCGGGCAGCTTGCAGCGGCTGTTGATAAGTCTGCAAAATCACCGATTCACCGGATTTCAGTTGGAGGTAGACTTGTGTCTGTTCTCCGGTTTGACGTACCTTTGCTTCTCCGCATTCTCCGGTCATGGGATTGAAGAGGGCAGCAGCTTCGGCTTTGGTTCCCAGTGTCACCCAATCATTCACTCCTTTATCTTGGAGAGAAGAGATAAAGTAATGGTGTCCGCTATCGTTCACCCTGCGGATGGCTTGCAGTCCGAACTTGGTTTTCATTTCTTCCTGAGGAATATTACAACTTGCTAAAGTACGCGCATAATCCGTACCTGTAATAATCTTGCCTTTGCCTACCGGAGTAACCGTTGTTTCGGAGAATGAAACGGAAGGTAACTTTTGCAGCGTCTGCTGATAAGTCTTGCGCTTCTGTTCCAGTTGACCGTATCCCGGTACGTCCGTCGGATAGTTTTCGAGGAATACGATAGTGGCTCCCTGTTGTGCCAGTTTCAGCAGATGAACCAGAACGTCATTCGGCATCAAATGGGCGGCGGGTACGACCAGCGCTTTGTAACCGGTTCCGCCGGAAGTGATGATCTGTCCGTCTTTGAAACGGGTGCTGCGGATAAAGTTGTCCGAGATATAGTCTCCGTCATATCCGCTGTTATTGATACGGTGGATGGCATCTATAAATTTCGGGGCGAGCTTGGCCATGTGATGAATGCTGAATAGCAGCAAACGTCCCGGTTGCTCATCCCACATATCATAGACAGGCAGATAAATAAGGAAATCATTATCCGGTTTACCCATTTGCAGGAAACTCTGGCAACGGGTGATATAATCGAAGAACGAAGGGGCATCGTGCCAGATGCTGTTCGTCGGGTTCATATTGATAGAGGCGTAAAACAACCATCCCGGCCATTCGGCTTCTTTCGGCGAATAAGGAGTGCCGTGAAAGAACATATGATTAATGCCGGAGACGAACATTAGATCCATATCCGGTTTGCATTGCGACAAAGAAGTGCGGAAATGCTCCGTCAGCCAGGTAAATGTTTCGGTAGAAGTATAAGGCTTCCCGGCGATATGTGCGGCAGAAGAGGCATATTTCAGCATCGACAAGTCCGAATCATTCTTTTTGGTTAATGAATCCTGACGTAATCCTTTGATATGAAATTGGGACAAACCGAATCCTTCACATTCAGGGATGTCTACGGCTGCGTAGACATCGATCAGGTTGGCAGGCGACCCGTGTGCCTGATTACGGGTGATGCTGCCATTCTTGTGTGCCCAGTCCGTCCATTGGCGGGTGAAGTTCTCCAGCAATAAGTCGGAGATCGTCTCCCGATAGTCGGATACGATGCGGCGGCTGACTTCCGGACGGCTTTCGTCCAGAAACTCCGGAAAATGTTCTTCCAACTTATATCCCCGTCTGCGGGCGAACTGATCCAGAAAGTCTTCTGTCCAGTCTGCCTGATAGACTTCGTAAGAGTCGTTGAAGAATGTATGCGGATAACTCGTCTTGCTGCTTTTGAAAGCACGGTCAAATCGGGAGAGATAGTTCTTGACGGCAGTCTTGGAAAGATGGTTCATTACGTAGCCTTCTCCTCCGGGGGCGGCGCGTTTCACTTTCTGACGTGTCTTGCTGTTATACAGCGCTATCACTTTCCATTTTCCGGCAGGGGCTTTCCATTCCAGTTTGTCTTTCCTGACGTGGGATGTAAGGTTGATACAGCGTCCGTTTTCGTCGTATGCCATTACACGGCTTAAGACAGAATAAGGTTGTTGCTTCTTGTCTGTCACATTGATATCTTGCACGATTTCCTGGCCTCCTTCTATATCATAAGTCTGGAAGATGGCTTTGCTTGCCGCGTCTTCGATGCTGACTTCCGGTCCTCCGAAGGGCCATCCCGTTCCGGTGTTCATATCGATCTCGATGCCGGTGCGTTTTCCTTCCGCCTGTGTGTGTTTGAGGACTTCCATCCAGCGGGGAGAAAGGAACTGAATATCGTTGGCGTCATTGCCCTGTACACCATAGATGGGAGTGATTTCTACGGCGCCCATGCCGGCACGCGCGTATTCTTCCAGATTGTAAGTCAGGTTCTTTTCATCGACAGCGCTTCCCAGCCACCACCATCTGGTGCCGGGACGGGCTTCTGCCGGAGCATCCGGCCACTGTTGCGCTTGTATGCTTCCGCCTGCTGCGAGCATACAGAGGAGTATCAGTTGTTTCTTGTTCATTATTCTTGGGGTGTATGATAGTATTCAATGTTTTCTGCGTCGTCGGTCACAAAGAGCGGACGTCCGTCCGGCTGTGCAAAGTGGAAGCGGACACCGTCGAAAGTTATGTTCTTTGCGTGACGGATATAAAATCCTTTGGCGGGAATCGTACCGAACATCCAGGGTTCGGGATATACTTTCTCCTGTTCGGGTGGAGTGCGCTTGCCATCTTCTTCGCTGTATCCACCTTTATAATATAGGTGAATATTGCGGAAAGTAACATCTTCGATAGATGCACCGGGGACACCGCTGATAATGGAAGAATACCGGCTGTCAGCGTTCCATACATTGATGTCGCTGATCAGAATACGCTTCATGGTGCCTATGGGTGTCCCTTCCGGACTGCGCATGCGCGCACCCAGGCGAAGGAAGATAGGAGCGTTGACAATATCCCTCATGGTGATATTGCTGATAACGATGTCTTCCAGATGACCGCCGTCTACGGTTTCGAGCGCCAGTCCCCGACAATGTTCGAAGATACAGTTGGTGAGGACGATGTTGCGGAAACCTCCGCTGCTTTCCGTGCCGAGCTTGATACGTCCGGTGCGGTATCCATGATCGGGTGCCTGTGGTTCGTCGAGTTGCCAGCTGCCGTCCAGTACGCTTCCCTTGTCGAAGCCGCTGACGTAGCAGTCGCTGATAGTAACGTTCTCCGTATCTTTGAAACGTCCCAGCGCATAAGAGGCTTTCAGAACAATGGCATCGTCCCATGGGGAGTTAACTGTACATTGGCTGATGCGTACGTTGCGGCAGCAGTCAATGTCGAATCCGTCACGGTTGGTATCTACTTTCAGATTGAGCAGGGTGAGGTGTTCCACACCGGTGGCTAGCAGGGCGAAGTGTCCGCAATGGAGCATGGAGAAGTCTTTCAACGTGACGTTCCGGCAATCCTTGAGGCTGATCGCTTTGTTGCCTACTCCCGGCAGGCGGCTTTCTTCGCGGGTCAGTCCTTTGCCGTAGATCAGTCCCGGACCGCTGATGGTGATGTTTTCCAGACCGATTCCCCAGATCAGGGAGTTCTCCCAGTGACTGTGACCGAAGTCCTGGTATTTATTATGCTCATTAGGTTCCGCCGAGTCGTATCCTTCGTCCTTTCCCGGAAAGGCGGCGATGATGCGTGCGCCTTGTTCCAGATAGAGATGGATGTTGCTTTTCAGCCGGATGGAATAACAGGCATATTCTCCGGCAGGCAGATATACGGTACCTCCGCCTTCTTGTGCGGCAGCTTCGATGGCACGGTTGATGGCGGGAGAATCAATCGTCTTTCCGTCTGCTTTTGCTCCGAAATCCCTGACGTTATAGATTGCCGCCTGCATATACAAGCAACCGGTCAGTAGGCTGAGTAGTAGATATATTCTTTTCATCTTTGTATGGATTTAAGCTAAATGATAATCAATAGTATCTCCATTCATTTTTTATTATGTTTAAGTTCATCAATCTTTGCAAAAAGATCCGGCAACATAAAATAATTATAATCTGCTCGTGCATTTTGCTCGTAGAAACAGAAATAAAGTTTACTGTTTGCTGCGAGCGGGCAGCGCCCTGCGAGGACGGGACGGTCTGTTCGTTTCCCCGATTCATAAAGCAAGAGGGGAGTCTTGTCCTGACGGCCGTTACTCAAACGGATATCGTCGGTGGGAGTGACTGCCTGCAAGGTGCGGAGTTTCATACTTTCACCATAATAACAGGTGAAAGCTTGTCCTTCTACACTGAACACGTTTATATCCATGTCCGGCTGACAGTCTCCGAAGCTCCAGAATAAGTTGTCGGCCTGCTGCAAGGAGGTGACCGCTACTTCGAGAATAAAGCCGCGGGTATCCGGCAGGGCTTTCCACCGGAAAGCGATTCCTTTCACTTTTTCCTGAGGAGCCAGCCAGTGACTGTCGGTTCCTTTCGATATACCCAGACGGAAAGTTCCGGCGGGAGGAGTCAGTTGCTGCGCCTGTACGTTAATGAGGCAGATTGCCAGCAGTACGACGGTCAGTAGTTGTTTTAACATAGTCGAAGTGGATATTACTTTGTTCATTTTCCTTTAGTACAATAGCATCTTTGTCTTTGACGTCCAATGTTATTTCCGATAGATTAAAGTTTCTCGTATAGCAGATTTTCCCCGGTTTATTGGTCTGCGCTTCGATGCCGTAAAGATAGAAGTTTTCCAGACGCAATGTATCATTCCAACCCGAAGCGGAAATAAATTCATCTACATTTTCCGCTTTTACCTGTGAGAGGTATATGTCACGGAATCGCGGATACCCTTTTTCGGGTGGTTCTACCGGAGTCAGCATCACTTTCCAGTGCTCCGGAATCTCCTTGCCCTCATATTCTTTGGGCAAAGTGCTGTAGCTGTAGCTCGGATTCCAGTTTAAATCCGCCGCCAATACCTGACGGACATTTTCTGCGCTGACACGGGTCATGTAGATATTCTCAATAGTTCCCCCACGGTTCATGGCACTTTTCAGTCGCAGCACGGTATATGTGCCGACAGCTTTAAGGTCATAGCCTAATACATTGCGGATGCTGCCGGAAGTTTCGCTGCCGCAGGTGATCAGTCCCGCTCCTTTGCGGGCTGTGCAGTTGCGCACTACCACATTCTCTGTCGGACGGTTCACACGCAGTCCGTCCGCGTCCCGTCCCGATTTGATACAAATATTGTCGTCGTTGCAGTCTACGTCACAGTTCTCGATCAGTATGTTGCAGGAGGAGTCGATGTCAATGCCGTCCGTGCTTGGGCCGTGGCCGCCGATGTTATTGTTGATAGTCAGTCCGTCTATGGTACAATAGTCGGAATAGAGAATCTGACATCCCCAGAATCCTGTGCGCATCAGGGTGAAACCGCTCAGTGTGATGTCCGAACTGCGTTCGACGAGGATTCCCCGTACACGTTTGCAGTCATAATCCACTATCCAGCGTAACCCTCTGGCTTCGTATTCTTTCCTCATTTCCCAGTATTTATCCCAGAAGACTTTTCCACGGCAGTCCAGTGTACCTTCTCCGCTGATGGCAGCGTTCTTCTCGTCGACAATGTTGATCACTGCTGCCGGCCATGTCATCTCTATCCCTGCTATGCGCGAACGGAATTCGGGATAATGGTGGATGTCGGGGCTGGCAAGCAGAGTCACCCCTTTGCCAATCTGCAGGTTTACGCCGCTTTTGACAAACAAGGCTCCTGTCTGGTAATACCCCGGTTGCAGGACAACCGTTCCTCCGCCGGAGACAGCGCAACTGTCGATTGCTTTCTGAATAGCCTCTGTGCTGAGTACGGTACTGTCTGCTACTGCGCCAAAGGAATTGGCGGATATAATCATCTTGTCTCCGGGAAGTTGGCGGCTGCCTACGCTGTCTGCCCACGATAAATCCGGTTGCTGAGGTACCTGCCCCCATTCGAAGCTGTTGCCGGCTTGTTTGGCAGGAGTGCACGCTATCATCAACGAGCCTGCCAGAAGTAGGGGAAGGAGGTTTTTAATTCTCATATAGTCTTTTAGTATAGGATTCTTTTAATTTCCATCCGGTTTCTCTATTTCCGTGAACGGTGAATCGTTCCAGTGGAAAGTATTCACATCGTCCGGATGTGCGGGATTGTATGCCGGGTCTATTTTCAGATGCTTCGCCAGTTCGGGAACGGCTTTCTTCATCCCTTCGATGACGCATTGGGCGATCTGATAGGCACCGTAAGGATTAAAGTGCGTATTGTCTGCAAAATTCCTGGTCTGTCCCGGATACGTTCCTGCCGGATAGTGGACGAAAGCACGTTTGGAAGTGTCCGGTCCCAGCGCCTCGTACAGGGTACGTGTCATTTCATTGAGATCGATCAGGGGAACATTCTCTTTGGCTGCCAGCCAGCGCATCGCTTCCGGATAGTCTTCGTGTGTGTCGCGGATATGTCCGTTGGCGTCGAAACTACGACGTTGGGTAGGAGTGACAAGCACCGGATGCGCTCCGCGTGCACGCGCTTCGTCAATGAATGTTTTCAGACTGGTCATGAAGGAGTAGTAAGCTCCTTTGCCCGGCCCTTTCTGCTTTTGGTCGTTGTGACCGAACTCCATAAAGAGGTAATCTCCTTTTTTGATCTGGCTTAAAGCCTTCGCCAGGCGTTTGGCTCCGATAAAGGTATTTGCCGATTCGCCGGATTCGGCATAATTGGCGATACAGACATCGGTGCCGAAGAAGTGAGGAATCATTTGTCCCCAGCTGGCCCAAGGCTCGTTGTCCTGATCGACTACCGTACTGTTGCCGCACAGGAATACGGTAATTACAGACGGGTCGGCAGGCTCGATACTGATGCTCTGACATACGGGAGCGTCACCGTTGAATTCCAGTGTCAGTTTGTCGTCCCAGTTCAGTTTCGTCTTTTCACGGGGTTTGATGCGTACCGATTCTTTGTCGGATATGCGTGGATTCCGTTTGTTGATGATAAATGTCTCCTCTGTGAACTGCCCTTTTCTGGTGGGCAGATTATCGATAAAGAGACGGCGTGATTCGCCTCGTACGGTAGTTACACCTGCCTGCTTCTTGCTTCCGAGGCGTACGGTTACTTTGTAGTTACCGTCCGGCACACGGACAGAAAAGAAGAAAGGTGCTTTGCTCCCTTTTTCGGGAGTGGGTGCAAGGTCATATCCGTAACCTGTTTCCTCGCTGTAGCGGGGGGCGTCTGCCAGTTGGAATGTGCGGGCTTGTTCCTGAGCGCTGATAGCTGTTGCTGTCAGCAGCAGAAGTCCGAGAAATGTTGTTTTCATATCAGTCATCAATTAGTTTAATTTATTTTCGGTTTTAGTTCGTCGGGTGAATCTTTGGTATAGGATTTCACGTCTCCCGCCACTTTGGTGAATAGTTCCTGAATCAGTTCCGGAGCGATATTCGCTGTCGGGCGGAAAGCATCGGAGTTCATATAGTCAAGGATGGCTTTATGCATCTGCCGGGCAACTACCCGTTTTTCCGGTTTCGAAGTGATGTCCATGCTGGTCATTATCAATTTGCCGTTCAGTACGTTGGCTTCGAACAACATTCCGATTTTCCGGTTGATAAACCAGGTGTCTATGCTCTGGATGGTCGGTTGGAATTCGGTCGGGAATCCGGTAAACTGCATGACCTGTGCTTTGTTCAGCAGTTCCCACCATTGCAGGTTGCTGTGATATTCGGTCGGGAATTCACGGAAAAGCGGATGATATTCGTTGAGGAAGATACCTGTGGTATGAGGCGGACGCATCTTGAACCAGGAAGTATTCCAGAAGACAGGAGTGAAGTATTGTTTCACTTCCTTGCCATACTGGATTTTTCCGGCTGCCGTGATCAATACGTTTCCTCCTTCTTGCAGGATGGAGATTGCTTTTGCGTCTAGTGTATCGGTGGTATATACGTCGCCCTGAGTCAGTTCTACCTGTGCGGGATATACCCAGAAGTCCCAGTCATTGACGGCATCGCTGCCTTCGATACGAATTTCCATATTCAGTTTCTGCGGTTTAGTGATTCCGCTTAGCTTCATGTCTACACTTCCCAGCGTACAAAGATTTCCGACTGGTATATTCTGAGTGCCTACAGTGCCGTGAGCGTATACTTTGCCATATTCATCCTTGATGCTGTATACCGTTTTGGCTTCCTGCAGAGGGGCTGCTCCGAAATGGGAAACTTCGATGTCGGCATGGAAAGCCTCGTCGTTGGTATATACGAATTTAGGAATACGTGCCAGCGGAACGGTCGGGCTGCAGAAACGTCTGAACTCATCTGCGTTGATATAGCCTTTTTCTTCAAAGAAGACATCCAGAAGACCTACTAATGCAGTTCCCTGACCGGAATAGTCGTTCAGTGCCAGCAATTGGAATCCTGCATAGTCGGGTGTACGCAATGTTTTCTCGATTTCGTGTTTGTAGCAGATTGCCTGAAGTTTGCCCGAAGCCATCATAAAGTCGTGCCCCATACTGCCCATGTGATTATCATTCAGGATATCACGGAAGATTTCAAAGTTCTTGGCCTTGTTCACTCCGGTGTATTTACGTATCTCGCTGAAATTCGGGAATGCACACCATTGTCCTGTCTCATGAGAAACGTACGGTTGCTTCACGGAATCGATCTTGGCGCGGTAGTCGGACATACTTTCCGGTTGCGAGCCTGCCCAGCTAAGACCCCGTGCACCGGCTTTCACATGATATTGATTGTGGGGCTGCCATTGCCAGCTGCCTCCTACGGAAGCTCCTGTATATACATGGCGGGGGTCGGTCGCTTTCCAGTAATCAACGAATTTGCTTACCCAAGGTACCCAACGGCCCGAAGGTTCATTGCCGCAGGCCAGCATGCAGTAAGAGGCGTAATTGCCGTATTCTTTGGTCAGAGCGATGGTTTCGTCCATCAGATATTTGTCAATCGGCTGCCCGTTGCCCAGTCTCGGACCGTGATTAGGCCAGCTGGGACCTTCGGGTTGCAGATAAAAACCAACGAGATCGGCAGCGATGAAGGCTGCTTCCGGTGGACAGAAAGAGTGGAAACGCATATGGTTTAATCCGTAGTTGCGGCAGATGCGGAATACCCGTTCCCAGGAAGCTACGTCCATCGGCGCATAACCTGTAAGCGGGAAATCGCAGTTTTCCACTGTACCGCGGAGCATTGTCTTGCGTCCGTTGACGTAGAACCATTTGCCTTCTATCTTGAAATCACGCATACCGAACTGTACCTGTTTCTTTTCGGACTGCTTGCCGCTGTTCAGCGTGGCTGTCAGTTTGTAGAGTGCCGGATTGAACTCATCCCATGTCAGGAAGTCTTTTCCCATCGGTAGTTCCATTTCTACCCGGTTATCTCCTGCCTGAATACGGAAGGTCTGTTGAACAGGGAGGACGTTTTGGCGGGTATCCGTATTAAAGCTTTCGGCAGAAAGTGTTATTTCTCCTTTGGCAGAAGAAGAGGATTTTACATTCATGCGTACCAGCGCTTTCCCGTGACTCAGATCAGGATATACCTGTATATCGTCGAAATAGACTTTGGGAGTCGTCTGCAGTTCGATTTTACCTACGATTCCGTTCCAGTTGCCCTGTGTCTGGTCGGTGATGCTATGTGAATCCGGACCGACATTGATCTCTTTAATCCGGTTGTCAACCCGGATAGTGAGCCGGCACGGCTTGCCGGGAGTGACGGCCGAGGTCAGGTCGTATACATGAGGAACGCAAAGGCTGTTTTGCATACCGATTTCTTTCGTGTTTACCCATACGGTTGTTTCAATATGTGGGCGTTCCAGAAAGAGGAGAATTCTTTCCCCTTTCCAGGCGGATGGAATTGTCACTTTCTTTTGATACCAGGCGACACCTACATAGTGCTTGTCGGGAGTCAGGAAGAAAGGTAATTTGACTTGCCCTTCTATCCGGTATTTCTCCATGTAAGGATTGAAATAGTAAGAACTGTCATATAAACTTCCTGTCCATTGGGTACGTGCGGTAACATTGTCCCCTTTTAGCTTTTCGGGCATGGAACCGGGTAAATTGATGGATTCGTCGAGCGATTTATTGAACCATTGTTCTTTCATCCCCGCATCTTCCCGATCTATCTGGAAATTCCATTTTCCGGATAGGCTGAAAGAGTGGTTTTGCCCTGTTACAGTCAGTACAGAGGCGAATACAATGGCAATACTTACTAAAAGTTGTTTCATGATATGTAGAATTGATATGTTTTCCACTACGTTTAAAAATCTGCTGCTAAAGTAGAGCTTTTGAGTAATCTATAAAATAGAAAGATGTACAGATACATAGAATATTGTATCAAAAACGGCTTTTATGGCGGTTGGTGTACGAAACTACATGAATATGATAATATCTCCATCATCATTCATTTCTGAAATTCTGGGGGATACCATATCTTTGCGAAGTAAACTTTTTAATCTTAAAGTGAACCATGAAAAAAGTATTTGCCTGGATGGCTTTAACTCTTTGGTCGGTAATGACAATCTTTGCAGGTGAGACTGCTTATCTCTTTTCTTATTTTATCAATGACAGCAAGGACGGTCTGCATCTTGCCTACAGTTATGATGGGCTGAACTGGACTCCTTTGAACGGCGGACGCTCTTTTTTGACTCCGTCTGTCGGTAAAGATAAATTGATGCGTGATCCCAGTATATGCCAAGCTCCCGACGGAACATTTCACATGGTCTGGACTTCCAGTTGGACGGACCGGATCATCGGATATGCTTCTTCCCGTGATTTGATTCATTGGAGTGAGCAACAGGCTATTCCCGTGATGATGCACGAGCCGGAAGCTCATAATTGTTGGGCGCCGGAACTCTTTTATGACGAACCTTCGGAAACATATTACATTTTTTGGGCGACCACCATCCCCGGACGCCACAAGGAAGTGCCTACCAGCGAAAGCGAAAAAGGGCTGAACCATCGTATGTACTATGTTACAACGAAGGATTTTCGTACTTTCTCAAAGACGAAGATGTTTTTCAATCCCGATTTCAGTGTGATCGACGCGGCTATCGTGAAAGATCCGACACAGGGAGATCTGATCATGGTCGTCAAGAACGAGAACTCCAATCCTCCGGAGAAAAACCTGCGTGTGACACGCACGAAGAATATTGCCAAAGGTTTTCCGACAAAGGTATCCGCCCCGATTACCGGAAAATATTGGGCGGAAGGACCGGCACCTCTTTTTGTGGGTGATGCGCTTTATGTGTATTTTGATAAGTATCGTGATCATCGTTACGGAGCTGTCCGTTCGCTGGATCATGGTGAAACGTGGGAAGATGTATCCGATCAGGTTTCGTTTCCGAAGGGAATCCGCCACGGGACTGCCTTTGCGGTAGATGCTTCCGTCGTAGAGTCTCTGATAGATGACCGGAAGCATCAATCTGTAAAAGCACAAACTTCTTCCTGGTTCAACGATAAGGACTTGACATTGACAGGAGTTTATTATTATCCCGAACACTGGGATGAAAGTCAGTGGGAACGTGATTTCAAGAAGATGCATGAACTGGGATTTGAGTTTACTCACTTTGCGGAGTTTGCATGGGCGCAGCTGGAGCCGGAAGAAGGACGATACGATTTTGCCTGGCTGGATAAAGCAGTAGCTCTTGCTGCCAAATATGATCTGAAAGTCATTATGTGTACTTCGACTGCCACGCCCCCGGTGTGGATGAGCCGGAAGTATCCCGAAATCCTGTTGAAGAATGAAGATGGTACGGTTCTCGATCACGGTGCCCGCCAGCATGCCTCATTTGCTTCGCCGCTCTATCGGGAATTATCGTATAAGATGATCGAGAAACTGGCACAGCATTATGGCAATGATTCCCGTATTGTCGGATGGCAACTCGACAATGAACCTGCCGTACAGTTCGACTATAATCCGAAAGCGGAACAGGCTTTCCGTGATTATCTCCGTGCAAAATACAATCACAACATTCAGTTGCTGAACGACGCGTGGGGAACCGCTTTCTGGAGTGAGGCTTATTCGTCTTTTGATGAAATCACTCTTCCTAAGCGTGTCCAGATGTTTATGAATCATCATCAGATTCTGGATTATCGTCGTTTTGCCGCTGCGCAGACCAATGATTTTCTGAATGAACAATGTCTGCTGATCAGAAAATATGCAAAGAACCAGTGGATTACTACCAACTATATCCCCAACTATGATGAAGGACATATCGGCGGTAGTCCTGCACTCGATTTCCAGAGTTATACACGCTATATGGTGTATGGCGATAACGAAGGTATCGGACGCCGTGGATATCGGGTAGGAAATCCGTTGCGTATTGCATGGGCGAATGACTTCTTCCGTCCTATACAGGGTACGTATGGCGTGATGGAGTTGCAACCGGGACAAGTGAATTGGGGGAGCATTAATCCGCAACCGCTTCCGGGAGCTGTCCGTCTGTGGATGTGGAGTGTATTTGCCGGTGGAAGCGATTTTATCTGTACGTATCGCTATCGCCAGCCGCTGTACGGCACAGAGCAGTATCATTATGGGATAGTAGGAACGGACGGCGTAACCGTCACTCCCGGCGGAAGGGAATATGAAACCTTTATAAAAGAGATAAGAGAACTCCGGAAACATTATGCTCCGCGCGAAACGAAGCCTGCCGACTATCTGGCACGTCGTACCGCTATCCTTTTCAACCACGAGAATTCCTGGAGCATCGAGCGGCAGAAACAGAACCGTACATGGGATACTTTTGCACATATAGAGAAGTATTACCGGACTTTGAAGTCATTTGGTGCTCCCGTTGATTTTGTCTCCGAACAGAAGGAGTTGACGGAGTATCCTGTGGTGATAGCTCCTGCTTACCAACTGGCTGATAAGGAATTAGTAAATAAATGGATTGCCTATGTGAAAAATGGTGGTAATCTTGTGTTGACCTGCCGTACAGCACAGAAAGACCGTTATGGCCGTTTGCCGGAAGCTCCTTTCGGTTCTATGATCACACCTCTGACGGGAAATGAAATGAACTTTTATGATCTGCTGTTACCGGAAGATCCGGGTACTGTTGTCATGAATGGAAAGCAATATGAGTGGAATACATGGGGAGAAATACTGATTCCCGCATCTGATTCGCAGGTTTGGGCGACGTATGCCAATGAATTCTATGAAGGTGGTCCTGCTGTCACGTTCCGAAAACTGGGTAAAGGCACTGTTACATATGTCGGAGTTGACAGCCACAATGGTGCGTTGGAAAAGGATATCTTGAAGAAATTATATGCACAGCTACAGATTCCTGTGATGGATTTGCCTTATGGAATAACGGTGGAATACCGGAACGGGCTGGGGATTGTGCTGAATTATTCAGATCGTTCTTATACATTCGACATACCGGAGGGAAGTAAGGTGCTGGTAGGAACTGAAGAGATCCCAACCGCAGGAGTACTGGTGTTTTCAATGTAAGGTATTGATTAATAATAGATAAGTGTAAAAAGATAAATAGGTGATGAAACAAATTGTAGGATTAGTATTGATTTTGTGTTGTACACAAATAGTGGCTCAGGAGGTTTTTCCTGATGGCAAGGCAATCCCTGAATGGTTCAGGGAAAACAAGGAAGTGAATGTGAATGCTTTAGGAAAGAAATATAGCATAACCGATTATGGAGTAGCGAACGACAGTACGGTGGTGCAGACAAAGAAGATACAGGGAGTAATTGATCTGGCTGCCCGGAATGGGGGTGGAGTTATAGTTATTCCCAAAGGTACTTTCTTAAGCGGATCACTTTTCTTTAAAAACAATACTCATTTACATCTGGAAGAAGATGCAGTATTAAAGGGAAGCGATGATATTAGTCATTTTCCGGTGAAAATGACCCGTATGGAGGGACAGACTTTAAAGTACTTCATGGCTTTGGTAAATGCAGACGGACTGGATGGATTTACAATTTCCGGAAAGGGAACATTGAATGGAAACGGGCTTCGGTACTGGAAGTCATTTTGGTTACGGCGTTCTATAAATCCGGATTGCACCAATATGGAAGAAATGCGTCCTCGCATTATTTATTTGTCCAACTGTAAGAATGCTCAGATTGAGGGAATCAGAATTATGAATTCTCCTTTCTGGAGCACTCATTTCTATAAATGCAGTTTTTTGAAGTTGTTGAATCTTCGTATTACTTCGCCTGCCAGTCCCGTAAAAGCTCCCAGTACGGATGCTGTGGACCTTGATGTTTGTAATAATGTGCTGATAAAGAATTGTTATATGTCTGTCAATGATGATGCGGTGGCGCTGAAAGGTGGAAAAGGACCTTGGGCAGATAAAGATGCCAATAATGGAGAAAACTATGATATTATTATTGAAGACTGTACCTACGGATTCTGTCATAGCGCCTTTACTTGTGGTAGTGAATCTATCCTTAGTCGGAATGTGATTGTCCGCCGTTGTAAGGTAGATAGAGCACGTGCTCTTCTAACTCTAAAGATGCGCCCGGATACACCGCAAAAATATGAGTATATTCTGGTAGAGGATATAACAGGGAATGTACAGAATTGTCTGAATATAGCTCCTTGGACGCAGTTTTACGATTTGAAAGATCGTAAAGATACTCCCCTTTCTTATTCTAATAACATTACGATGCGCAATATAGACATTGATTGTAATGTATTCTTTAATGTTAAGAAGTCTGATCAATATAAATTGTCAGATTTCTGTTTTGAGAATCTCACAGTGCGGGCTAAGAAAGGAAAAGTGGATCAGAGTATAATCGATTCATTTACGATGCATAATGTAAAGATAAACCAATAAAACGACAGAACGATGAAGACATTTTCACTCTTTATCTTTAGTTTATTAATCAGTATTGGCTATTTGTCGGGAGCAGACTGGAATGTGCAAATTGCCAGATATAAACAGGATAAGGCTTGTGCTATCAGTTATACTTTTGATGATGGCCTGGCAGAACATTATACACTTCTTGTTCCCCAACTGGAAAAGAGAGGTTTCCGGGGAACATTCTGGATATGTGGTTCCAATATAAATAAGGATAACGAGAACATTACCGACACTACACGAATGACCTGGCCTCAACTTAGGGAAATGTCTGATAATGGTCATGAGATTTCCAATCACGGTTGGGCGCATAAAAACTTTGCACGTTTTCCTATCGAAGAGATAAAAGAGGATATTTTTAAGAATGATAGTGCTATATTTGCCAATACAGGTGTAATGCCCCGTACTTTCTGCTATCCCAATAATAATAAAAAAGCGGAAGGACGGAGAATTGCCGTACAGAATCGTGTAGGGACAAGAACTCACCAGCGTTCGATTGGGAGTAAATCGACTCTGCAGGATTTGGAGAAATGGGTGAATACCTTGATTGAAACCAATGACTGGGGAGTAGGAATGACACACGGTTTAACCTATGGCTATGATGCTTTCCGCAATCCTCAACGTTTGTGGGATCATCTGGATCAAGTAAAAGCGAGAGAGAATGAAATATGGGTAGGAACCTTTCGTGAAGTGGCTTCTTATATCAAGGAAAGGGAGGAAACTAGACTGGAAGTTGTGAATAAAAAGAATACCTTGTTGATTACTCCGGAACTTAAATTGGATCAGGAACTGTTCGTTGAACCGTTGACAATGGTGATTACCGGTAAGGAAATAAAGAAAGTGACTGTGAAACAAGGAAAAAGAAAATTGCCGGTACAGATCACTGACGATAAAGTTCTTTTCGATTTCGACCCGTATGGCGGTATGATTAAGGTGACACTGAAAATTCAAAAATAAAATTGATTGGACAAATTTTAATATGAGATGATAATGAAACAGAACTTTTTAAAATGGATGGTATGTATGTGTTTCGGGCTATTGTCTGTTGCTACGGTAATGGCGGGCGGTAATTATAAAACTGTCAAAGTAAAAGCTCCTTTTCCGATGCAACCGATTAAAGTCTTTATTTATCCGGACCGGGATTTTAAGATTACGGATTTTGGTGCTGTGCCGGGTGGAGAAGTTGATAATACCAAAGCGATCGCTGCTGCTATTGACGCATGTAATAAAGCGGGCGGTGGACGTGTGGTTGTTCCGGCAGGCATTTGGCTGACGGGACCCGTACACTTTAAAAGTAATGTAAACCTCTGTTTAGAAGAAGATGCCGTATTGAGTTTTACAGATAATCCGGAAGACTATCTACCGGCGGTAATGACCTCATGGGAGGGATTGGAGTGCTATAATTACTCACCGCTACTGTATGCATTTGAATGTGAAAATGTGGCAATCAGCGGTAAAGGTACATTACAGCCGAAGATGGGAACATGGAAAGTATGGTTTAAACGTCCTGCACCCCATCTGCAAGCTTTGAAGGAATTGTATACCAAAGCTTCGACCAATGTACCTGTTATAGAACGCCAGATGGCTACCGGTGAAAATCATTTGCGTCCGCATCTGATACATTTCAATCGCTGTAAGAATGTGATGCTGGATGGATTTAAAATACGTGAGAGTCCGTTTTGGACCATTCACCTCTATATGTGTGACGGAGGTATCGTCCGTAATTTGGATGTGCGGGCACATGGACACAATAATGATGGTATTGACTTTGAAATGAGTCGTAACTTTCTGGTCGAAGACTGTTCTTTTGACCAGGGAGATGATGCTGTTGTAATCAAAGCCGGTCGTAATCAGGACGCATGGCGGTTGAATACACCTTGCGAGAATATAGTTATCCGTAACTGCCGGATATTGAAAGGACATACCTTACTGGGCATCGGCAGTGAGATCTCCGGTGGTATACGGAATATCTATATGCATGACTGTACAGCACCCAATTCTGTGATGCGTCTTTTCTTTGTGAAGACAAATCATCGCAGGGGAGGATTTATTGAGAATATCTATATGAAAAATGTAGCATCCGGAACAGCCCAGCGGGTACTTGAAATAGATACGGAGGTGCTTTATCAGTGGAAGGACTTAGTCCCGACTTATGAAAAGCGAATCACTCGTATCGATGGCATCTATATGGATAAAGTAACTTGCGAATCGGCAGACGCTGTATATGAACTGAAGGGAAATGCTGAACTTCCTGTGAAGAATGTGCGGATAAAGGATGTAAAGGTCGGTTCGGTTAAGAAGTTTGTGAAGAAAGTAAGTAATGTTGAAAATGTGGTAGAAAAGAATGTAACTTATCAAATGGAGGATAATAAAGACTAAGCAAAAAAGTTCATATATGAACTTTAATTTGTTTTTGAGTTCATCCCTGTTTTTTTACATGTAAACTGTACATAATTCCAGTTGAAAATGTGGATGATTCTGTACTTTTGACCATCGCTGAACTACTAATCTGAAATAAAAAGGATACTTTTCGAAGTGTCGGCATTGTGCACTTTTTATGGAAGCTTGGTGAAAGATCAGCGATGTGTTTTTTGTGAACTTACAGATCATTATATGTTTAACTAAATTCTTTTAAAATGAAAAATGCCTTGTTTTTTCTGGCAGCAATTTTGTTGCTTACAGTTTCTTGTACTGACAATCAAATCCAGTTGAATGGTGATGAACCTGAACCGACTCCTCCGGCAGAGCGGGTCGAGCCTCCTTTGAAACGTGCATTGTGGGCTTCGATTAACGGAAGAAAAGATGCTTCTTACTATCCCGAATACAATAATAAGATATTAGTGAGCTGGCGTATGTTTCCCACCGATGATTCTTCTACAGGCTTTGACCTTTATCGGAAGAGCGGTAATGAAGAAGAGGTGAAACTTAATGAAGAACCGATTACTTTGTCGACAAACTTCCAGGATATAACTGCCGACCGTAATAAGGATAATACGTATCGGTTATGTTTTGCCGGTTCTGATGAAACGTTGGATACTTATACCATAACGGCAGCACAGGCATCGGCCGGACTGCCCTATATTTCCATACCGCTGGCCGGTACCACAGGCATCAGTTCAGAGTATTATTATGATGCCAATGATGCCAGTGTCGGTGACCTGGACGGAGATGGGGTTTATGAGATTGTACTGAAAAGGCTTTTGAGAAGCAGTTCCTCGACAGAGGACGAAGAGGATGAGTCAGGAGCCGTACAGATGGGACCTTGGCATACTACCCTGCTGGAAGCATATAAATTAGATGGTTCGTTCTTATGGCGTGTAGCTTTGGGGCCGAATGTCCCGGTGGGTAATCTGACCTCTTTTGCTGTCTATGATTTTGATGGTGACGGAAAATGTGAAATTGCGGTTCGTACCGCAGAAGGTACTGTCTTTGGAGATGGAACAGAAATAAAAGATACGGATGGGGATGGTAAAGTCGATTATCGTGTCGAAGGCTCGGCTCATATTCATGGCGGACCGGAATTTCTGTCGGTATTGGATGGTATGACAGGAAGAGAGTTGGCTCGTACTGATTATATCGCGTTAGGTAAAAGCGAAGACTGGGGAGATAACTATTACAAACGTTCTGCCAGTTATCGTGTAGGAGTAGGATGTTTTTCGGGTACTACCCCCTCTATTCTGATTTGTCGTGGAGTATATGGAAAGATGGTATTGGAAGCCTGGGATTTTCAGGGCCAAGAGTTAAAGAAGAGATGGCGATTCGATACTTCGGACGGTGTGCACGGTGATTATGCCGGACAAGGAAATCATAGTTTAAGTGTGGGAGATGTAGACGATGACGGATGTGACGAAGTTGTATATGGAGGTTGTTGTATAGACCATAATGGTAAAGGCTTGTGGAACTCCAGGCATGGACATGGAGATGCCTTGCATTTGGGGAAGTTTGACCCGTCAAGAAAAGGACTGCAAATCTGGTCTTGCTTTGAGGCTTGTCCTTTTAAAGTAGGTGCTGCTTTGAGAGATGCGAGAACGGGAGAGACAATCTGGGATTTTCCGTATAGTGGAGATATGGGACGTTGCCTGGTAGCCGATATTGATCCAGATAGTCCGGGCTGCGAGATGTGGTGGTATAAAGGCAATGCACATTCCTGTACGGGAGCTGATCTCGGATATGGAGCCGGTTCCAGCAGTATGTCTTACAATATGGCAGTATGGTTCTCCAATTCATTGAATCGTCAATTATTAGACAGGAGTAAGATTGATGCGCCCAAAGAAAAACGTGTATTTACTATTTATAGATATGAAGTGACTACTATCAATAGTAGTAAAAGTAATCCCTGTTTCTATGCGGACATCTGGGGAGACTGGCGTGAGGAAATTATTCAGGTAACAAGTGATCAGACTGAACTGCGCCTGTTTACGACTTGGTATCCGACGGATTATAAATTTCCTTATCTGATGAGTGATCATGTCTATGAAATGAGTGCCCTCAATCAAAACATAGGATATAATCAACCTACGCAGTTGGGTTATTATTTAGGGTCTGACTTGTATAAAAAGTAACTGATCATATTCAAACAAAAGTCTCAGGTAGTTTGTCGCTACTTGAGACTTTTTTTGTTTTACGGGTGATAAACGATAAATAATCTATGTAAATGTACAAACTTCTATGTACTGATATTGAAACTGGGCTTATCTTTGTGCTACCATGAAACTATTAATATACACAAAATGAAAAAACTGATTTTATTATCTTTATTGACTCTTCAATTTGGTTTGCTCGCTGCACAAAATGCTGATGGGCAGGGGCGTTTGTCTCACTTGTTTAATTTCGGATGGAAATTTCATGCGGGTGACTTGAAAGATGCCTATTCTGTAAACTATGATGATAGTAGCTGGCGTGTACTGGATCTGCCTCATGACTTTCAAATAGAACAGCCGTGGGATAAGGATGCAGGGGGAGCTCGTGGTTTTAAAGCGATGGGAACCGGTTGGTATCGTAAAACATTTAAAGCCGATCCTGAATGGAAAGGAAAACGGGTATTACTCGATTTTGAAGGAATTATGTTAATAGGTGATGTCTGGGTAAACGGTCAGAAAGTAGGAGGTACAGACTATGGGTATATTGGCTTTGAAACGGATATTACTAAATTACTAAGATATGATGCAGATAATGTGGTAGCTGTCAGTGCTTCTACCGGCAAAAAAGGAGGATCACGCTGGTATACGGGAGGAGGTTTGTTTCGGGATGTCCATTTGCTGGTTAAAGACTATGTTTCCATAGCCCGTCATGGCGTGTTTATTTCTACTCCTAAAATAACGGAACAAAGTGCAGATATCAATGTACAGGTTGAGGTGGAAGGTATTTCCGGGAAACAGCTGGATGTGGAAATCAATGCCAGAATCTTTTCTCCGAAAGGTGAATTGGTGACGGAAACAAAGGGAATGGCTCCTAAAAAAAATAAACTGGCTACTGTTGAAGTTCCGCTTCCGGTAGTTGCAGTTTCCAATCCCCAGCTATGGTCTTGTGAAACACCGAATCTCTATAGAGCAGAAATAACATTGGTCCGTGATGGAAAAGTGATCGACAACGTGACTGAGAAATTTGGTATTCGCACACTTGAATACTCTCCGGAGTTTGGCTTTAAACTGAATGGTAAGAAACTATTCTTGAAGGGTATTGCCAATCATCATGACTTAGGTGCTGTAGGAGCAGCGGCATTCGACCGTGCTATTGAACGGCAGTTCGAATTGCTCAAGAAGTTCGGTTATAATCATGTGCGTACATCACATAATCCATATTCGAAATCCTTTATGGAGTTGGCTGATAAACATGGTATTCTGATTGTAGATGAATTGATTGATAAGTGGAGCGACAAATCATATTGGGGTGGCCGGGTTCCTTTTACTCAATTGTGGTATAAGATGATTCCCGAATGGATTAAGCGCGACAGAAACCATCCTTCGGTTATTATGTGGAGTATCGGCAACGAATTGCAGATGCGGGAAGATCTGGCTGGATTTCCTACCGGCGATTGGGGTGTTACGACTTATCGAATTTTCGATGTGCTTGTAAAGCGATACGATTCTACCCGAAAGACAACGGTGGCTATGTATCCATCGAGGGCTGGTGCCATCAGCAGAAAAGATGCGGATTTCAATAAGAAAATTCTTCCTCCCGAATTGTCTACGGTGACTGAAGTTGCCAGCTTCAATTATCAATATACCGATTATGCGAAGTATCTCGAAGCTTGTCCCGATTTAATCGTTTATCAGAGTGAAGCAACAAGTAGTGAACTTACTGCTCCTTTTTTCGGTATGGACCGGGATAAGATGGTAGGACTTGCCTATTGGGGAGCTATCGAATACTGGGGAGAATCGAACGGCTGGCCTAAAAAAGGGTGGAATTATTCATTCTTTAATCATGCTTTGGAACCCTATCCTCAAGCGTATTTGATAAAGAGTGCTTTCAGTGATGAGCCTTTAGTTCATATCGGAGTAGTCGATAGTGAGAAAGAAAGTATTGAATGGAATGATGTCATAGTAGGTCGTATGCCTCTTTCATCTCATTGGAACAGAGCTGAAGGAAGTAAGCAGAATCTGTTCACTTATACAAATGCTGATGAAGTGGAGTTATTGGTTAATGGGAAATCTTTAGGTATTCAGAAGAATAAACGTGATGATATACAAAGCCGCAATATGATTTACTGGCAAAATATACCTTATGGCAAAGGAGGAAACATCATAGCGATTGCATGTAACAATGGAAAAGAAGTTGCTCGTCATATGTTGGAAACGACAGGTAAGGGAAAGCTTTGAAAATAGAGTTGGAGAATGCAGACTGGAAAGCAGATGGAATGGATTTGCAGTATGTAAAGGTATATGCTGTTGACAGTAAAGGACGGGTGGTACCTGCTACTGAAGGTGAAGTTACGTTTGAAGTCTCAGGTGAAGCCAGACTGATTGCCGTAGATAATGGTGATCATATGACAGATGAGCTTTTCTCAGGAAACCACAAGAAGTTACATCAAGGATTTGTAATGGCTATATTACGTTCCAGTCAGACTAGTGGAAATGTGAAGATCAAGGCTTCTCTGAAAGGGCTGAAAAGCGCGGAAAAGAAGATGACGACTAAGTAATAAATGAAATAATAAATAAGGGGCTGTTTTAATCAAATAGCCCCTTATTTATATGCTATAGATACGACGCAAACAAACTTAAGTTCCAAGAACAATTTTCAGTTCATCGTTTTATCTTTATTTTTAAGTGTTTTTACTCAGGATTACCGGAAGTCAAACATCAGATTCAGATGTAGTCCTTCATCTCCCGATTTGATTCGGATATTTCCCGGTTGACTGTTAGGACCTTGTTGCTCGATCGGCTTGAACGAGCAGATAGCCGGAATATCGAGCAAGAATGAAAGATCACCTTCTGGGAATGCAGGCATGGTATCTTTTATCCGTCCTGCCGGTTCTTCGGGAGTGAATACCCGGAAGAAAGTACCGTCATTACGCGAATAAACGGTAAATGAAGTCTTCTCGCCCTCCAGTGTAGCCCAATAGAGGTTGGCATGGTAACCCTTGAACTCAGGATATATCAGATTCTCAAAACTTTCTCCGGTAATGGTGTTGTTATAATCTTTGTGCCAGATACTGTAGTTCGTTCCTGGAATTCGGTTTTTCCATACCCTGTATGGCCCGCGTCCCATCCATTTCATACCCGAACAGTTTTGTTCCGGATAAGAGAAGCTAAGACCGAGATTGAAAACCTGTGCATCCATGAAAGCATCGTCGAAGCCACCGCCACCGGAACCGCGATTTAATAAGATTGCATCCATATAGAGCAAACCTTCGTTTGTCAGACGCCAGACAATGGAATCTGCCGCACCTTTATATTTGGCACAATAAATGGCGCCGTCAGAGGAATGGCGAGTATAGCTGAGCGAAGGTTCATATCGCATCTTCATACCTACTGCTACCGGACCATCCTTGAATGGAACCTCAGTCTCACCGGATTTAATGTGACGGATCATACCGGTTGCCGCATCGAAGGTTATGCTGACTTTGCTGCTCTTTAGTTCGATGGCGTCAGACGTTTGTCGGGCTTCTGCTTTTTGAGGAGCAGGAGTGAGTGTCGTTTGCGCCAGGTTACGTTCAAAATATTGTTTTGCCAGATGAATCGGATAAGTCCAGTTACAGATACTTTTTCCTTCTCTATCAAAGGCCTCCAGTTCGAGCACATCACCTTTCCGGAATGAATCGGGCAGTTCAAAACGGGCAGTACCTGTTTCTCCCGGATTGATGGATGGAAGTTGGACTTTTCCTTCGACAATCACCTTTCCTGCTTCTGCGTTTCCCTGGAGAGGAGTGCCACATGATAAAACCTTATAAGTCATACGACAATCTTTCAGATTGGTAAAAGTATATTCATTGGTCAGGAGGAAACGGCCGTCGAAGTGGTTAGTAATGAGAAGAGGTTTCAACTGGATAGGCGACTATTGTGCACGGATGGCATAATAGCTTCCTTCTTTCTCTCGACGTGGTCCTACTACTCCGTCGGGTGCATTGGACTTGTCAGAGTCGAGTATTCCTCCTTTATCACTGCGTTTGGGAGCCTCATCGCAATATACCCAGATGAACCCTCCTGCAAACAAGGGATTGGTACACCAGCGATCCCAAAAGTCGCGCAGGCCGGCTCCTCCTCCCTGATCGTACATGGCGTGCATAAATTCGGTCGGCATGAACACTTTATAACCATTGGTGAAACGTGCTACCCCTGTCAGATAAGTAGGATAGTGATGCGTATCCAAGTCATTAAAGTCGGCCCAGGGATGTACCATATGTCGTTTTTGTAGTCTGTCATATTGGGCAAACAAAGGATCGGTTTGTGTATTCCAGCCGCCTTCGTTTCCGTTACTCCAAAGAATGATGCAGGGGTGGTTAACGTCCCGTTCAATCATCTCCTTTACGAGTTTTGCTCCGACTTTAGAGTCGTAACCGTTTTGCCAGCCTGCCAGTTCATCCATGTAGACAAGACCCAGTGAGTCGCACATATCAAGAAAATGTTCATCGGGCGGGTAGTGCGAACGTACAGCATTCATATTCATTTCTTTGATGAGCAGGGCATCCATTCGGCTTAATGCAGCACTGGTGGTACGCCCTCCGTCTACAGAAAATGAGTGGCGGTTGATTCCTTTGACCACTAGTTTGGTACCGTTCAAATATACACCGTCTTGCGGGAAGAACTCTACAGTACGAAAACCGATGCGTGTTTCTCTGGTTTGTACGATTTTACCTTCGGGATTCTTTAATTCCAATTTGGCTACATACAGATTGGGATTCTCTGTAGACCAGGGAATGATGCTTGCCCATTCACCGCTAATCATCTGCTCCTTATCGGAGTTATTGATTGGATGAGTGATTGTTGTTTGTCCGTTGGAGGTATATACGGTTTTCCCGTCTTTTAATGAACGGACAGATACGATGATTTCATGTCCTTTGGCATCTCCTGCCATATCTACGGCGGTCTGTAATTTCCCATGGTGATCAGCATTTAGTACGAAATGTTCCATGTGTACCTGTGGCAGAACTTCCAACCATACAGGACGGTATATACCGCCAAACAACCACCAGTCAGCTTTCCGTTCGGCGGCATTGATCGATCTGTTGGCTGATTCTTTGGCAACTTTCACTTCAAGCTGATTCTTTTTACCAAGATTGAGTAATTCGGTAATATCATAATTGAAGCGATAGAAGCCTCCTTGATGCATCTCACCTGCCGGCTTGCCGTTTATCATGATTTCTGCATCAGTCATCACTCCGTCAAAGAATATCTTTACCCGTTGCCCTGCCCATGATTTGGGGGCGTCGAATTTATAGCGGTAAGTTCCGGTTTCATCACTGGGGCGTTGTCCTTTTATGGTATACCATCTACCGTATGTATATTCTCCGAATCCCTGTAGTTCCCAGTTACAGGGAACCTCGATCTTTTTCCATTTGCCACTATTCTGTCCCGCAGAACAGAAAAAATCCCAGGTCTTGGTGTTGTCAATGCCTGTTCCCGAAAGATAAATGCGTTCGGGATGGGGAGCTTGTGCTTGTATGGTAGTCCCATTCCACATTGCTGTGAAAATCAGAGATACCAGTAAGCATCTAAATTTCTTGTTCATTCTATAATTGATATTATGAGGAATTTATTGTCTGGATACTGTAAAACGGTCGATGTCCGGTGCCCATCCGAAGTTATTTCCCATTCGCACCGTATTGTAACCTTGTTTTAAGCTGACAGGGATCGTCACAGATTTCACTTCATTGTTGCTGTTCAAATCTTTAAGGACCGTTTTCGTCCCATTGACAGAAACTTCCAGTTTGCGGTTTTTGTCGCAAGAGTAGAAAATAGTCATTTCATAGTTACCTCCCTTTTCGCTGTATACTTCGCTCCATTCGGCAAAGTTCTCTTCCCGACCACCGAGTCGGGATATTTTCATTCTGCCGGAACAATCGGAGGCAGGTACATAAACAATTGGTTTGGATTTCTTTCCCAGATCGTCGTAGCAGGGAAGATATGCCCATTCAGCCTCATAAGATACGGGTTCCAGTCGTTTTTCAGCTTCCATTTTGCATATCATTACGCTGTGTGGCTGAACAGTCTGCCGTATTTCTTCTTTCATTTTTCCAAGATCCTTCTGTTTGATTAAGTCTCGTACTTTTACGTTACCACCCAGTTCAAGGGTTTCAAAAGGAACGATAAAGTCACATGGCTGGTCGGAAGGGTTATACAATGCTACCGCTCTTGTCAGTCCGCGTTTCCGTTCGATGTCCTTTACCAGTACATAGCTTTCATTTTCATGTTGAACGACGTGTGCCTGAAGTCCTAATACATCCTGATTCAGTGCGATCAGTTCTTTGTTTTTCAGTAGCTTCAATGAGAAGTCGGGAATCGTATTCATGTCACATCCGATCAGCAGGGGAGAACTCATGATGCACCACATTCCAAAATGGACTTCTTCTTCGTTGGGTTTCAGTCCACGCCCGATTTCTAGCATATCCATATCGTTGTAATGTCCGTCGGTAGCATAGGCGGAAAGATATAAGTTCTTTTCTATAATACCTTTTACTGAATTCCATCTGGGACGGATATCAGGACTGATACGCCAGGAACGTGCCAGTCGTTTTGCCCAGGTGCCGGGAAAAGCCCATCGGCAGATATTGATAGATACATCCGTTCTTCCTGTATTGGCAATAGCCTGGCAAATCGTGCTGTAGCGCTTTTCTTCATCCAGCCCCAGTTCGCGTCCGCCACAATAATCGATCTTGATAAAATCATAGTTCCATTCTTTAAGATATAAATCCATATCCTGCTGTTCATGGCCGTATAGTCCGGAGCCCACTCCGTTTGCGTCGTTGTCGTAGATAGAGCCGCAGGTGTTGTCTCCTGCATCCGAGTAAATTCCGGCTTTTAATCCCAGCGAATGGATATAGTCTGAAACCACTTTCATTCCGTTGGGAAAACGGTCGGGATGCGGATGCATTTTCCCCGTTTCGTCCCGATGCCCGAAGAAGCCGTCATCTATATTGATATAGTTGTAGCCTGCCTCTTTCAGTCCGTGTTTGATTAATGCGTCAGCTTGCTGTTTTATCAACTCTTCACTGATATTTACATGATAGGTGTTCCATGAACTCCATCCCATAATAGGACGGTCGATGTCTTTCTGGGCAAAAGTATTTGCCATAAACATGGTAGATAAAATGCCCCAGGCAATCAGATGTTTTTTCATACGTTTGTAGTCTTTTGTAGAAATGGATAACTTTCTTGGCAAAGATATGCAAAGTCGTAACTTGCTCCAATGGCAAATAAGTATAGAAAGATGGAAAATCGTCCGTTTCTTGGAGAATTGGGGCGTAAAAAACCGGATTAAAGCATGAAAAGTGTATGAATTTAAAGGAAAACGTATGAATTTACATGTACTGACATTACAACTGCCCTTATCTTTGCTAGCAAATGAAAAATACATAAAGTGATGACACATTTAAAAATCTTTTTATTGTTAATCGTTTGTGCGTTGTCCGTTTTGGATGGGAAAGCACAGACTGGTATAGCGCTTACTGACGAACTTAACGGCAAGCGGATCGGAGTAATAGGTGACAGCTATGTGAGAAATCATAAAGAGCCGTTTGAGAACACATGGCATTATAAGTTTGCAAAGAAGCACGGTATGGAGTATTTTAATTATGGAAAGAATGGGAATAGCATAGCTTATTCCAGCCCGCGATGGGGAAAAGCGATGTATCTGCGATATGCGGAGATGGCGGATAGCCTCGATTATGTCATTGTCATTGGCGGACATAATGATGCATTTAAACTGGATTCTATCGGAGGTATTGATAACTTCAAGGATAAAATGGAAATTCTGTGCAAAGGCTTAGTCGAGAAATATCCGACAGCGAAAATCTTTTTCTTTACCCGCTGGAACTGCAAGAACTTTAAAGGAAGTGACTCGGAAAAAGTAGTGGATGCAATGATTGAAGTCTGCGGCAATTATAGTATTCCTATTTTTGATTGCGCAAGAAAAGGAAGCATCTATGCCGATAATGATACTTTCAGAAGAATCTATTTCCAGAAAAGCAAGAATAATACTGATACAGCGCATCTGAACAGTAAAGGACATGACCGTTTTCTAAAAGTTGCCGAGAGTTTTCTGCTGCAATATTAGTTTGGAAGAAAATAGTGTTATTTACTATGATGAATAAAAGAGTATTTTGCATTCAGTTGTTGGTATCAACCGTTTGGTTGGGCTATTAGGACTCTGGGAATGTTCGTATTATTTACGTAAAGCATTACGTGCCTTTTTCCCTGTTTGTTATCATTCACTAATGAGGGATTGATTTACTTTTGTCGTAATACTAATAGTATTAATCAAACGAACTATCAAACTAACTAACAGAAGAAAAACATGTACGGAAAAAATCTTAAATTAGTATTAATGGTAATGTTGCTACTTGTGAGTAAATCCACTTTCTCTCAAGTAACAGAACGCGAACGTCCCAAAGAGTGGAGTCAACTGGTGAAAGGTGCCCGGTTTATGGATCGTTTTCTGCCGATGAAAGGCAATCAACTGTCATCCGACACATGGGGAACCTCCGATGTGCGACCGCGTTATGTTGATAATGGTATTGAAGACCGTGTCTGGTCCTATTGGGGTGGAAATATCCGGAAAGGAGAAGACGGTAAATATCATCTAATGGTTTGCGGATGGCTGGAAGCTTCTCCTAAAGGACATATGGAGTGGAGAAATTCATGGGTGTTCAATACCGTGAGTGATAATCTGACCGGTCCGTTCAAACCAGTCAATATCATCGGAAAAGGGCATAATCCGGAGATGTTTCAGGCAAAAGACGGCCGATATGTTTTGTATGTCATAGACGGACGTTATGTTGCGGATGATATCAACGGAAAATGGGAATATGGAAAATTCGACTTCAATGCGCGCGATCGTAGAATCATAGAAGGATTGTCCAATCTTTCGTTTGCCCAACGGGAAGACAGTTCATATGTAATGGTTTGTCGTGGCGGTGGAATCTGGATCAGCCGGGATGGTTTGTCGGAATATAACCAGTTGACAGACCGTCGTGTTTATCCGGATGTGAAAGGACGGTTTGAAGACCCTGTCATTTGGCGCGATCATATCCAGTATCATCTGATTGTCAATGACTGGTTGGGCCGTATTGCCTTTTATCTTCGTTCAAAGGACGGAGTCAATTGGGTAACTGATCCGGGAGAGGCCTACATGCCGGGAGTTGCCGTACACGAGGACGGACATTCTGAAGGCTGGTTCAAGTATGAACGTCTGAAAATGTATCAAGATAAGTATGGCCGTGCTATACAGGCTAATTTTGCGGTCATTGATACTTTGAAACATGAAGATAAGCCATTTGATAATCACAGTTCAAAGAATATCAGTATTCCATTGAATCCGGGACTATTGCTGACAGTGTTGAATGATAAGCCCATTACCGCCGGAACGAAGACTATCCGGCTGAAAGTACAGGCAGAAGAAGGTTTTCATCCACAAACCGATATGGATATCAGCTCTTTGCGTTTTGGCGCTTCCGAAGAGGTGAACTATGGCAGAGGAAGTAAAGTATTGAAAACAGAGAATGACGGAGATGACCTGATCATTACTTTCGACGGAAAAGGAAATGGGATTACAGAGAAAGAATTTGCTCCTAAATTGATAGGCAGATATAAAAACGGAAAGATGCTTTACGGATATGCGCGTTTGCCGTATGTTGATTATATGGAACCGATTCTTTCTGCGCGTGCCCCTGTATTCTCTGAATCGCAAAAAGGCTGGAACGGGAATATTGAAGTACAGAACTTCGGACAAGTTAGCTCACAAAAGGCTTCGGTCAAGATAGAGTATAAGAAAGAAGGCAAAATGGTCAAAGTGGCTTCTGCTGCCGTACCTGCCTTGAAACCCTATGAAAAAGCTGACATCCGCTTTGCGACAAAGGCTGATTTTGAAAAAGGTGAGGACTATAACTTCCTTGTGACTGTTTATTCCGGCAAGAAAGTTCTCTCTACTTTCCGTTTGAATCGGAAGGTTGTTGAATAATTGAAAGACTAACAATTGAAAGATTACCATGAAAAAGAAGATCACATTTTTATTGATGTTTGTACTGTCGTTGTCAATGGTTTCAGCACAAGGTACTTTCCGGTTTGGGACATCTGCAACACCCGAAGGCAAAACTCTTCTGGTGGATAGCAAGGGGCTTATCCTTGACGGCAAGCATATCATTCCCGTCATGGGCGAAATTCACTATTCCCGCGTGCCGGAGTCGGAATGGCGCCGGGAAATCCGCAAAATGAAGGCCGGTGGCATCAATATCATTTCTACATATATCTTCTGGATTCACCATGAACCGGAAGAGGGAAAATGGAACTGGAGCGGCAATCATAATCTGCGCCGCTTCGTCCGGATCTGTGCAGAAGAAAATGTGATGCTGGTGTTGCGTCTTGGTCCTTTCTGTCATGGGGAAGTGTATCAAGGCGGAATTCCTTCATGGGTACATGAGAAAGCCGGGCAGAATCCTAAGTATAAGATACGTGCCCGTACTCCCGGATTCCTTGAAGATTGTACGGAGCTTTATAATACTATTTTTGCTCAGGTTAACGGACTTTTGTGGAAAGATGGCGGTCCTGTGGTCGGCGTGCAGATCGAGAACGAAAGTCGCGGGCCTTGGGATTATCTGGAGGCATTGAAAAATATTGCTGTGAAGGCGGGATTTGATGTCCCGTTCTATACACGTACCGGTTGGCCTGCACTTCGGGGAAAAGAGGTTTTCGGACAGCTGTTGCCGCTTTATGGTGACTATGCCGACGGATTCTGGGACCGGAAACTGGAGGATATGCCGGGCAGTTATGCCGATGCTTTCATTATGAGAGACAAACGTATGAGTAGTGCTATTGCCACAGAGACATTCTCTAAAGAGGAATTGTCGGAAAATTCCCCCTCTCTCAGTTCAAAATTGTCATACCCCTATTTTACTTGTGAGTTGGGCGGTGGTATGATGCCGGCGTATCATCGTCGGATAAATATCAATGGAAGGGAGCTTAAACCGCTGGTTATATGCAAGCTGGGTAGTGGCTCCAATCTTCCGGGATACTATATGTATCACGGTGGCACCAATCCATACAATCCTCTTCATACTATGGGAGAAACGCAAGCCTCTCCGGGTACTAATCATAATGACCTGCCTCATATGACCTATGATTTTCAGGCTCCTCTTGGTGAAGTGGGACAAGTATTCGAGACTCCCTTTCATGAAGGACGTTTTATCCATCAAATGTTGACAGACTGGGGCAGTGAACTCTTGCAGATGAATGTTGACTCATTAAGCAGGCATTATGCCCGCCGGGGGGCTTTCGAATTCTATAATGACTATGTGCGTATCAAGAATGAGAGCGGGACGTCCCATGTCACTTTTAAAGACTATCGGACTGAGGGTGCAACCATTGACTGGACTACTGTAGAACCGTTCTGCAAAGTGGATGACCTTATCTATTTCATCGAAATCAGGGGTAAAAAGCCTCAAATTTCCGTTGACGGCAAGGTCTATACTTGTAAACTTAACAAGCAGCAGAAGGCGGGCAAGCTCAATGTCTGTGTGCTCTCATACGAAAAGGCAAAGACTGCCTATAAAATTGACGGTAAACTGCTTTATGCCAAGAATGGCGGTATTCTGTATAAGAGTGATTCATGCATCGTGGAGGAGGTATGGACAAAGTCTCCTGTTATTGCCGCCACAGTCACGGAAGTGAAAAAAGCGGATGCTCCCCGTGTTGTCCCCATGGGGCGTCAGGCAGTGGCTGCGCAACCTGTAGAAGAGGACTTTGCAAAAGCTGCGGTATACACTATTAACTATGATACATCTGGAATAAATAATTATGATAATCTTTTTCTCCGTATAAATTATCGGGGTGATGTGGCCCGTGTGTATGCTGACGGCAGGCTTGTAGCAGATAACTTCTGGAATGAAAAGGAGATGTGGGTCCGTATGGCAGATCTCGTCGGCAAAAAGGTGGAACTAAAGATTTTACCTTTACGTAAAGATGCCCCTGTCTACTTTCAGAAAGAACAAAAAGCTATGATTGAGGCGGCCAAAGGTGACTATATGCTTGGGCTCGATTCGGTAGAAGTTATTGAGCGTCATACACTGGAGTTTAATGATGCTTTTTAATGTCACTTGTCACTTTGTAGAACTAACCGGTTCATTATCAATGAAAAACGGGTGACAATAGATGGTGATAATAGGGTGATAATAGAATAGTAACCTCTTTTCTGTTATCACCCTTATTGTATCTTTTACTGATTTAATCTACTGATTATTAGGCTTTAAATACACCACCCGGTTCCCATATCCGCGAGTGTTAAGAACTCCGTTTTCTACCAGAAGATTCAATTCCCGTAGTGCTTTTCCCTTCAATAAACCCGTAATCTGAGAGTATTCTCTTCGAGTGATGAAGTGATTCTTTGCTAAAAAGGCTTCCAGTCGGGAACGGCGTGTCTCTTCCGGCAAGTTCGATGATTCTTGAAATCCGAATTTGGCACGGGTCACCGTCCCCGAACTGCGTCGGCGAAACCAGGGAGTGGCTCTGAAATTTACGTTGTCGAAAGAGATGGAGACCGAACGGATCTCTTTCTTGTCCATCACCGGACGTGCCCTCAAACTAGAGGAGAAATATCCGATTTCTCCCAGTTTCACATGATACCCCTCACTTAAATAATAGGATACCTTCTCTTGAAAAGCTACCATGATACCTGCCAAATCTCCCTCGGTGAAAGAAGAGGCTTCGGCTATTTCACGAAATAACCGTTTGCTGTCAATGGTTCCTTTGGATACAATTCGGGGATACAGAGGCTGTACTTCTCCGTCTCCCTTTTCATTCGGTTTTCGCCGAAAGTCATAATCTGCTGCCATAGCGTCACTTGTTTTTTGTTGGTTAATAGGATTGTTACTCAATTGATACCGCGTGTGTTAGTACAAACACTAGTAACCTTAACATGTAGACAAGGCTCGACTAATATATTTTGTCTGTTTCACGTTTTCGTTCCACGTACGTGAACCGTTCGGACTATGTACGTGAACCCAATAGTTCACATACGTGGACCGATGGGACCATGTACGTAAAACGATTTCTTATCACTACAAAGATACATTAATCTAAGCTTCTAAACAACTTAATGAACGTTTTATTTACTATTAATTCAAGGAGCTTCCGGAAGAATGGAAAGGCGGATAAATATTCTGTAATAATAATGAATAGAAAGGTTGTTTGCTGTCTGTTTTATGCCTACCTTTGAGGGATATACATAAATATTAAAGAAAAGTAATGAAGATAACACAGATCAGGGAGAAAGATGGAGTCGAAGCATTAAGTGTATTAGATTTTAACTTGTTGATAGAGAAGATAAAAACAGAGATTAAGACCCGTCCGGTGACCGGATTGCGCCAAGCCCTGCATTTTGTTTTACCCGGAGAATCTTGCAGTTTTGCCGGAAAACTTCCCAAAGTAATACCCGCTGCCGTTTTCGGACGTGTAAATGGCGTGAAGCGGATGAAAGTATATAATGGCATCGTGGAACTGACCGTAGGTCCGTTGGCGGGAAAAGTAGAAGTGGATCTGGTCAAGAAAAAAGCGGCTGAATTGCCGCAGACCATGTTTGCATACATGGGGGCGAGTGGAAATTCCGTGAAGATATGGACTCTTTTTACCCGTCCGGACGGTACGTTGCCGCAGACGCAGGAAGAAGCTGAAATTTTTCAGGCACATGCGTATCGTTTGGCGGTGAAATGCTATCAGCCGCAAATCCCCTTTGATATTCAGTTGAAAGAGCCGGTTTTGGAGCAATATTCACGGCTGAGTCACGATCCCGAACCTTTCTATCGGGAAAATTCCGTGCCGTTTTATCTTTCTCAGCCTTTCGGGATGCCGAAAGAAATGAATTATCAGGAGAAGCTGACCCCGGAAAAGTCTCCGTTGAATCGTGCCGTTCCGGGATATGATACGGAAGATGCGCTGGCATTGATGTATGAGGCTGCCTTGCGAAAGACTTTTCAGTCGATGGAAGAGGGGTGGAGGCGGAATGATGATTTGCAGCCCCTGGTAGTCCGGTTGGCGGAAAATTGTTTCCTTTCCGGTATTCCGGAAGAGGAAGTGGTGAGGAGGACCATTCATCGGTATTATCATTCGAAGCAGGCTGTGCTGGTTCGCGAGATGATAGGCAATGTGTATCAGGAATGCAAAGGCTTCGGCAAGAAAAACGGGCTGACAAAAGAGCAATATCTCAATATGCAGACAGAGGAGTTTATGAACCGTCGTTATGAATTCCGCTACAATACACAGATAGGTGAAGTGGAATACCGGGAACGATGCTCGTTTTATTTTCGTTTCCGTCCGTTGGATAAACGGGCGCAGAATAGTATTCTGCTGGATGCGCAAAGTGAGGGTATTGCGGTGTGGGACCGGGATGTGGACCGTTATCTGCATTCAAACCGAGTATCTGTTTATAATCCATTGGAAGAATTTATTTTTCATCTTCCTAATTGGGATAAAAAAGACCGCATTACGGAACTGGCAGACCGTGTGCCATGTGCTAATCCGCATTGGACGATGCTTTTCCATCGCTGGTTCCTCAACATGGTAGCTCATTGGCGTGGGTATGACCGGCAGCATGCGAACAGTACTTCCCCTTTGCTGGTAGGTGCGCAGGGGACACGCAAGTCTACCTTTTGCCGGGATCTGATACCGCCGGGACTTCGCGGATATTATACGGATAGTATTGATTTCAGCCGGAAGCGGGATGCGGAAATGTATCTGAATCGCTTTGCGCTGATCAATATTGACGAGTTCGATCAGATTACTTTGACGCAGCAGGGCTTTTTGAAGCATATTCTGCAAAAGCCGGTAGTCAATCTTCGTAAATCGTACAGTAATTCGGTGCAGGAGTTGCGGCGTTATGCTTCGTTTATCGCGACCAGCAATCAGAAGGATTTGCTGACTGATCCGTCCGGTAGCCGTCGTTTTATGTGCGTTGAGGTGACGGGTACGATTGATACGGCACGCCCGATTGACTATGAGCAGTTGTATGCACAGGCTATGTACGAGATTTGTCATGGCGAGCGGTATTGGTTTGACGATAAGGATGAGGCTATCCTGGCACAGGGGAATCGGGAGTTTGAACAGACTCCGCCGGCTATTCAGTTATTCTATCGTTATTTCAAGGTTGCAGGGGATGATAAGGAAGGAGAATACTTATCTCCGGTAGAAATATTGGATTATCTGCAAAAAAGAACGACCATTACGCTGTCTTCCGGCAAGGCGCATCACTTTGGACGGCTGCTTCAGAAAGAGGGGATTCCTTGCAAACATACGAATAAAGGGACTGTGTATCTGGTGGTTAAGATATAAAAGAGGAAAAAGTAAAAGTGACAATAGAAAGCTTTATTATTTCTATTGTCACTCTATTGTCACTCTATTGTCACTCTATTGTCACTGTCTATTGTCACTCTTATTACTTTGATAATCAATTGTTTAAGTTGTAAAAGTGACAAGTGACAATAAGAATGGCAAAATAATCTTTATAGTTCTTGATTGTACTTCGCAAACATGAATTTGTGTTTATCGCATATATTTTTAATTTGTCAACTTCTTTGTCGACACAATTATATTTGAAAAGTTTGCCATATTGCTTTTATATATGGTTATTCTTGTTTCAAGAAAAACCGGAATAAATTGTATTATCTACACTCTTTCTTATTTAAAAAACGCGTTCAGAGCATGTATTTTCGTTCAAAAGGCGGTATTTTCCATGTTTATGTACGATTCTTCATTGCTATTTCTTATATAAGTCGTTAAGTTTGCAACAGTTTTTCACAGGTATTATGATAAAGTGCCCGAAGAAAAACAGAATCTAACTTTTGTTTAATTAAAAAATAGATAAAATAGATTTATATTGTTACTTAACAGATTTTAATATTATGAGAAATGTGATGAATCGTAAGCGGCATTGGCTGCTATTATTGCTCCTCTCACCTTTTTTTCTCTCTTGTGAGGACAAGATGGATGAGCATTATGAAAAACCCGAATGGCTGAAAGGTACAGCTTGGGAAGTTCTTTCTAATGAATATGGAGGTAAGTTCTCCATGTTTCTAGAAGCGGCAGAGTTATCAGGCTTTAAGCCTATTCTTGATGGTAAGAGTGTCGCAACTGTCATGGCTCCGGACAATGATGCGTTTGCTGCTTATCTGGAAGAACACGGTTATGTTTCAGTGAAGGATATACCGACAGATGATTTGAAGAAACTGATTGGTTATCATTTAATCTACTACTCTTATAGCAAGAGTGATCTTGAAAACTTCCGCCCGGAAGACAGTGCAACAAGCAAAGACGATGATGACGATGATGAATTGGGAGTTTTACAACCGGGAATGTATTACAAGTTTCGTACACACAGCACCAGTCCTATTACAAAGGAAGTGGATCCATCAACAAACAATACTGTAACCGTCTATCATTTAGAGCGGTTCTTGCCTGTATTCTCTCACCACATCTTTGCCTCTAAAGGTATAGATGCCAAGAAGAATTATGAATTTTTCTATCCTAACTCTACGTGGACGGGAGATAACGGGTTCAATGTGTCGAATGCAAGTGTTAAAGAATACCAAATCATAACCAATAACGGCTATATATATAATGTAGACAGGGTGTTGGAACCATTGGAAACTATTTATGATGTTTTAAAGAAAAAATCAGATTATTCCGATTTCCTCGACTTTTATAGCCAGTACAGTACTTATGCCTATGATAAGGACTTGTCTGCCGATTATGGAAAAGCAGTAGGAGTAGATAGTCTTTTTCTGCATGCACATTCACCAAACGGGCTTCCGAATATCGCGTTGGAATGGCCGACACCTAACTTCCGTCTTTATCCGGAATTAGCTTCTATCTCCTATAGTATCTTTGCACCGTCCAACCAGGCACTCAACACTTTCTTCAATAGATATTGGAAAGCTGGAGGATATTCTTCTTTAACTGATTTGGACCCGTTGATTACTAAGATATTGCTTTATCAATCAGTATATGGAGGTTCTATCGTTTTCCCTGACGAAATTAGCGGAATTACCAACTCTTTGGGTTCGCATTATGATTTCCAGTTGAGCGATGTGAAAGATAAGAGTATCTGTGTGAACGGTAGTTTTTATGGATTAAGCAATTTCCCGATGCCTGAAATATTCAGTACCGTGATGGGACCGTCTTTCCTTAAAAGAGATTACCTGCTTTCGTTGTATGCTATCTTTCAGAGTAATCAGATGGCTGCGTACACTACCACTGCTACAAACTATACGATGTTGATCACTAAAAATAGCGGATATGAAATCAGCGACATGCGTCTGATGTCTGATGGAGTCGGTAATACACTGGCAACATCCGGAGAAGATGGTGATGTGGCTGTTTCAACTTCGGACCTGAAAAGAATCGTCAGTGGTGGAACTGTAGTAGGAGATGTTAACTTTAATACGCCTTGGGCTGTTTATGCTACTCAGGATGGTGGAACATATTGGTTTGTGAAAGATGGGAAAATGACAACGAACTATGTGTTTAACAGTGTATTAGGTCAAGATCCGCAAACTGTTATTCCTACACTTTTCACCGAAGTAAAAGAGGTGACCAATGATGCCGGAGGATCTTGGACAAACGGTAAAGTATATGAATATGAAAGTGACTTCGGTGTATTCGGAAAATTGGATGGATTGGAATATACAAGCCTGAGGACAATGTTGACCTCTATTGGAGAAACGAAATATCCGAATTTTGTATTCGCCTATTTAATGAGACAAGCCGAACTGTTTGCTACTATAGACGGTGTACTTGCTTGGGATTACAGATTGGCAGGACGTCTTATCGGGTTCATTCCGACAAATGAAGCATTAAAAGAGGCTTTGGATAATGATCGTATTCCGGGAGTGAAAGGTACGATAGATTTAAGTCTGCCATCACCAACTCTTCAAGGAGAGATTACAAATCAATACTTATTACGAGAATATCTGCTCAATTATTTCTTTACGCCTACCAATGCTCCGGTTGCATCAGGCTGTCCGTATCTCGGATCACCTGATTGGCTATCGGGAGAATATCGTAACAGCAATAATATTCCTGTGAAGTATACTGATAACGGCGCTTTCATCACCTTGCAGTTGCAGAACCAGACCACCGGTCAGTACGGAAATGCATGTAAGATAGTATCATACGAGAATTTCCCATTTGCTTTTATGGACGGTGCTTTCCACCTGATAGACGCTGTTTTTAATTAACTGAATATCTAATTAATCATGAATCAGACAAATAAAGTCTTTTATACATTGGTAGCCATTTTTCTGTCCTGTTCTATAGAAATGGCAGGGCAGGTACAGAAGGTTATATCCGGTACGGTTACCGAATTGTTTGGAAAAACTGCTGAACCATTGGTTGGTGTAAATGTCAATCTAGTAAACAACCAGAACCGTTCGTTGGGTGGTGGTATCACAAACCTGAACGGGCAATATAATGTGAAAATCCCAGAGGGAGAGAAAGATCTGACAATTGTTTATTCCTATATCGGAATGAAAACAAAGCGTATAAAGTATACAGGGCAAACTCTGCTCAATGTGACTCTGGAGTCAGAATCAATGGCGGTGGATGAAGTAGTAGTTTCGGCCCGTCGGTTAAATAGAAATGATTTGGGTATTTCGGATAAAGAAATGGTTTCGGCTACTCAGAAAGTTGATATGGAAAAGTTGATTGCCGCTGCACCTGTTGTATCTATAGAGGAAGCGCTGCAAGGACAATTGGGTGGTGTGGATATTGTATTGGGTGGAGACCCCGGTAGCCGTAGTGCTATCAGAATCCGTGGTACAAGTACGTTAAATGCATCTTCCGATCCGTTGATTGTTATTGATGGTGTGCCTTATCCGACTGAAATCAGTGATGATTTCAATTTCAGCACAGCTACGGAAGAAGATTTGGGTGCTCTTTTAAATATCTCACCTAATGATATTGCTTCAGTTGAAGTATTAAAAGATGCATCAGCTACTGCTATTTGGGGTACTCAGGGTGCCAATGGCGTATTGGTTATTAAGACAAAACAAGGTACGGTTGGTAAAACTCGTTTCTCATTCTCCTCCAAATGGACAATGAAGGAAGATCCGAGTACTATCCCGATGTTGAATGGTAAGGAATATACTTCTCTTATGCAGGAATCTATCTGGAATTCTGCCAAATACATCGGTCTGAATAATCCGGGAAATAAATACCTCAATATGTTGTCTGATGCTCCTGCAATCGGTGACAATCCGGACTGGAGATACTATGATGAGTATAACCAAAATACCAATTGGTTGGATTATGTGCGCCAAAAGGCGTTGGTTTCAGATAACAGTTTTTCAATGAATGGTGGTGGTGAAAAAGCAACTTATCGTTTCTCGTTAGGATATATGAGTGATATCGGTACTACTATCGGTACGTCTATGAACCGTTTAAATACTTCTATGGTCATTAACTATCAGTTCTCTAATAAGTTGAAATTCGGCGCAGACTTTTCTTATTCGCAGACCAATACGGATGCGAACTGGACAAACACTATTCGCTCGGAAGCATTGAGTAAAATGCCGAACAAATCGCCATTTACTGTAAATGACTTGACAGGTGCATTGACTGATGAATACTTTACTTACCACGATCCTAATTTTGAAGGTTCGTTTAATGGAAAAAGTAATTATAATCCTGTTGCTATGGCACATGAAGCTATCAACAGAACTGTGCAGCGTGAAGGTAAGATAACATTCCGTGCCGATTATGAGATTTTACCGGGATTTTATTATAAAGGTTGGGCTTCTATCAATATGCGTGCAATTAAAACACGTCGCTTTCTGCCACAAGTTGTAACAGGAGTGGAACAAGTCAACAAATATGCCAATCAGAGTGCGGACGCTTATTCCGATCAATTGGCTTTGCAGACAGAGAATAAGTTGATGTATATCAAGAACTGGAATGACAAACATAATATTATTGCGAATGTATTGGTTCGTACCGGTCAGTATATCAATTCAGGCTATAATAGCGAAGTATACGGTAATGCTTCTTCCGATCTCTCCGATCCGGTAGTCGGAACTACTATTAGTGACATGAATTCAAGCGAATCGGAAACACGTAATGTATCTTTTGTAGGGGTATTGAACTATACATTGCTGAATCGTTATGTGGTACACGGATCTCTTAATGCTGAAGGTAACTCTGCTATGGGACGTAATGAAAGAATGGGTTATTTCCCTGCTGTAGGTCTTGCATGGAACTTCCAGAACGAGCCTTTTATGGAAAAAGCAAGAGATAAATGGCTGGACGAAGCGAAATTCCGTTTCAGTATCGGGCAGAGTGGACGTGCTCCCAGCGGTGCTTCTGTTTATCTGGGCGCCTACGTGAAAGGAACAGACTATATGAACATGTCGGCTACAAAGCAGGCTCGTATGCAGTTGGATAATTTGAAATGGGAAACCTCTACCGAATATAATTATGGTCTGGATGCTTCCGTATTAAAAGGTCGTTTAAGATTTACATTCGATTATTATTATAAGACGGTGAAAGATTTGCTGCAAAAGAACTACAAACTACCTTCAACCACTAGTTTCGGATCGATTAGTTATTTTAATTCAGGTAAAATGGAGAACAAAGGTTGGGAGTTCCGTACAGATGTCGTAATCTTTGAGAATAAAGACTGGCGTATCAACGGTTATGTGAACTTTAGCCGCAACGAAAATAAGATTACTGAGCTACCTGCCAATATGGTACAGGAGAATTATTCACCAAAGAATGGGGCATATGCTGCCCGTGCGGAAGTTGGACGCCCTATCGGTTCGTTCTATGGATACCGTTACAAGGGAGTATATCAAAACACCGATGCAACATATGCACGTGATGCTGAAGGAAATGTAATGAATGATGCAAAAGGTAGACCAATCGTAATGAAAAATCTGACAGCTACCTGTCAGCCGGGAGATGCGATGTACGAAGATATCAATCATGACGGTGTTATCAATCAATATGATATTGTCTATTTGGGTAATGCCAATCCGACATTGACTGGTGGTGCGGGATTGACTGTCAAGTATAAACAATTTTCTATCAATACTTTCTTCCACGGACGTTTCGGACAGTCAGTCGTGAATACGGCTCGTATGAATAATGAGTCCATGCACGGTAACGCCAATCAGAGTACGGCTGTGTTGAGAAGATGGAAGAACGAAGGTGATATTACAGATATACCGCGTGCATTGTATGGCGAAGGATTCAACTATTTAGGTTCTGATCGTTTTGTGGAAGATACTTCCTTCCTTCGTTTGAAACAGTTGACACTGAATTATGCATTTCCGAAAAGCATTTGCAATAAATTGGGTATCACTTCACTGACATGTTTCGTTACAGGATACAACCTGTTTACTTGGTCTTCTTACACCGGTCAGGATCCGGAAGTAAACCTACCGTCGAGACCGACAGACCTGGCTACGGACGGTGCAACGACACCTGTGTCCAGACGATATACTTTTGGTTTTAACTTAAGTTTCTAATACGATAACAAAATGAAGAAATTATTAATATACATAGCAATGGCCGGAGCAACTTTGCTGACTTCCAGTTGTAATGATTGGCTAGACGTACTGCCTAAGAACGAACAGGTATCTCCGGAATACTGGAAAACAAAAGAGCAGGTGGAAGAGGTACTAGCACAAGGATATCAAAACATGCGTCTGACGGTTCCTACATTAATTTATTGGGGCGAACTTCGCGGGGCATCCATTTATGCTTATTCAGGTAAATCGAAACAGGAATTACAGAATTTTCAGTTGAATTCTTCATCCGGCGAATGCAAATGGGGAGGTTTCTATTCTATATTGAATGTGGCGAACTCCATAATTAAATATGCACCGGAAGTAAAGAGGCAGGATGAAACATATCATGAGGCAGTAATGAATTCAAATATGGCGGAAGCATATTTTATGCGCGCTTGGACATACTTTACGCTGGTACGTAACTTTAAAGAAGTGCCGTTGATTCTGGAACCCTATATGACAGACGAGTATGCTGTCGATATACCCAAATCTTCGGAAGAGACGATTATCGCACAAATCAAGCTGGATATCGAGAATGCACTTTCCACAGGAGCAGCTAAAGAAATGTATGATGATGAAGACTGGACCGGCATGAGTAAAGGACGCGTCACTGTATGGGCACTGTATGCATTGATGGCAGACGTGTGTTTGTGGAGCGAAGATTACGATGGTTGTGTAAGATATGCAGATATGCTGATTAATTCAACTTCCGCTTTCCGTCCGGCATTTGTGGAAGACCCCGAACAATGGTACAATATCTTCTTCCCGGGCAACAGCAACGGTTCTATATTTGAACTAAACTTTGATCAGTCACGCAATCAATCTCCTGACGATGATGCTACAGCGAGTACATATCCTTCGCCATCTAACGTTTATCCTTGGACACAATCGACAGTTGCCAGTCTTCAATTCTCGAACGCAATGTGTAAGCGTTTGTTTGACGAACAAACTGATCAATGGGTGACTTCCAACACTGTTCGTGGCTATGGCAATACGTTTGTTCTTTCTTCGGGAACCGTTATTGGTAACTCCAATACAGAAGGCTATCTTCCCTTTAAGTTCAGAATCGGCGGAAAGGATGGATTGTCTACGACTCGTTCTTATAAAGATGCCAACTGGATTCTCTATCGCATGGCAGATGTATTGCTGATGAAAGCTGAGGCATTGATCTGGAAAGGCGGCGAAGCAAATTTCGCACAAGCTTTGGAACTTATCAATAAAATACGTACCCGTGCCAACGTCACTACATTAAGTGTTCAGACGAATGCTGTATCACAAGAAAATATGCTCGGATACTTGTTGCAGGAACGTGATCTTGAATTTGCTGCGGAAGGAAAACGCTGGTATGATCTTTTACGCTTCGGCAGGTCACAGAACTTTAAATATAAAGATCAGTTTATCAATATGATCATTGAGAACAATTCTACGGTTAGCGCCAGTTGGATACGTTCGGTACTGAAGAATACCGATGCTTGGTATTTGCCTATTAGTCAGGGTGAGATCGACAGTAACCCGAATTTAATACAGAATCCTTATTATGATGTAACTGCAAATTAATATATACTATGAAGAATATTGTAAGATTTTGCTTAATGATTTTGTGCATCACTTGTTATTCCTGTGATGATCCGTACAAGGATACGGTATTTAAAGTATATGATGTACAACCTGCGGCAACCTATCTCCAGAACCGTCCTGACGATTTCTCCGAATGGGTGAAAGTGTTGAAATATGGAGATTTGTTCAACGCTGTAAATCGTGCAGAGGATGCTTTCACTGTGTTGGCACCTACTAACGATGCAGTTCTCCGCTTTTATGAAAAGAAGGGAGTCACTTCTATCGAAGATTTGGGATATGAATATGCCCGCACTCTTGTTACATATCATGTCATCAATGACTCCATTGATCGGGAGGATTTTGTGAAAAGCGGTGAACTGCCTGGCAGAACACTTTCGGGAGATGCATTGAAAGTATCTTTCGGTAACGAAGGTGGCGATAAATCTGTTTACATTAACAAAGAAGCTCATGTTAGCGAATTAGCTATACGCACAGCCAATGGGCGTATATATGTGCTTGATGATGTGTTGAGTCCGGCAGTAGAGACTATCTACGCACGTCTTTCAGACAAGGGTAATTATAAGATATTCTGTGAAGCGTTGGAGAAAACAGCATGGAGCGATTCGCTGAGTGTTGTGAATTCCGTACTCGAAGGTCCGTTAGGCATGAGAGTAGAATTGCGTAAATATTTCACAGTATTTGCCGTATCCGATGCTGTATTTGCACAGGAAGGTATCACCAGCTTTAGTGCTTTGGCTGCCAAGGTTGGAGCATTGACCGACGATTATGAACTTCCCAATAATGAGTTGAACAGGTTTATAGCTTACCATATAATGGATGGAGAACATACTCTTGAATCTCTTCGCACATTCTCCAAACCTTTTGACAGAGAAACATGGGAATATAGAAAGATGTTGAATACCAGAGCTACAAACGACTTGATCTTGATTTCTGAAAACGGATTAAATAATGGAGTTAAATTCATAGAGGAACAAGCTGACGAGATTGTGAAAAACGGATATATCCAACCAATTGACGGATATCTGCCAGTGAAAACCGATTTTGAACCAATACCTGTTATTTTTGATTTCTGTGATTATCCCGAAGTATCTTCATACATTGCTGCTAAAGGAAAAGGACAACTTTATCAGCAGGTTTCACGTGACGATGATGATACGTACACTGCATTAACGAAATTCATCGGCAGACAAGAGATCGTTCCACAAGTTTCATCCTACAAAATAGAAATGGGACCTAGCGGTACGTTGGCAAGCGACTGGAGTTATTTGTCATATTGCACCAAAGGTGCTAACACTTCGGGCAACTGGACTAAGTTGATGAACAATGATGCCTTGGTGGTCAATATAGGATACAACGGTACATTAGATTTGACTATTCCTCCCATTTTAGCCGGAAAGTATAGAATTACTTTGTATTACGCATACGATCCGTCTATGAAGTTTATCGGTGAAAGAGGAGAAGGGAGTCAAGCTGGTTTGACCAATTTTAGATTAGATTCTAAACGACTGGCAGGTGGTGATAACAAACGTATTTACGATGGAAAGACGGGAGATGTACAAGATTGTTTCAATACACCGTTAACATCCAATTTGAGCGGAGAGGAAACTGCGTTTGAATTTACAACGACTGCTTCTCACACATTGAATGTAGTTGTGGTAGATCCTGCAGCCAGCTCGCATAATAAATTCCGTATGTATTTTGATTATATATTGTTTGAACCTGTAATAGAATAACAACCATGAAGAAAATTAGATATATCATAGCATCAGCTTTGGTTTCGATTGGACTCTGCGCCTGTACGGATACTTGGGATTCGCATTATTCCAAGTGGGAAACGGTGATTGACAACACGGAGATTCAAGCGGTGGATGAGCCGGCAGCCGACTTTTTAAAGACTGCTCAGGATTATAGTAAAATGTATGAACTGTTTGATAAAACAGGCGTGATTAAAACTTGGCAGGAGAAAAACCTGATGTATACTATTATGGTGGTGGGTAATGAATCTACCGCTAATGCCAACCAACCTGTTACAAAAGCAGAAGGTAGCGAAGGACAAGCAACCGCTGAAGAGATATTTAAGGCGGAAGCACACATTACTGATGCTCTTCTTTCACCCAGTAATCTGGAAGATGGACAGCGTCTGTTGATGTGGAACGGTAAGTATGTGACTGTAAGAATCTACGATGAGCCTGTGGATGGCATGGAACCGGGAATTTATTTCAATGGTTCGAAGGTGAAAAAGGTGATTAAAACTAACAATGCCTACATTTATGATTTGGAAGATTATATCAATACTCCTAAGGCATTAATGGAATATCTGAAAGATTTGCCGGATGAAGAATACTCTATTTTTAAGGAAATGGTATTGAGCCGTACACAAAGAGTATTTGATAAAGCTGCAAGTACACCTATAGGAATTGATAAAACAGGAAATACGGTATATGACTCTGTATTCACAGAAAAGAGTCAGTATTTTGCAGATAAGAAGTTAGATCTTTATTCAGAGAACATTACCGCTACATTGCTGGTACCATCTAATGACTTGATAGAAAATGCGTTGAAAGAAGCAAAAGAGAAGTTGAAATCGTGGAATATGGAACGTGAAGACTCTATTTTGAACAACTGGATATTCCAGACAGCTTTCTTTAGTAAAAAGTATGTAAAACAAGACTTTATTTATAATGAGAGTGATCCGGCTTCAACGCAGGACTTCTATTCTGTTTTTGATCAACAATGGCGTACAACAGTTAATAAAGTAGATCTTGATAATCCGGTAGAGTTGAGTAACGGCGTTGCTTACAAGATAACTTCATTGAAAATACCGACCAACAAGATATTGATTTGGAGAATCAAGGAACGTTTTGAGACGTTTGACCAATTGACGGATGAAGATAAAAAGTACTATTATCCCGGATATAATTACATCAGTACTTATCTGAAAGATATCGGCGAGAATGTGCAAATGAATCGTGTAAAACAATATGTAGGTGCCAATCAGCCCAAACCGTGGCTACCGGCTGTTTATTGTAAATCTATGATGTTGTGGGTTGTGGATACCGACAGACCAGGTATTTTTAAGTTCAAATGCTATCGACTGGTTGAAGACAAGGCTTCTACTACAGGCTTTACGGCTGTGCCTTATAAAATACCTGCCGGACCATACAATTTCTATATGGGATTCAACGGCTCTCGTTCGCAAGTAAATGCAACCTTTTATTTGAATGGCAAGAAGATTCCTAAATGTGAAAGCGGCCCTATTCCATCCTCTACCATGAAAGGTTCCAATCATGACCGTAGTGGCGGTGGATATAGCGAACTTTACAAAGATAGCAGGTACGACCGTGACGGATCTACGGATCTTGGGGTTGTCATATTTGACAAAACGGAAGAACTTGAAGTAACGATTGAATTTACGAAAGGTGCAAAAAGTGACATGGAACCCACCACTTGGTGTTTCCGTCCAACAGTAGATTTGTATTAACCTTGATAAACAGGATATGAAAAAGATAAAAAGAATACTTAGTATTTCTGCGCTACTCGTATGTGGGGTGGCAAATACATGGGGACAAGGAGGCCAGAAACTAACAGGTAAGATTTTGTCAGCGACAAATCAGCCGGTTGAAGGCGCCATTGTCACAGTACTGGATACGATGAATGTAACTACAAACAAAGAAGGTGCATTCCAGTTTGAAGTGAAGGATCTTTCTAAAGCTGGCGAGATTTCTGTATGGGCTCCGGGGTATTTCTCCGTGAAACAGCTAATCAGAGAACGTTCGAATATTGTGATTACTTTGATTCCGGAAAATCAATATAAATATAATGAGACTATGATTCTCCCCTTCCGTCGGGAAGGGGAAATGCAGTTGGAAGACTATACGGCTGCTACTAATATCGCTAAGAAAGATTTTATGCCGGGAACTACGAAGATTGATCGCGCATTGACAGGACAAGTTGCCGGTTTACAAGTGAAACGCAGTAGTGGTATGCCGGGAGAAGGCAGTTATTATAACTTGCGAGGGATCCGCACATTGACTGGTGATAACGCTCCTTTGATTGTGATAAACGGTGTGCCCCACATGCCCGATAAAACACCTTCGGCACTGATTGATGGCTTTACACGCGATATCTTCCAGTTTTATCATTTGCAGGATATACAGAATATCACTATATTGAAAGGTGCTGAGGCGGCCATGTATGGTTCAATGGGCTCCAATGGTGTAATCTTGATCGAAACAGACGGTACGGCATCCAATGACTTGGAGACGCGAGTAAGCTATTATGGATCATACGGAATCAACTGGAATGATAAGCGGATGCCGGTGATGGGACTGGATGACTACAAACAGTATCTGGCAGATATGGGAATGACTATTTCTAAGGACCCGCAGAACTTCTATAACAATTTTCCTTTCATGCAGAATCCGAACGATCCACGTTACAACTATCTGTATAACAATAATACAGATTGGCAGGATTTGATTTACAAGAACACCGCTTCCACCGATCATCTTTTCAGAGTAGAAGGTGGTGATAATATTGCTAAGTACGACCTATCATTAGGGTATTACCGCGAGAATGGCCTGATGGATAACACAAGTATGGAACGTTTTCATACATTATTGAATGCTAATGTATTGGTCAATAAACAACTGAATATTTTTGCAACGGTAGGTTTGGCTTATATGAACGGACATTATCAGATGCAGGGCATGGATATTACGACGAATCCTATATTGGCAGCTTACGCAAGATCTCCTTTCCTGAGTCCATATGAAAAAGACCGCGAGGGAAATACGTTAAAGACTTACGCATCGCATTTCTATGGACGGAGCAAGAGCCGAGATTACAGTGTCAGCAATCCTTTAGCTATCGTTAACACGTTGGATTCTCGCAATCGCCAATATGATCTGAATATGAAAGCCGGTATCGCATACAACCCTTTCCGTGAACTGACACTGACCGGAACAGTAGGTCTGTATTATAATTACGATAACGAACATCTCTTTATCCCCGGAGCAAGCGAAGCCACTATAGTGCCGCTAAGCGATAAATATGGTTTGCGAAATAATGCGGTAAGCGACGGAGTAGCTGTAACAACAAACTTTTTCGCCAACTTGAATGCAAGTTATAAGAAAACATTCAATTATGTTCATCAGTTGAATGCAATAGCCGGATGGCAGTTGATGACTACTAAAAACGAATATGATGCAGGAGAAGGGCGCAACACTGGCAATGACTTTTACCAGACATTAGGCAGCACGATTGACGGAAGACGCTTCTTGGGTTATATCAATAGCTGGAACTGGACAAACTTTTACGGACACGCCGACTATACTTACAATAATATGGTACAGGCATCTGTGAATATAGCTGTTGATGCAGCTTCTTCTACCGGTACGGATGTAGCTCGTTTCTATACATATCCGTCAGTAGGAGTAACCTTGCTGGGAAAAGGATGGAAACCGCTTCTTGATGCTACATGGCTCAATAAGTTGAATGTACGTGCCGAATACGGACTGACAGGTAACTCACGCTTCTCTTCACAGATGGGTGGATACTATTATTCTACAGTGCCTTACATGCAGTTGTCAACCATCGTTCGTTCTAATATTCCGAACGTATCATTGAAACCGGAGAAGAATGCTTCTTTGAATCTCGGATTGGATTTGTCTGTATTAAACAATCGCCTGAACGTATCTTTTGATTATTACAACAATCAAATCAGCGATATGATCTCAGCCATGCCTCTTTCATCCGTTTATGGATCGGTTCCTTATTATGCGAATGTAGGTAAGTTGGAGAATACAGGTATAGAGTTGTCAGTGCAGGCTTCATTGGTGCGCACTCGTAATTTCGAGTGGATCGTAGGTGGAAACATCACTCGCTCCAGAGATAAGATCAAGTCATTGGGTGGTGAAGAACAAATTGTGTTGAGTTACGATAATGGTGTGCAGATGGTCAACCGTGTGGGAGAATCTCCTTACCAATTCTACGGTTATCAGGCTGACGGAGTATATTCCACACAAGCTGAAGCTGACGCTGCAAATCTCAGTAACCGTACCGGACGTCGTTATAATGCCGGAGATGTACGTTTTGTAGATCAGAATGGCGATAACCGTATTGACGATAAAGACCGTATTCTTCTTGGCAGTGCTGCTCCCTCGTACTTTGGAGGTTTCTATACACAATTGAAATATAAAGGATTTGCTCTTTCTGCAGAGTTCTCATATTCAAAAGACAACATCGCATACAATGCTGTCAGACAACAATTGGAGGCTGTGTCTACTACCAACAACCAAAGTATTGCAGCCGTAAACCGTTGGACAGTAGAAGGACAGAAGACCGATATGCCGAAGGCAACATGGAAAGATCCTGTGGGCAACAGCTATTTCTCTTCTCGCTGGATGGAAGATGCATCTTACCTGAGAATGAAGAATGTGACATTAAGCTATACTTTCTCTAAAACACTTTGGAATTTCTTCCGTTCGGGAACAATATATGTGACAGGCGAGAACCTGTTGACCTTCACCGATTATTTGGGAATGGACCCTGAATTCTCTTATTCTTATGCTGAGAATATGCAAGGTTTTGATAATGCAAAGCTAATGCAACCCAAAACAGTGAAAATGGGCGTTAATTTAAAATTCTAATGAAAATGAAAAAGTTTAAGATAGAAATAATACTTATGGGGGTGTTGGCGATGATATTCGCTTCGTGTAGTGACTTCTTTGAGCCAAACAATGATACGACCTTGAATGGTGACAGATATATCAAGGAAGGCAGCGAGCTTTATTCCGGTTTTCTGGGTATCATCACAAAGATACAAGCTATCGGAGACAAAGCTATTTATCTGACCGATATGCGTGGAGAGCTGTTGGAACCTACCGAAAATACACCGGCAGACCTTTACAGCATCTATAATTATGATGATGATTTGAGCGGTAACACATACGCCGACCCTGCTAAGTATTATGATGTAATTATTGCTTGCAATGATTATTTGCAGAAAGCAAAAGAATACAGGGATACACATGTTACTACCGTAGATGACGATGATTATAGAGGTCTGATTAGTAGTACGGTGAGATTGAAAACATGGACTTATCTCATGTTGGCAAAGATATATGGACAAGCTATATGGTTCGACGATCCGATGCAAAGCATGAAAGATATCGTCAGCCAGACTCCTAAGAACCTGAGTGAGCTTGTCGATGAATGCGACAAACTGTTGAATACAGGCTTTGATGGAATAAACGGTACATACAATATGTCATGGAATGAGTGGCTTGATCCAGCTAACGGAGCTACTTCCACAAACGATGAATATAAAAGATGGAATATGATGGTTCCCGGATACTTCGTATTACAGGCAGAAATCGCACTTTGGAAAGGGGATTATCAGAAAGCGGCTACAACGATTCTTGGAGAAATGAGCAGAACTTTTGCGTTGGCTGAGTATCAAGGAAATGTTGCTAATATCAAGTATATGCGTTCGGGAAGTTACGGTAGCAATTACGGTCAGCAATATGATTCTGAGATGCCGGTGTTGACAGCAGCTGAATCTGTTATTATGTATGATTACAAATACAATCAGCAGAATTCGTTATTGAATCATTTCGACCGTAGCGGAAGCTATATGATGCGTGCTTCTGTGCCAGGATCAAAACGTTTTGAAGATATTACTTTCAATCCGTCTGCCGATGCAACGGCTATTAAAACATCTGATGCGCGTTTCAGAGCCATTCAGGAAATCGAAAAAGATGTGGAATATGCGATACGCAAATACCGTGGATTTAGAAAGAGCGGACATTCTGTTGCTCATGACGATACATATATAATGATTTATCACACTTCTGATCTTTATTTCATGGCGATTGAAGCGCTGAATAATATGGGACGTTTTGAGCCGGTATCCGTCTTGATGAATACTGGTGTGGATCCCTTCTACGGAGCCGGTGTAGTATTGGGCGAACAATGGCAAGGACTGAATTGCAACTGGGGATTGTGGACAACACTTTATGCGGGATTCCGCCGCACGTATGCCGATAACGGTGTTCGCGGTATTTTAGGACTTGGCAAGCGCGATATGTGGCAGACCCCGGAAGACATCAAAGAGGAGATTGTAGCAGAACAAAAATTAGACGGTTTGAGTGACGAGGACAAGATCAAAAAGCATAATGATATTGAATTGGTGAAAGAAGCCTTCTTGGAATTCCCTTGTGAAGGAAAAACTTATCCGCTTATGATTCGTGTGGCAAAACGTTGGAATGACTATTCATTCATAGCAGATTTTGTCGGGCAGAAATATGAATCCGATCAGGCTAAACAAGCAGAAGTAAAAGCCAAGATTATGAATGGTGCTTATTTCGTACCTTGGGACTTGCAAGGTAAGTCTTCTTCTCATTAAATAGCATGTTTTTCAATCAAAAAAAGATAATTATGAAAGATATAACAAAAATAACGTACTTACTTTTGGGACTGATGTTATCAGTCCCTCTAGCCGCACAAAAGACATATTATATGGATCCTGAGGGAAGTGATTCTAATCCGGGAACTTCAGATAAACCTTTTGCCACTTTAGTAAAAGTGCAGGAAGTGGTAGTTGCGGGAGATGTAGTTTATATCAATCCGGGAACATATGTGGTTCCCGCCAATCAAGTGCCGATGACAACTACCAATAGCGGACTTTATCATTGTGTATTTCATATGAATAAAAGTGGTGAAGCAGGTAAACCTATTTCTTATTTGGCTAATCCGAATAAACAGGGGAGGCCCATTTTTGATCTTTCGCAGGTAAAACCGAAAGATCAGCGTATTACGGTGTTTTATGTTACAGGTTCCAATCTTTATCTAAAGGGATTTGATGTCATCGGTACGCAAGTGACTATTACCGGTCATACGCAATCAGAGTGTTTCCGTATTGTAAAAGGAGCCAATAATAACAAATTTGAAGATTTGAGAACGCATGATGGTATGGCAATTGGTTTCTATTTGCTTGGAGGAAGCAATAATCACATCTTGAACTGTGATGCTTACAACAATTATGATTCGGTTTCCGAAGGTGGTAAGGGGGGCAATGTTGATGGTTTTGGCGGTCACATTAACTCATCTTCAGTTGGCGAAGGCAAAGGCACGGGAAATGTGTTCGAAGGATGTCGCGCATGGTACAATAGTGATGATGGTTTCGATTTGATCAATTGCTTCGAGGCTGTGAAGATAATTAATTGTTGGTCTTTCTTGAATGGGTATAAACCCGGAACCAAAGAAGTTGCTGGTGACGGTACCGGTTTTAAAGCCGGAGGCTATGGAATGGCTGCCGACAAACTGCCTGCCATACCCAGTGTGATCCCTCAACATGAGGTACGGAATAGTTTGGCTTATTACAATAGATTGAGAGGATTTTATGCCAATCATCATTTAGGTGGAATTATATTTGAGAGCAATACGGCTGTCAATAGCGGAGAAAACTATAATATGACAAACCGTGAGTCACCTCTGGCGCTTCCTCCGACTGATGTCAACGGATATGATCATATGGTTAAGAACAACTTATCATTGGTTACAAGATCGGGTAGTAAGCATATTGTAATGGTGAACAGGGCGAAGAGCGAAGTATCCAACAATTCGTTTGATGGTAGCGAGGAAGTGATAGAAACCGATTTTATTAGTTTGGAAGAAGCGGAATTGATGAGAGACCGCAAGCCTAACGGAGATTTGCCTGATGTTAATTTCGGAAAGCTGACTACTGATGCGGAATTACGTTTTTGGGGAATGGGATGTTTTGCTACAGGTGAACCTACTGATCTTGATTTTGGTTGGTTGAAGAAGCCGACAATTGTTGTAGTTGGAAGTAAAGCCAGTGTAGTGGGACCCGAAGCTGCATCGTTCACGAAGATGTATGTGATTGTAGATGGCGAAGAAACGACGGAGTTTGATAAGAACTCAATAGACTTGTCTGATTTTAGCGGCGTGCTTGAAGTGAAGGCAGTCATTGAAGATGCAAACGGAAACATTACAAAATCTATTGCGCTTAAATTTAAAAGATAAAACGGATAAACTTAGAATAATATGAAACAGTTTATTAATATTTATATAATATCTTTTGTCTTGATATTATCTCAACTCAGCCTCTTTTCGTCTTGCAAAGACGAAGATACGGTTGCTGAACTGAAGCTTGATCGTACAGCTATTCAAATCAAAGAAGGAAGTGAAGGTATACTAAAGATTGAAAGCGGAAGCGGTGGATACCAGTTTTCTTTTTCTGAAGAAGGTTATGCTACCGCCAAGTATCGTGAAAATCTGATATACATTCAGGGAGTGAAATACGGCAAAGTCGTCTTGAATGTAACAGATTTGGAAGGACACAGCGTATCACTTGATGTAGTGGTTGTATCAAGTGTATTGAGCACCGATAATCAGCGTTTTGTATGGGGAAACATGATTGAATTAAATAAAGCCAATAATTGGAGTTTGTTCACCGACGTCAATAGTGTTGCTATTACCAACGTAATGGAAGGAAGACAATATGTGTTATCCTGCGACGGTGATTTGTCGGTTGGTGTGAAGTCGAATGCCACGTTAGAGATCTTGAGTAGTAAAACCGGAGCTGAACCGGAGATCGTTCAACTGGCTGGAATGGAAGTGTTGCAAATAAAAGATGGCCTTTGTTCCATAGTCTTTAGTACGGCAGACCGTATGGGTGAGCTTGTGTTTCAAAAATAGATATATACGCTGAAGATAAATGAATCGATCTGATATCAAGTTAGGCTTGGTTATCAGATCGTTTTTTTTGTATTTGTCACTTTTAATACAATCAATGATATTGCTGTTTGCTGGAAGAAGACCGTTTGTTGAACAAATATCCATTTAAATGAATGATATTCTATTTATCATTCGGGTGGTATTTTCTAATTTTGTGATGTGAAACCATTGAGAATGTTCCTTATAATGGAACTCCTTATCCTAAATTAGCATATGAAAAGCATATCTATTTTTTTGTTCTTGCTTATTACTTTGGCATCGAACGCCCAAGATAATAAAACCTCCGGACTCAACGCCCGCCAGTTTCATAAATACTGGAAAGTAGAGTCCGAATCTCCGGATTATAAAGTAACCTTTCGTGGTGATACCGCTGAAATTCTTTCTCCCAAAGGCTTAACTCTTTGGCGAAAAGAAAAGATGAGTGGCAAGGTAACCATTGAGTACGATGCGTGTGTCGTTGTTGAGGCAGAAGGCGATCGCTTGAGTGACTTGAATTGTTTTTGGATGGCTTCGGACCCTCAATACCCCGATAATATCTGGAAACGTGAGAAATGGCGTAATGGCATCTTTCTGAACTGTTATTCCCTGCAACTTTACTATATGGGATACGGTGGGAATCATAATTCTACTACACGTTTTCGCCGTTATGACGGCAACGAAGCGGCTGTTACAAATGCAAAAGCCCGTCCCGCAATCTTGAAAGAATATACAGATGCCGACCATTTGTTGGAGGCAAACAAGTGGTATCATATCAAGATAACGAATGAAAATAATAGGGTTAGTTATTATATAAATGGAGTGCGATTGGTGGATTTCCGCGATGCCGAACCCCTTACGGAAGGTTGGTTCGGCTTTCGTACCACCTTGTCCCGAACTCGTATCGCCAATTTTCATTATGAATGTTCGTCGCAGGAAACTTCTGAAATACCATTACACTGGATCGGTAATACTCCGCAGCAAAACAAAGCGGTAAGTCTGGGAGTTCCCTTCAATGAAGGAGAATTATACCCGGAGCACACTTTGCAGCTGATGACCGATAAAGGTGAAATGCTTCCGACAGATACTTGGGCATTGGCCTACTGGCCCGATGGTTCTGTGAAATGGAAAGGGATAGCCGGAGTTATTCCGAAAAATACGGAGAAACTGCTACTCAAAAAGACCGGAAAAAAGTCAAAAGAAAAAGCATCTTCAAGGACTGCCGATGATCGTAGCAATAAATTATCCCTATCTGTTGTTGAAACACCTCAAAGTATCCGCATAGAGACAGGAATTATTTCCGCTTACATCCCTCGTCAGGGAGATTTTCTGATCGACAGTCTATTCCGTGAAGGAGTGAAGGTCGGTGAAAAAGCACGCCTTGTATGTAACACTCAAAGCGAACCGGTACTTGAAAATACTTCTCAAATCGCTTTTACCAACTATACCGGAACATTGACATCGGCCACAGTAGAACGTACCGGTAAGGTGCGGACACTCGTCAAACTGGAAGGCACCCACAGAAGTGAAACCGGACGGGAGTGGCTTCCGTTCGTAGTCCGTCTCTACTTCTACGCCGGAAGTGAGCAGATCAAGATCGTACATAGCTTTGTGTACGACGGAGATCAAAATAAGGATTTTATTCGTTCCTTGGGCATTCGTATGGATGCTCCTATGCGTGAAGCCCTTTATAACCGTCATGTCGCTTTCTCCTGTGCCGATGGAGGCGTTTGGAGTGAACCGGTACAACCGCTGGCAGGACGGCGTAAACTGACACTCGGCAAAGAGGATACACTTTCTCTGCAACAGCAACAAATGGATGGCAAACGCATCCCGCCTTACGAGGCTTTTGACGGGAAGAATCGTGACCTTCTTGATAACTGGGCTTCATGGAACGATTATCGCTTGTCTCAACTCTCTGCTGATGCTTTCTCCATTCGCAAACGTGCCAATGACAATAATCCTTGGATAGGAACTTTCTCCGGCACCCGTAGCGGAGGCTATGCTTTTGTCGGTGATATTACGGGAGGTTTGGGACTCTGCCTGCATGATTTTTGGCAGTCATATCCTTCATCCCTCGAAATATCGGGTGCCAAAACTTCATCTGCAACGATCACGGCATGGTTATGGAGCCCCGAAGGAGAACCGATGGACTTACGTCACTACGATAATGTCGCTCATGATCTGAATGCCAGCTACGAAGATGTTCAGGAGGGAATGAGTACTCCTTATGGCATTGCCCGCACCACTACACTCACACTTATTCCACAGAAAGGGTATGCAGGAAAAGAAGCTTTTGCCGATGTTGCTGAATCACTCTCAGAACCGGGAATATTGCTGCCCACGCCGGACTATCTTCATGCACAGCAGGCTTTCGGCGTATGGAGCCTTCCGGACCGGAGTACTTCTTTTCGTGCGCGGGTAGAAGATCGCCTGGATGCATATATTGATTTTTATCGTAAAGCCATAGAGCAGAATAAATGGTATGGCTTTTGGAATTATGGAGATGTGATGCATGCTTATGACCCGGTCCGTCATATTTGGCGTTATGATATAGGTGGATTTGCCTGGGACAATACGGAACTGGCTTCTAATATGTGGTTGTGGTACAACTTCCTGCGTACAGGTCGTGAAGATATCTGGCGTATGGCAGAAGCTATGACCCGTCATACAGCCGAAGTGGACGTTTACCATATCGGACCGAACGCGGGATTAGGCAGCCGACATAATGTCAGCCATTGGGGATGCGGTGCCAAAGAAGCCCGGATCAGTCAGGCTGCATGGAACCGTTTCTATTATTATCTCACTACCGATGAACGTTGCGGTGACTTGATGACTGAAGTAAAGGATGCCGATCAGAAACTATATGAATTAGACCCTATGCGGCTGGCACAGCCTCGCAGTGAATATCCCTGTACGGCGCCTGCCCGACTGCGTATCGGTCCGGACTGGCTGGCGTATGCCGGAAACTGGATGACGGAGTGGGAGCGTACAGGCAACACTGTTTACCGGGATAAGATCGTAGCCGGAATGAAAAGTATAGCAGCCCTGCCCAACCGTATCTTTACGGGACCCAAAGCGCTGGGTTTCGATCCGGCAACGGGAATCATCACCAGTGAATGTGATCCCAAGCTGGAATCTTCGAATCATTTAATGACTATTATGGGTGGTTTTGAGGTAATGAACGAAATGATACGTATGATTGACCTTCCCGAATGGAAAGACGCGTGGCTGGACCATGCGGCACGTTATAAGCAAAAGGCGTGGGAATTGAATCATAGCCGTTTCCGAATATCCCGTCTGATGGCATACGCTGCTTACCACAAGCGGGATGCACTAATGGCAAAAGAAGCATGGGAGGATTTATTCACCCGACTGGAACATACACCTGCGCCTCCTTTCCGGATCACTAAACTGTTTCCACCCGAAGTTCCGGCCCCTTTGGATGAATGCGTCAGCATCAGTACAAATGATGCGGCACTTTGGAGCCTTGATGCTATCTATATGCAAGAGGTCATTCCGATGGATGAATAATAGCTAGAAGAAAGCGGTTAATGCACTGTCAGTGAAATGCATTAACCGCTTTATGAATATATCAGATGAGTCTGTCTCTTATTTCAAGTTCTGTTTCAACGGGCAATCAGCCATTTTCAGTCCATCTGCGATGCTTTTGGCATTCATGTGCGCTCCTTTCAAAGAAGTATGCGTATGGTCATTGTTATAATAATCTGCCGCTTTCTTGATACCTTTCTTTTCGAGCTTGTCAGCACTTATTTTATTCAGGTCGATAAAATAGGCTCCGGTAGCTTCGGCAGCTTCGCGTGTCCATTTGCCGAAGGAGGCAGTGTTGCGTTCTATCTTTCCGTCTTTCCACTTATTGCGTGGGGTATGGCTTAAAACGATAGGTATCGCACCCTTTTCCTGAACGTCCATGATAAACTTCCTGAGATACCAGCCGAAAGTATAAATGACTTGATATTTACCTGTTTTCTCCATTAAAAATACTTTGCTTTCTTCTCCGGAGCCGGGCAATTCGGCACGGGCTTTTCCGGTATTTATCTCTCCAGCGTCATTGTGTCCGAACTGGATAAGAACAAAGTCTCCCGGTTGGAGTGCATGATATACTTTATCCCAGCGACCTTCGTCAAGGAATGTACGGGCGCTGCGTCCTGCCATAGCACAATTCTCAACAGATATCTTATTCAGATCAAACTCATCTGCTATCACGCTGCCCCATCCCCACATACCGTTTTTATCGTTATCTTTATTTTTAACCGTACTGTCGCCGATGGTAAACAATACCGGGCGTCCTTCTTTGCGGCTCGAACCGGTAGCCTCATCCTTTTCAACAGGTTTCAGATACTTTGCCAATTCCAGCCCTTCGCAGGCGCGTATTCCGTCAGCGGCAGATTCGGCATTCACTTTGGCACCGAAAGCGCTGGTATGAATGCGGTCGATATAGAACATATATTTCACTTTATTCTTGCCGAATTTCTCAAACTTGCGGGCGCTGATATCATTCAAATCAATGAAAGGAACATTCTGTTCTTCCGCTACTTGCTTTGCCCACAAACCGAATGTTTTGTTGACACGGGTAATGATGGTGCTGTCTTTGTCTGCCCATGCATTGCGGGGAGTCAGGGAGAATAAAATCGGGTGTGCTCCTTTGGCTTTTACATCGTTGATGAAACGGCGCATATATTCGCCGTATGTGTATACGGTCTCTTGTGCTCCGGTTTCCTTGATTGTCACATTCAGACTGTCCTTGCCGATTCCCGGAATGGAGGCGCGGGCACGTCCGCTGTCATAGGGGCCGTTATCATTGTGTCCCAGTTCGATGATTACCCAGTCTCCGGCTTGCACGCCTTTGATTACATCCGGCCAGAGGCGGTTGTAGAAGGTGCGGCTGCTAGTTCCTCCCAAAGCATGATTCTCAACGGTGATTCGGTTGGAGTCGAAATAATCTCCTGCGTAATATCCCCAGCCCCATTGGCCGTTGTTGCCGTTTCCTAAAGTACCGGTGCGCATGGTAGAGTTGCCGACCAGGAATAAGACCGGATTGTTACCTTTACGGCTTGCTCCGGCAACGGGGCGTGCCGTGCGTGCTTTATTCAGACTGTCCAGTGTGTTGTCTACCACCTGATTCACATCTTTCATTGGAGAAGCAATGTTGTTTTGTGCCTGCATCTGCAAGCTGCATATGATGGCTGTGAGCCAGCATAAGCAGTGAAATACCTTGTTTTTCATTTACCTGATAAATAATGCTCTTATTTTAACTTGTAAACTTCTGTACCTGCTAATAGGAAACATCCTACACCATAATCTTCAAAATCGGGAACACTTTTGTAAGTTACCGGCTGCCCGTCTTTCGGTTCTTTGCCTGTTCCTTGTACATAGCCCAAGAAACCATTCGGATGAACTGCCTCTTTTACCATTGCATTCCATGCTTTCAGTGCAACAGGGAGATATTCTTTACGGTCGAGTAATCCGTTGCGGATTCCCCATGCCATTCCGTATACAAACAAGGCTGTGCCCGAAGTTTCTTTACCTCCGAAATTGCTTTCATCGTGGAGGCTTACGTTCCAGAAGCCGTCTGTACGCTGACATTGCTTCAAGGCTTTGCTCATGGTCAGGAAGTCATTGATATAGTCCTGACGATGTGTTTCGTCAGCGGGGATTTCATCCAATACACGCACAAGGGCTGCATATACCCAACCGTTTCCTCTGGACCAGTAGCAGTTCTTGCCGTTCGGCTCTTTGTAAGGAGGATCAAAATCCTGATCGCGCCACCATAATCCTTCTTTGGCATTGTACATACCGGCTTCTCCTTCTGTGTTGCGGGTATAGGAATACAGATCCCACATTTTGTCATAGTACTTTTGTTCGCCGGTCATCTTGCCAAACTTGGCATAAATCGGCATTGCCATTTGTATAGCGTCAATCCAGTCCCAATCATTTACTTGCGGAGTATTTACGACCATATCGATGCTGGCTTTTATATTCCGGATCATGTTAGGGTCGGAGGGACACATATTATATAGGTCAATGTAAACTTGTCCGCAGCATTGGTCATCCGCATTGCGGGTCGTGTTTCCATTACGCATTCCCCATTTGTGGAAATTCGCCCAATCGTATGTATAGCTATAATAATCTTCGCGCGGGTAAATGCTATATAAAGCTATCAGCCCTTCATAATATACTCCGCGAGTCCAGATATTGCTGGGGCGAACTCTGCCAAAAAACGAGGGTAGGGTATAATCGGCATACTTTTTCATAAAGTAGTCGTTTACTTTTACGATGGTTGCCAAAGTCTCCTTTTGTTCGGGCAACTCTTGCGCACCGGCTGAACCGGCAGACATGCTACTCAGGAGAGTTGCTGTAATAAATGAGAGGAGTAATTTCTTCATGGTATAAAAACTGTTTATAAATAAAATTAGCTACTATAATTGATTTCACGGGCAAAGATAGGGGAATCTTTTTTCCTCTTCAATGGAATATTGTCCACAAGTATTTAAATTTGTCCATAATGCCTTCGGAAAGGGAGTGCGATGGTTAAAAAGGCAATTTATACATAGATTTGTACGATATTCTATTTTATGGGTAGACCATATCCCTTACTTTTGCACGACGTTATTCTAAATATGATAAGAACACTTTGATTAATGATAAAACTATGAAATGTACAAGCATCTTTTTTAGTTTGTTGGTAATAGCGACTTTTGTAGTTGCCCAGCCAAACTATGATTTTACTAAACTGAAACGAGAACATTTAGGACGTGGCGTAATTGCCATTCGTGAGAATCCGTCAACCGTAGTCGTTTCTTGGCGCTATCTTTCTTCTGATCCGATGGACGAATCCTTTGATATATACCGGGATGGTAAAAAGGTGAATAAACATCCGCTGAAAAATGCAACTTTCTTCCAGGATTCTTATCAGGGAACAGAACCTGCACTCTATACGGTAAAAGCTATAAAAGGTAAAACAGAAAGCAATTATCAACTGCCGGCAGATGCTCCGACAGGATATTTAAATATTCCTTTGGTACGCCCCGAGGGAGGTACTACTCCGTCCGGACAAGCATACACTTATGCTCCGAATGATGCCAGTATCGGTGATGTAGACGGGGATGGTGAATATGAGATTATTCTGAAATGGGATCCGTCCAATGCACATGATAACGCTCATGACGGTTATACGGGACCGGTGATTTTTGACTGTTATAAGTTGAACGGGCAGCAGTTGTGGCGTATCAATATGGGACGCAATGTACGCGCCGGTGCACATTATACACAGTTTATGGTCTTCGATCTGGACGGTGACGGCCGTGCGGAAGTGGTAATGAAGACCGGAGACGGAACAGTGGACGGAACGGGAAAGGTGATCGGTGATGCGAATGCGGATTATCGGAATGAGCGAGGACGTATTCTGACAGGCCCGGAGTATCTGACCATCTTTAACGGACTGACCGGAGAAGCAATGCAAACGATTGATTATGTGCCCGAACGTGGCAATCTGATGGACTGGGGCGACGGACGTGCCAATCGTAGCGACCGTTATCTGGCTTGTATTGCGTATTTGGATGGAGTACATCCGAGTGTGGTGATGTGCCGTGGATATTATACACGTACTGTATTGGCTGCCTATGACTGGGATGGTAAGAATTTGAAGAACCGCTGGGTATTCGACAGTAATAATCCCGGTTGCAGAGCTTATGCCGGACAGGGAAACCATAATCTTCGTGTAGGTGATGTAGATGGTGACGGCTGCGATGAGATTGTATATGGACAATGTACGATCAATAACGATGGAACCGGACTTTATTCTACCCGCATGGGGCATGGTGATGCTATGCATCTGACTCACTTTGATCCTTCCCGTCCGGGATTGCAGGTTTGGAGTTGCCACGAGAATAGAAGAGATGGCTCAACTTTCCGGGATGCAGCTACGGGAGAAATTATTTTCCAGATAAAGAGTAATACTGATGTAGGTCGTTGTATGGCTGCTGATATTGATCCTAATCATCCCGGAGTTGAAATGTGGTCTTTAGATTCTAAAGGTGTCAGAAATGTGAAAGGGGAAGTGATTGCTTCCAGAGTCAGAGGATTGTCTACGAATATGGCTGTCTGGTGGGATGGTGATCTCTTGCGTGAGTTGCTGGATCGTAATGTAGTCAGTAAATATAATTGGGAGAAAGGACTTTGTGAACGTATCGCTGTTTTTGAAGGTGCTCTTTCTAATAACGGAACAAAGTCAACTCCTTGTCTGCAAGGAGATATTGTAGGAGACTGGCGAGAAGAAGTATTGTTACGTACAGCCGATAATACAGCTTTGAGGCTTTATGTCTCTACCATTCCTACGGACTACCGTTTCCATACTTTCCTGGAAGATCCGGTTTACCGTATCAGTATTGCGACTCAAAATGTGGCTTATAATCAGCCTACTCAGCCCGGATTCTATTTTGGTCCGGAGTTGCGTGGCACTATATTCAGAGGATGTAAAATACCTAAAAAGTAAATTATGAATTATCGTATGATGACCGTTGCTGCGTTATTGGTAGCACTACCTGCCTGTGCGCAGAAAAAGAAAGCAGTAATCAATGATTCAAATACCCCCTTGCATTTACTGCAACCTGCTTATCAGGGTACTTATGGTGATTTGACCCCCGAACAGGTTAAAAAAGACATCGATCGTGTTTTTGCGTATATAGATAAGGAGACACCGGCTCGTGTAGTGGATAAGAATACCGGTAAGGTGATTACGGATTATACTGCAATGGGGGATGAGGCGCAGCTGGAACGCGGGGCTTTTCGTCTGGCAAGTTATGAATGGGGTGTCACTTATTCCGCTCTGATAGCGGCTGCCGAAACAACAGGTGATAAGCGTTATACTGACTATGTTCAGAATCGTTTCCGCTTTTTGGCGGAAGTCGCTCCGCATTTCAAACGTGTCTATGAAGAAAAAGGGAAGACTGATTCGCAATTGTTGCAAATCCTGACTCCTCATGCGTTGGATGATGCGGGAGCCGTATGTACTGCCATGATTAAATTACGGTTGAAAGACGAGTCTCTTCCGGTTGACGGATTAATTCAGAATTACTTTGATTTTATCATCAACAAAGAATATCGTCTGGCAGACGGAACGTTTGCCCGTAATCGTCCTCAGCGGAATACTCTTTGGCTGGATGATATGTTTATGGGCATTCCGGCGGTAGCGCAGATGAGTCGTTATGATAAGGAAGCGAAGAATAAATATCTGGCAGAAGCCGTGAAGCAATTCCTGCAATTTGCAGACCGTATGTTTATCCCCGAAAAGGGATTGTACAGACACGGATGGGTGGAAAGCAGTACGGATCATCCGGCTTTTTGCTGGGCACGTGCCAATGGATGGGCGCTGCTGACAGCTTGTGAACTGCTGGATGTATTGCCGGAAGATTATCCCCAACGTCCGAAGGTGATGGATTATTTCCGTGCTCATGTGCGCGGAGTGACGGCGTTGCAAAGTGGAGAAGGATTTTGGCACCAGTTGCTCGACTGCAATGATTCTTATCTGGAAACTTCTGCAACTGCTATCTATGTATATTGTCTGGCACACGCCATTAATAAAGGTTGGATTGATGCGATAGCGTATGGTCCTGTTGCCCAGTTGGGATGGCATGCCGTCGCCGGAAAGATAAATGAAGAAGGACAGGTGGAAGGCACTTGCGTAGGCACCGGTATGGCTTTCGATCCGGCTTTCTATTATTATCGTCCGGTCAATGTATATGCGGCGCATGGATACGGACCGGTGCTTTGGGCAGGTGCGGAAATGATTCGTTTGCTCAACACCCAACATCCTCAGATGAATGACAGTGCCGTGCAATATTATCAGGAAAAGCAGAAGACGACAGCTCCTATCTTTGCGGTAGATAGTGAATAAATAAAAGATTAACTTTAAAATATAGGAACCATGAAACGAGAAGCATTCAAAATGTATCTGAAACCGGGCTATGAAGCAGAATACGAAAAAAGGCATGCCGCTATCTGGCCTGAATTAAAAGCACTGCTTTCAAAAAATGGGGTGTCGGATTATTCTATATATTGGGATAAAGAAACCAATATTCTATTTGCTTTCCAGAAAACAGAAGGAGAAGGAGGTTCGCAGGACTTGGGCAACACAGAGATTGTACAGAAATGGTGGGATTATATGGCAGATATCATGGAAGTGAATCCGGACAATTCACCGGTTTCAATACCATTGCCGGAAGTCTTTCATATGGACTAGAACCCTTAGACAGAATTGATATCAGGGGGATGTTTGATTAAAAAACAAGCATCCTCCTGATACTATTTATGGATTGTTTCTTTATTATTTCAACTATCTTGACTATTTTTGTCTGGCATTTATCATTAATCTTAGAATCTATATGACACAGAGGCGCATATTACTTTTCACATTGTTCATGACTCTTGTTTTCAATGCGGCTTACGGCGGCATTGAACTCCGTTCCAAACAAATGAGAACAAGTGACGGACTTCCGAATAACTCAGTTCGGTACCTGTATCAGGATAGCAAAGGCTTCTTGTGGTTGGCTACCCTAAATGGGTTAAGCCGCTATGATGGCAACTCTTTTCTGACTTTCCGTCCGGAAATCGGTGATAAAGTCTCTTTGGCTGATAATCGGATTTATGACCTTACCGAAGACAAAAATGGTTTTTTATGGATCTCTACAACTCCGGAATTGTTCAGTTGTTATGACTTGCAACGTGCCTGTTTTGTAGACTATACGGGGACTGGTGCGCTGGAAAAGAATTATTCGTCTATATTTGTTGCTGCTAATGGGGATGTATGGCTCAGACATTCCGGCAATGGTTGTCTCAGAATGGTCCATCAGAAAGACAGACAGATGGTGTCTACGGAATTTAAGACGGAGCGTGGAAATCTTCCGGATAACCGGGTACAGTTTGTAAATGAAGATGCCGGCGGACGAATCTGGATCGGGACACAGCGTGGCTTAGTTTCCGTATCCGACGGACAGTATAAGGTAGAAGACAGATTACTCCATTTTACTTCTTCTCTGGCATTCAAGAATGATATGTATTTTCTGACAGCGGACGGAGACATCTACTGCTATCAGACTACAAAGCAAAAACTGACAAAAGTCGGTTCGCTTTCTGCTGTTGCGGGTAAGACGTCACCTACGGGAAACTTCCTGTTGAACGATAAATGGGTCATCCTTACCAATACCGGGGTTTTTAACTATGATTTCAATACACGCAAGATCAGTGTGGACTCCGGTCTGAACATCAGAAATGGTGAAGTGATTTGTGATAATCATGGTGACTTCTGGATATATAATCATACGGGATGTGTCACTTATATTTTGGCCAAGAATGGAGCAAGAAAAGAATTTCAGTTGATACCTGAAGATAAACTGGGATACATTGATTATGAACGTTATCATATTGTCCATGATTCCCGGGGAATCATTTGGATTTCTACTTATGGTAACGGATTGCTTGCCTATGACACGACAGAGGATAAGTTAGAACATTTTCTGGCTAATATAAATGATCAGAGTCATATAAGTTCGGATTTTCTGTTATATGTGATGGAGGATCGTGCCGGAGGTATTTGGGTAAGTTCAGAGTATTCCGGTTTATCCCGTATTTCAGTTCTGAATGAAGGAACCTCGCGTATTTATCCCGAATCCCGTGAATTATTTGATCGCTCGAATACGATTCGTATGTTGACTAAAATGCCGGATGGGGATATTTGGGTCGGAACACGTAAAGGCGGATTATATACGTTTGACTCGAATCTTCATTCCAAAATGTCCAATCAGTATTTCCATTCCAATATTTATGCGATAGCAGAAGATAATCAAGGCGAAATGTGGGTGGGAACCCGTGGAAATGGATTGAAGATCGGAGATTCATGGTATCGCAATGAAGTCTCGGATCCGGCTTCGTTATCAGAAAATAATGTCTTTTCTCTTTTTCGTGACCGGAAAGACCGTATGTGGATAGGTACCTTTGGCGGTGGGCTTGAACTGGCAGAACCGACGACTGATGGCAAGTATAAATTCCGTCATTTTTTACAGCAGAAGTTTGGTCTGCGTATGGTGCGAGTAATAGAAGAAGACGATAATGGAATGATCTGGGTGGGCACCAGTGAGGGTGTGTGCATCTTTCATCCGGATTCATTGATAGCTGACAGTGACGATTATCATCTGTTCAATTATACAAACGGTACATTTTGCAGCAATGAAATCAGATGTATCTACCGTGATACGAAAGGACGTATGTGGGTGGGGACATCTGGCTCCGGCTTGAATCTTTGTGAGCCGGAAGATAATTACCGTTCATTGAAATATGAACATTACGGAACCTCTGAAGGATTGGTTAATGATGTGATTCAATCAATTTTGGGGGACAATAACGGAAACTTATGGGTAGCTACGGAATATGGTATTTCTAAGTTTAACCCGACTAATCATTCTTTTGAAAATTATTTCTTTTCTTCCTATACTTTGGGTAATGTTTATAGTGAGAATAGTGCTTGTGTGGGAGTAGATGGAAAATTGCTTTTCGGCACAAATTACGGTCTGCTTGTCATTGATCCTGATAAAATTCAGGATAGCGAAACTTTTTCTCCGGTGGTCTTTACAGATTTGCATGTGAATGGTACCCAGATAAATCCTACTATGGGGGATTCTCCATTGAAACAATCGCTTGCTTATTCGGATGAAATTACTTTGAAGTATTTTCAGAATTCATTCTTGATAGATTTCTCTACTTTTGACTATTCGGACAGCGGACGTACAAAGTATATGTACTGGCTGGAAAACTATGATAAGGGATGGAGCACACCTTCTCCGTTGAATTTTGCTTCTTTTAAATATTTGAACCCAGGTACTTATGTACTTCATGTGAAGTCATGTAATGGAGCAGGTGTTTGGAATGAAAGTGAAACAACCTTGAAGATTGTCATTGTGCCTCCTTTCTGGAAGACGAACTGGGCTATGTTGGGATATGTGCTGCTGCTGATTGTAACTTTATATTTTACTTTCCGTATTGTGCGTAACTTTAACAGTCTGCGTAATCGTATTAATGTGGAAAAACAGTTGACGGAATATAAGCTGGTTTTCTTTACTAATATTTCCCATGAATTTCGTACTCCGTTAACTTTGATTCAAGGAGCGTTGGAAAAGATTCAACGGGTTGCTGATATTCCCCGTGATCTGATACACCCGCTCAAAACGATGGATAAAAGTACTCAGCGAATGTTGAGGCTGATCAATCAGTTATTGGAGTTCCGCAAGATGCAGAATAATAAGTTGGCGCTCTCTTTGGAAGAAACGGATGTGATTGCTTTCCTTTATGAAATCTTCCTGAGTTTCGGTGATGTAGCGGAGCAAAAGAATATGAATTTCCGTTTTATTCCGTCTATACCGTCTTACAAGATGTTTCTTGATAAGGGTAATCTGGATAAAGTGACTTATAACCTGTTGTCTAACGCTTTTAAATATACCCCTTCGAACGGTACGATTATACTTTCTGTTACGGTAGATGAAGTGAAGAAGACATTGCAGATTCAAGTAGCAGATACAGGTGTTGGTATTCCAAAAGAGAAGCAAAATGAGTTGTTCAAGAGATTTATGCAGAGTAGTTTTTCCGGTGATAGTATCGGAGTTGGTTTGCATCTGAGTTATGAATTGGTACAGGTGCATAAAGGTACGATTGAATATAAAGACAATGACGGCGGAGGTTCTGTCTTTACCGTTTGTATCCCGACGGACAAAAGTGTTTATTCGGAGAAAGATTTCCTTATTCCCGGTAATGTCTTGTTGAAAGAGGCAGGCGGGCAGGCACATCATTTACTGGAACTTTCGGAAGAACTACCGGAACCGGAGAAAATAGCAGAGCCTTTGAATAAGCGTAAAGTATTGATTATAGAAGATGATAATGATATCCGTGAATTTTTGAAAGAAGAAGTAGGAGTTTATTTTGAAGTTGAAGTAGCTGCTGACGGAACTTCCGGATTTGAGAAGGCTCGTACCTATGATGCTGATTTGATTATTTGTGACGTACTGATGCCCGGAATGACCGGATTTGAAGTGACAAAGAAATTGAAATCTGATTTTGCGACAAGTCATATCCCGATTATCTTGCTGACAGCATTGAATTCTCCGGAAAAACATCTGGAAGGAATTGAAGCCGGTGCTGATGCCTATATTGCGAAGCCGTTCAGTATAAAACTTCTGTTGGCACGCGTATTCCGCTTGATAGAACAGCGTGATAAGTTGCGGGAGAAATTCTCCAGTGAGCCGGGAATTGTTCGTGCTGCCGTATGCTCTACTGACCGTGATAAGGAATTTGCCGACCGATTGGCTGTTGTACTGGAACAGAATCTTTCTCGTCCGGAATTCTCTATTGATGAGTTTGCTCAATTGATGAAATTAGGACGAACGGTATTTTATAGAAAACTGCGCGGAGTGACGGGGTATTCTCCCAATGAATATTTGCGGGTTGTACGAATGAAAAAAGCGGCTGAGTTGTTATTGTCTGGTGAGAATCTGACTGTTGCGGAAGTTGCTTACAAGGTTGGCATCAGCGATCCGTTCTATTTTAGTAAGTGCTTTAAGACTCAGTTTGGGGTAGCACCGTCCGTATATCAACGCGGTGAAATGAAAGAACAGGGAGAAAATGAGACGGCAGAAGCTTGAGTAACCAAGCTTTCTAAATGGTAGTTTAAATCTTCTCTGTAGTGCCCGATGTGAATGATCGACCTTGTATTTGTGTACAATAGTCTATGGTCGAATAGTAAAAGTACCCTTATTTTTGCAGGAGAATATTACTATAAAATTAAAGGATCATTGATCATGAGAACACTCTTTTTTATCTTGTTTTTTGTATTAGGCTTTTGTTATATTCAGGCGAGAGGGCAGAAGCCTGCACATGTTATAATAACAGCTGGTCAGTCAAACACGGATGGACGAGTACCTAACAATCGTTTACCGGATTATATAAAGGCAATGGCTGTGGATAGTACGTATACTGCGGGAGCCTACAAATATTGCCATATTGCCCATAATCGTACAGATGGTATGTTTGTTCCATTTTGGCCATTGAGTCATCCTAAAAGTAAGCCTTATACTTGGGGATATGATGCGATTGCTTATTATTGGTTGGAACAGTTGTTTCAGGAAGATTTTTATGTTATCAAGTGGGCTATCGGTGGCACTGCCATAGCTGCTCCTGTTACTACTCCTTTTCGGGGAACTTACTGGTCTGCCGACCCGAAATGGTTGGCAGAGAATACAGCTACCAGTGAGAAAGGAAAATCTTTATTACTTTCTTTGATTGCCAATATTGATGCGAGTATTGATCAGACACTTTCCAAACTAAAGCAAGGTTATCAGATTGATGCTTTCGTTTGGCATCAGGGAGAAAGTGATTATGAGCACGGAAAAGAATATTATCAGAATCTGAAAGGAGTAGTTTCCTATGTGCGTAACCACCTGACAGAGAAAACCGGAAAAGATTACTCTGAACTTCCATTTATATTTGGTACCGTATCCAGGAAAAACAAGAGGTATAATAGTGATGTTGAGGAAGGAATGCGTCGCTATGCAAAAGAAGATAAGAACGCTTATCTGATTGATATGTCGGAAGCGGAACTACTGGGAGATAAACTTCATTTTAATCAGGTTTCTGCCGAGTCTATGGGTAAACAGGTATATGAACAAATTAAAAAGACTCTTTCGGATGATCCTCATGTATATGTCGCCAAATATAAAGGAGACAGAGCTTGTGCTATCAGTTATACATTTGATGATGGGTTGGCAGAACATTCAACTGTAGCTGCCCCTGAGTTGGAGAAACGTGGTTTTAGAGGTACTTTCTGGGTATGCGGCTATTATACGGAACAAGGTGCATCTGCAAAGGTACCTCGAATGACTTGGGATGAGTTGCGTGAAATGTCAAAGAAAGGACATGAGGTTTCCAGCCATAGCTGGGCACATAAGAATGCCAAACGATTGACTATAGAGCAAGTTAAATCGGAGATAGAAAAGAATGATAGTGCTATTTATGCTAATATTGGCATTGTACCTCGTACCTATTGTTACCCATATAATTATAAGACAGAAGAAATAGTCAGTATGGCTTCTAAAGGCAGGGTCGCTACACGTACTAAACAAATTTCAATCGGAGGAAAGTCAACTCCCGAACGGTTTGACAAATGGTTGAAGGATTTGATGAAAGCGGAAGATTGGGGAGTAGGTATGACGCACGGCATTAATTATGGATATGATGCTTTCAAATCGCCTTCTTTATTTTGGGAACATTTGGATAAAGTGAAAAGTATGGAAGATCAGATTTGGGTAGGTACCTTCTGTGAAGTGGCATCTTATATCAAAGAAAGGGAGGAGATACAATTGAAAGTCTCTAATAAAAAGAATGGTATGACAATTACTCCCAAGTTGAAATTAGATAGAAAACTGTTTGCTGAGCCATTGACGATGGTGATTCAAGGGGAAACTATGAATGGAATTCTGGTGAAGCAAGGCAGGAAAGAATTACCTGTGTATATAAATGGGAATAAAGTTATGTTTGACTTTAATCCTTATGGAGGAACTATTAAAATTCATTTTAATTAGGGGTGTGTACGAATAAAGTTTAACCTGATAATAAAATCAATAAAATAATGAAAACAAATTATCTATGTGGCCTCTTCCTTTTATGTGTGCTAGTATGGGGAAGATCGGAAGCACACGCTGAGAAACCGCTGAAGACTCTGGATCTGTATCTTTGCATTGGACAGTCGAATATGGCAGGGAGAGGGAAATTATCACCGGAAGTGATGGATACTCTACAAAATGTATACCTGCTGAATGCAGATGATCAGTTCGAACCCGCAGTGAATCCCTTGAACCGCTATTCTACGATAGGAAAAGGACTTAGCTGGCAACAAGTAGGACCTGCATATGGATTTGCCAAGACGATGGCTACTAAAAAACATCCGGTAGGCTTAATCGTCAATGCACGGGGAGGATCTTCGATTCGTTCATGGGTTAAGAATGCCAAACAGTCCGGCGGATATTATGATGAAGCAATACGACGTGCAAAAGAAGCAATGAAGTATGGTACATTGAAAGCAATTATCTGGCATCAGGGAGAAGCCGATTGTCATCATCCGGAAGCATATAAAGAGAAGATTATTCAGCTGATGACAGACTTACGTAATGACCTGGGAATGCCTGATTTACCAGTTGTCGTAGGACAAATAGCACAATGGAACTGGACAAAGAAACCTTATATTCCCGAAGGTACAAAACCCTTTAATGACATGATAAAAGAGATCTCCACTTTTTTGCCCCATAGTGCTTGTGTGTCTTCCGAAGGACTTACTCCGTTGAAGGATGAAACGGATCCTCATTTTGATGCAGCAAGCCAGATTACTTTAGGCAAACGCTATGCTAAAGAAGTTAAGAAACTAATAAAGAAATAGCTGGTAGTTTCAGACTACACTCATTTCTGTTTAAACATATACATAGGAAATATTTATCCATTGTTATTGTCACTTGTCACTTTTCTGATTTAAGTGTTTTATAATAAAGAAGATAGGGGTGACAATAGAGGGTGATAATAAGGTGACAATAGAATGTATCTTCCATTCTTATTGTCACCTCTCCTTGATGAATCTTTTATTTAAAGTATTGATTATCAGTTAATAGATAATCAGCTTGAGGATTTCGCCTGCATGTGTTAAAAACATCATTTTGGGCGTCAATGTACGCTGTTTACACCTTAATGTTTCCAAGGTATGCTGCTTACATTAAGAACAAAGCCCGGTAACCTTAATATGCAAGCAAGGTTTGATTAATCTGTTAAGTCGGTTTTATGTCTTCGTTCCATGTTCATGAACCGTTCGGCTCACGTACGTAAACCCAATGGCTCATGTACGTAGACTGATGGGACCACGTACATGAAACAATCTATTGTTACTGACCGGATACATTAATCTAGCCTGCATAATAGCTTACTGAACGGTTCATTGACGGTTGTTTCTCCGTACTAATCTTTTGTTCCTATGGGGCAATATGGTTTTTGTGACACCTTCTTTTACATATCTCCTTTATGGTGGGAGAAAATGTTTTATTCTATTTGATTGCTTCCAGAAACTCTATTTCAATAATTCTCAGATTAGCATTATTCTTGTTCGCTTTTGCTTCGAGTTCCATATCATTTGCTGCTTTTGCCGCAACTTCAGTGATCTGTCCGAAAGCATCCTGATCGCTGGTATTACCTTTCAGACGGATGGTAATTTGTTTGGAACGTACCGGCTTTTCCACATTAAGATGAACATACCCCAGGCTTTTATTCGTATCTCCACTCCAGATCATAGTATTGCCGGCAAACACTTCCAAAGGATAACTGCGTGAACGCCATCCATTCAATTTGATACAGATATCATCTATTGCAGCTTCTTTTTCGAGCGTATATGTAATCCATGCGGTGCTGAGCTTGCCGTCATTCATCCATTCGCTTCTTTCATTATCGTCGAAGCTTTGGTTTACAGTCTCATTGTTGGCTCCGGCTTTGGCGGATACAATACGTATATCACGTTTTGTGTCTTTGTAAGATGGGGTAAGGGGAGTCTTTCCTTTATCCAGATTACCTTTCAGAGTCATCTGAGGCAAATAAGTACTCAATCCGTTGCTAACTTTGACGGGAAGGGTTTCTAATGTAATTGTAGCGCTGGGGAGCCCTTCTGCCTTAGCGGTCAGAGTGATCTTGCCGGCTTGGGTAGTGCTGCGGATAAGAGCACGGTTAATACCACATTCCACAGGGAGACTGGTATTAAGAATATAATTGTCTTTTCCTTGTGCGATGCCTCCGCGCCATTCGGCATTCCCTTTCAGGTCGAATTGAATGGTACGGTTGTCAAGCGGACAGCGTTTTCCATCTTTATCTACCACTTCTACCTGTATTAATGCCAGGTCAGCTCCGTCCGCATGGAATCCTTCCGGATTTTGTATCGTTGTCAGTTTCAGTCCGGCAGGTTCACCAACGGTACTTACTGCGTAGCGGCTTATTTCCTTACCGGCCTTGTTGTAGCTGACAGCTTCCAGTTTACCGGCTTTAAAAGCCACATTGTCAAAAGTGAACAGGAAATTGTATTCGCGTTTGCCTTTTCCTAGTGACTGACTGTTCAGGAACAGTTCCACTTCTTCACCTGTAGAAACGACATAGACCGGTTTTACTGTATTTGCGGGATAGTTCCAATGACCGATGATATAGGTATTGTCTTCTTCTGTATCTACCCATCCGTTCCACATGACCTGATGTGCAAAGAAAGCATCTTTTTCGATGCGCATAGGGTCCGTTACTCCACTTCTGCGATAGTTTTCTTCACCACGGTGGTGTGTGTTGGTATCCGAGAAAATGATTTTGGCCCCTCCGGAACTGACTCTGCGACCTGTCCCTGGACGCTCACGCCAATAATCATACCAACAGCGGATCATTGCTATCGCCAGCATGTCCTGATTGTGATTGTAGTCTGTTGCAGGTTGGTTACGATGTAACGGTCCGTCTCCTTCTTTGTGGAAAGGATAGCTGTATTCATCCCAATATTTTCTCAAACCTTCATCACGACAATATTCTGTAGCCCACATCGGGTGATGTTCACTCTTGTTGATATAAAGCATTTCTCCGCCATATTCGGCTTCACGGATGTCCAGCATCTCACGAGAGCCGATAGCACGTCCGCCAAAAGGATCGTATTGATCACGGATAGCTTTCATTTCTATCATGTGCTCTCTGCTGATACCTTTGTTTCCACATTCATAAAATAAGATACTTGGATTATTACGGTTGTAGATAATCGCATCGCGCATTAGTTCTGTACGCTGATCCCATTGGCGTCCTGTACGGTCTTTCTCGGAATCTCCTGCCGGCATTGCTTGAATCAGGCCTACACGGTCGCAGGACTCTACGTCTTGTTTCCATGGGGTAACATGCATCCAGCGTACCAGATTACCATTGCCTTTTACTACCAGGCCATTGGAGTAGTCACTAAGCCATGCCGGAACGGACAGGCCTACCGCCGGCCATTCATTACTGGTGCGCTGTGCATATCCTTTCATCTGGATCACACGATCATTCAACCATATTTTGCCTTCTGCAAATCGTGTCTTGCGAAAACCTGTACGAGTACTTACTTCATCAAAGACTTGATTCTTATTGTCTTTTAGAATCGTCTGGACAGTATAAAGATACCCATATCCCCAACTCCAGAAATGGAGATTATTTACTTTGGAAGCAGCTTTCACTACCCTTGTTTCGCCACCTTGTAAGGTTACTTTCTCACCTTCGAAGCTTTTCACCTGTTTGCCGTCAGCATCCAGCAAGACCACCTGGTAGCTAAATTGGCGTGGTTCACGACTGTCGTTTTTTACTTCCGATTCTGCATGGATGGTGGCAGTGCGTCCTTTTACGTCGATGTCTTTAGCATAAATATAAACTCCGGTAGTTTTCAGATTACTGTATAAAGGAAGAGTCTGATACACTTCATCTGTAACGTACAAGAATACATTCTTGGGCAGACCACCGTAGTTTGCGTTGAAGTTACGGTCGTTCCACTGGAACTTGGAGTTAGTACTTTTTTCGCGATACATCCAGTCATTGTCCGTACGTACTGCCAGTACATTGTCACCTTCTTTAATATAAGGTGTCAGGTCGAAGCCTGCCGCCATTACTCCGTTTTCGTGCTTTCCCAGATATTGTCCGTTCAAATAGAAGTCACCGGCTTGGCGCACTCCTTCAAATTCGATGAATACTTTTTGTTTTTTACCGGAAGCCGGAATCCGAAAGTGTTTCCGATACCATACCACTGTGTCCGTCAGCTGTTCGATGGACACTTTGAAGGCTTCATCTTCATTAAAGGCATGCGGTAAAGTGACCGCTTTCCACCGGCTATCGTCGAATTGAGATTGTTTAGCTTCGGGAAAGTCTCCGATTTGCAGACGCCATTCACTGTTGAAATTGTATTTTTTGCGTTCGAAAGCGTGACTATCAACAATAGCCAGCACTGCAAACAGAAATACAAATAGAAAGAGTTTGTTTCTCATGATTTCTTAATGATTAATTTTTCATTGGCAAAGAAAGTACATCAATGAAAGAAACACCCCTTAAATTAGTACGGAAAACCTGTAAGATCATACGTCGGCATCATTTATGGGTTCATTTTCATCTTCAGACAGCTTTTTCCGATAGGCAGATGGAGATACCCCGAATTGGTTCTTGAAACATTTACTGAAGTAGAACGGATCGTTGATACCTACGCTATAGGCGACTTCGGCTATGGTGAGATCTTCTGTCAATAACATTTCAGCAGCCTTTTTCATCCGCATGACACGTAAATATTCGTAAGGAGAATAACCGGTCACTCCCCGTACTTTTTTATAGAATACAGTACGTCCTAGTCCCATTATTCCGGCAAAGTCATTGACCGAAAAATCGGTATCGGTCATGTGCTCATTCAATACTTCATTCAGCTTTACCGAGAACTTCTGATCCTTGTCATTGGTACAGATAATGGAATGAGCCAATCCCGGTTCGTTAGAATATTTTTGGCGCAGTTTATCCCGTAGCTCGATTAACTTGAAGATTCTTGCCAGTAGTAAAGAGACATTGAATGGCTTCGTGATATACGCATCAGCTCCGGATTCAATTCCTTCCTGATATTTCTCTTCTATATTGAGGGCAGTCAGTAATATGATGGGGATATGGCTGGTGGTAAATTCATTTTTAAGTTTGCGTGTCACTTCAAATCCATTCATTCCCGGCATCAGAACGTCACAAACAATTAAATCAGCATCATACGTACTTGCTTTTTCAAAACCGGATGTTCCGTCAGCAGCTACTTCAACTTCAAAGTAAACTCCTATTTCTTCTCTTAGGAATTCACGGATATCAGTATCATCTTCTATAATCAAAACTTTGCGTTTGTTCAAAGGATCGACAGGAGGCTGGAAAGTATCCTCTGACGTTTCATTTCTGAGAAAATCTTTGGAGTGCTGTTCCTCTTCTTCGGTTAATAACTGATTGGGAATCAGGAAATCTTTCTCCTGATAGATATCAGAATTAGTCGGCAATAGGACGGTAAAGACAGAACCGCCTCCCTCATTTTCATCATAACTGATATTACCTTTATGTACCTGTACCAGTTCGTGTGTCAAGTGGAGACCTACTCCGACACTGCTATGAGAGAAGCTGCTTTGCATGAAACGCTTGAACAGTTCAGAACGTTTTTCTTTGGGTATGCCGATCCCGTTATCTATGACTTGTATACGAAGCTGTTGCTTGTCTTCCTGAATATCTATTTTGAATATAATCTTTCCGTTAGAAGGAGTATACTTGAAAGCATTGGATAGGAGGTTGTAGGTAACCTTGTCTAAATTGCCTTTATCAATAAACATTTTATAAGCAGGTTGTGACGGCTCAAAACTGAAATCGATGTTTTTGGACTCGCTTGTATCCTTGAAACTCAGGAAGATTTCATAAAGGAAAGCAATGACGTCCGTCTCTTCCAAAGATAAGGCCAGTTTGTTTTTCTGCATCTTTCTGAATTCAAGTAGCTGATTGATGAGGCGTAACATTCTCTGAGTGCTTTTATCCATGGTTTTTAAAGGACGTTGCATCTCTTTGGGAGGATTCTCTATATTGATTAGCTTGTTGAGAGCACCTTGAATCAGAGTAAGCGGTGTACGGAATTCGTGGGATATATTGGTGAAGAATTCCAGCTTATATTCGGTCAATTGCTTCTCAACAGCGATGCGATTGCGTAATCTGTTGAAATTTCGTATGATATGGAAACTGAAATAACAGACGATTCCAATGAATACCAGATAAATCAGATAGGCCCAGGTCGTCTGCCAGAAAGGAGGAGCTATGACAATCTCCATAGTACTTTCTTCCCCCCATACGCCGGCTACATTGCAGGCTTTCACTTGCAACTGGTATTTACCGGGAGGAAGATTACGGTACGTTGCCAAATTTTGTGCTGAAGGGATGCTCCATTCCGAATCATATGGAGGCATCCGATAAGAATATTTGGATGCTCCGCTTAAAAAGTTGAATGTTGAAAAGGCAATGACAAATGAATTTTGATAATGTTTCAAGTTTAACTGCCCTGTATAGGACATGGTTTCGTTGAGAGGGGAATCATCCATACCGGGCAACATATGCGCTCCATTGATGTGAAGCCCTGTGAATACGGTCGATGCAAGTTTTTCCATGTTTTCCACTTTATTGGCATCGAGAACTACCAGGCCGTAGTTCGTACCGAAAAGTAATCTTCCGTCAGCATTTATGCAAGCCGTATTTTCAGAGTATACATTCCCTAGTGTATGTGAAGAAAAATAATAATTCTCTATTTGCTTGGTGGCGAGGGTGAAGCGGGAAATGCCATATTCGGTCGCAATCCACATTTTGTTGTCCTGATCTTCAACAATCGACTGTATGACTCCGTTGGGCAATCCGTCTTTAATACTATAACAATCGAAAGTCAGATGTTGGTAGTCATTTCCCGGATAGCAGATGGCAAAGCCTGCTCCCGTTGTTCCAATCCACATATTTCCTTCATGATCATTCACCAGACAGCGGATTTCATTGCTGGGGAATGTTTCATTGACATGATTGTAAAGTACGTAATTCTTGGGGGAGTTGATCAGTGAGTCCGGATGGAAGATATAAATACCGTTGTTGGTACCCACCCACATCATACCGTTGCGGTCTTCCTGTATGACGCGTACCCGTTTTTCTCCATAACTGTCTTGAAAGAAATGCTTGAATTGATAACCGTTGCCTGTTTTGACAGCCAGATTCAATCCTCCGCCAAATGTTCCTATCCACATCCGCCCTTTGCGGTCACGGTAGATTAAGTAGACATTGTCGTTTGATAAGGAGTTATTATCCTTACTGTTATATCGGTACCATTGGTCAGCCCCGATACGTAATCCTATACCACGCATACCCAACCATAACTGTCCTTCATTATCTTCGCACATACTGTATACGTTATGTGTAAACTTCTCTCTACGAAGTATATTTTTCAGGTCGGCATCATATTCATATAGGGTACCCATGCGGTTTGCCATATATACATTACCGTTTTTGCCACGTAAAAGCATACGTATCGTGTTGGAGCGGTCAGAAGCATCTTCGCCATTCGGATAGATACGTAACGTTCCTTTATTCAGAATCTCCAGATGAGATAATCCGGAGAATTCGGAACTCACCCAGATACCCCCGGAACGGTCTTCAATGATATATTGCAGATAATTGGAATTGATATGGCTGGAGTGACTGACTTCAAAAGTGAAGTGCTGCAGATCGCCGGTATTCAGATCGTAGGCAAAGAGTCCGTTTCCGTAAGTCGTAATCCAGATGATATCCCGTGAATCATGAATGATAGAGTAACGTTCTACATCGATATATCCCAAATGCTCGGATGAAAGAAACTGAAAATGTTTGATGTCGCCAGTGCTGGTATTGACATACCATACGTTGCCGGTATAGTTGTGTACCCATGCATTCCCTTTATTGTCTCTGGTGACGTTACCGTTTTTAATATTCAGGCGGGAGAACCGGCGCAGCTTTCCCGTTACGGGATCTAGGATGTAACTGCCAGTGGCGGTAAACATCACCCATTGATGTTGCAGGCGGAGGCTTCCGGTGATTACACCTGTATCTCCGAGTTCGGTTAATGAAGCGATTTTCTCCAGTCGGTTATTGGAAAGAGAGTGGCGGTAGATTTCTTTTTTTCCGGTAATAATGCAGGTATATTGGTCATAAGAAAAGATATGTTCCCAGCTTTCTCCCTGTGTATCCATTGCTTCCAGTTTGCCGTCATGGTATTTCCATAATCCTTGCTTGGTTCCTATCCATACATGTCCGGGGCTGTCATTGCTTTCGTAGACAAACAGTACCTCGTCAGAAGATAGGTTGCCTAATTCTTTTTTGTATGCCTGCGACGAGAACTGGCCATCCTGATAGACGACACGACGGCATCCGTTATTGTTATCCCACAACCAGATAGACTGGTCGGATGCAATGATTTTTTTCGAATAGCTCTGTTTGTATTCTCCGCAACCGGTGAAATCGACGAAGCGCCCATGTTTTAAATCGTAACAGCTATATAAAGAAGAGAGGGTGGCGATCCATAAAAAACCGTTAGAGTCTTCTTCCATATTCCGGATGCGTGGGTCGGCCAATGAAATCGGCAGATTAGGGTCCGGGTAGATACTGACAAAAGAGTTGCCGTCATAATAGCTTAATCCGTTGACGGTTCCCATCCACATAAATCCCTTGCTGTCCTGAAACATATATCGGATGGAATTATTCGCCAGTCCGTCACCGGTGGTCAGTTTGTTCGAACGTATCTCGACAGATGCATGTACTGAACTGAGATAGAAAGATAAGAATGCGAATATCAGCAGTGCATTTTTCATATTTGATTTCTACGATTCTACATTATTATTAATGGTTACAAAGTTAATTTTCTTTTTAGAATAGAGGATGTAATAGCGTACGGAAAAATAAAGAAACGATGTATTATCGTTCATTCTTGATGTAAATCTCAGGTGAAATACGATTTTCTAGGCTTTGTGTACGCATGTACATTCTAAACTATAAAGAAAGCTGTAATTTAGCGGCATGAAAACGGTAACTGGAAAAAACTTCCGGTTACAGAATATTTGTTTAGAGGTAGAAGATAAGAGTCAGGTAATAAAGAAGCACATTAACAACAGTAAAATGGAAATCAGTTTTCAATAGGTTTTAAAATATAAGCATAATGAAAAAGCATATAGGTATTAGTCTTTTTTTTATGGAGTGTTTCCTGTCTCTTTCGGCTACGAATTATTTTGTAGCTACCAATGGTGATGATTCAAATGCGGGCACGCTTGACAAACCTTTCGCTACTTTACAAAAAGCGCAGTCAAAAGTCGTTCCCGGAGATACGGTATATATTCGCGGAGGCGAGTATCGGATACGGGAAGAGCAGATGATGGGAGGAGATCATTTGCGCGCTTATGTTTTTGAAATGAATAAAAGTGGCACTCAGGCCAAGAGAATCTGCTATACAGGTTATCAGGATGAACGTCCGATATTCAATCTGACTGAAGTAAAGCCGGAGGGTAAACGGGTATCTGTCTTTTATGTATCAGGCTCTTACCTCCATTTCCGCAATTTTGAGATTATCAAAACACAGGTTACTATCCGGGAGCATACTCAGTCGGAGTGTATATACAATCAAGGTGGAAATCATAATATTTACGAGAATCTGGCGATGCACGATGGCATGGCTATTGGTTTTTATTTGGTGCGGGGAAGTCATAATCTCGTACTGAACTGTGATGCTTATAATAATTATGACCCTGTATCTGAGAATGGTACCGGTGGAAATGTGGATGGCTTCGGTGGGCATCCGGCTTCTGCCTCCTATACGGGAAATGTGTTTAAAGGATGTCGGGCCTGGTACAACAGTGATGACGGTTTTGATTTGATAAAGGCACAAGCAGCTTATACGATTGAAGATTGCTGGGCGTTTTATAATGGATATAAGCCCGGAGGATTTGTGGGTGCGGGAGATGGTACAGGGTTTAAAGCGGGTGGCTATGGTATGCGCTCAAAAGTGAAGATGCCGAATGAGATTCCACACCATGTAGTGAAGAATTGTCTGGCATATAAAAACAAGAACAAAGGATTTTATGCCAATCACCATTTGGGAGGAATTTCCTGGTTCAATAATACCGGTTATCAGAATCCGTCTAATTTCTGTATGCTGAATCGTAAGTCTGCCGGAGAAATAGTGGACGTGGACGGATATGATCATATTATTCGGAATAATTTGTCATATAAGCCGAGGGCTGCAGGAAAACATATTGTCGATGTGAATCGGGAGGAATGTATGATTATCAATAATTCTTTTCTTCCTGTAGATATGACCGTAGGTGAGGATGATTTTGTAAGTTTGGATCCTGCTCAGTTAACATTGCCTCGCAAAGCGGATGGAAGTCTGCCGGATATTGATTTTCTGAAGTTAAAAAGAAATAGTAAATTATATGATGCGGGAATCGGTTTTCAATTCTCTGCGCAGAATCTTTAAAATATTGTTCTGTTATTGAAGAAAAATAGCTGCATGATAGATCTATGTTGATATAATCCGCATAGATCTATCGTACAGCTTGAAGAATGAGATCTTTCTGTAGATTCAGATATTAGAGAATAAGACGTTTGATCTCCTCAGCGGTATCTACAATATATTGAGGACTGAATTCTTCCAGTTCGGCACGTGGGCGGAATCCCCATGTTACTCCACAAACTGTCACTCTTGCATTGGCAGCCGTTTGCATATCCACGCCGGAATCACCCACGTACAGCACTTCTTCTTTGGTTACTTTGGCAACTTCCAGAATATCGAATACAACGGTTGGATCGGGTTTAACCTTTATCCCTTCACGTTGCCCGAACACAGCGGTAAAATGGATTTCCGGAAAATAATGGTCAATCAACTTTTGGGTGGCTGCCTGATATTTGTTGGAAGCCACAGCAATTTGAATACCTGCATCCTGTAAGTATGAGAGCAATTCCGGAATACCGGGATAAGGGCGGCTGTCATCGGCATTATGAATGTCATAGTAAGGGACGAATTCCTTGCGTACGCGCAGTACATTCTCTTTGGACTTTTCTCCTTCCGGCAAGGCACGCTCAAAAAGTTTGTCGATGCCGTTTCCTACCATGAAGTTATATTTCTCGATCTCATGTGTGGGATATCCTAACTTATTCAAGGCATAATTTGTACTGTGTGCAAGGTCGGCAATGGTATTCAGTAATGTACCATCCAAATCGAAAATGACTAGTTTCTTCATTGAACTTCTTGTTTTTTTATGTTAATCCTGTTTTCCTTTCTTTCTGCTTACAAAGATAGGAATAAAAAACGAATCATTTCCTTGTAATTCGGAACCAGTCTACATCTGTCCATCCTCCATCATTGGTAACAATAGCCGGACGGGTACAGAACATGCCGACTTTGGCGCCAATCCATTGTCCCTCCCTTGCCTGAAAAGGGTTGCCTAATGGCAAGAACTTCTTTCCGTCAAGGCTATAACTGAAGTTGCACATCACAATGAGGTCGTTACCTCCTTCACTGGCTTTAATTTTCTTGCCGTCGCAACTGAAACGTACCTTTAGGTATACCGTGTTTTGGGTAAGACCGACAGAAGAGTTTACCTGTTCCGCTTCTCCTTTATCTGCTTTTTTACATTCAATTTGAGACAGCACAAGACCTTTGTCCGTATTTTCCAGAATCAATCCTGCATAATCCCTGCCCATTACTACCAAACCTGTACGTTCACCTTTCAGTTTGGGATTAGGCATGAAGGTCAGTTTCATTGTGGTGGTGAAATTGTCCGAAGGAGTTTTTTGCAACAACAGATTAGCTACATCCCACAAATTCTTATAATCCGCTACTACCGGATAAGAGTATAGTCTGACATAACTTTTGTCTCCGGCATAATATGCCCATTTCTCATTGATATTAGCGTGCCACTGCCATTGCGGAGAGAGTATATATCCGTCGAATTCGTCGCTTTCTTGCGGTGTACAGATGGGATATATCTTTCCTACATTCGGCTTTTTGTAGGTCATTACCGGTTCGCCGCAACCGTCACCATCTTTGTCGATACCGATTACAGGCCAGTCATTCACCCACTTCATCGGTTGCAAGTGAACAAGGCGACCATAAGCGCCTACATCCTGAAAGTGGAAGAACCAGTCTTCTCCGGAAGGAGTGTCTACCCAAGCTCCCTGGTGAGGTCCATTGACGGGAGAATCACCCTGCGCCAGTACAGTTCTCCATTCATAAGGACCATACACATTTTTAGAACGGAGTACTACCTGCCAACCGGTTGGCACACCGCCTGCCGGATGGAAGATATAATAATAGCCGTTCCTTTTATAAAACTTCGGGCCTTCACACGTCTGGTGTGCTTCGTGACCGTCGAAGATAATGCGTGAGGGGGTGATGGCTTTGGTCGCTTCCTTATTCAATTCACAGATGGTGATTACACTTTTCAGTCCGGCGCGGCTTCCTGCATAGGCGTGTACCAGATATACTTTTCCGTCTTCATCCCAAAGCGGGCAGGTATCGATGATTCCTTTTCCCGGTTTAACCAGAACAGGTTCCGTCCACGGACCTTGCGGGTCTTTGGCTTTTACCATGAAAGCGCCTTGGTCCGGGTCTCCCCAGAAGATATAAAACTCTCCGTTATGGTGGCGGATACTGGGTGCCCAGACACGGTTGCCGTGTTCCGGACGTTCCGGTGTTTCAATAGGGGTGAGGGCATAGGGAACAGCAGCTCCGATAATCGTCCAGTTCACTAAATCCTTGGAATGTAGAATCTGCAATCCCGGCAGACAGTTGAAGCTGGAAGAAGTCATATAGAAATCATCTCCTACGCGGCAAGCGTCCGGATCGGAATAATCGGCATAGAGCACCGGATTCTTGTATTTACCATTTCCGAGATCGGAAACCCATACTTCGGATACATAGTTTTTCTGTGCTACCGCAGTGAAAACAGTTAGCAGGCAAAAAGCTAAAGTCTGTGTCAATCGTTTCATGATATAGGTATAATAGTTTGATATTAAAGATTCAGTTGAAGTCTCTCAATGGGGCAAAGGTAAAAAAAAGACTCCGCACAAAGGAGTAATAATTGTGCAGAGTCGGTATAAAAACTGGTAAATACTCCAGTATTTGATTGTTTAACTGTATTTGTATGCTTTGTTTAATGAATATCTTTTATTTTGACCGTTACCGGATGTACCAATTCTTCTTTCCATTCGCGGAGATAAGCGAACCATGCTTCCGGTGTCTTATAGCCGAAAGTTTCTTTCATGGAAGTGAAAGTGGTGTGATACTGTAAGTATTTGCTTCCCGGAGATGTGATGGTGTAGAGGTAGTTGTCTTTGTCTTTCTCTTCCGATTTCACATATCGTTGGGGAATGCAGGTCCCAAGACCTACTGTTTCTTTGGCATATTTCACGGTATCGTTTACCGGCCAGTCTGTTCCCCAACTGCCGACAAGCCCTTTGTGATCCGAGTAAGATTCTGCGGTACCGACAATATCCTGAACGCCTGTACAGAACACTTCGTTCTTAATCGGCTCGTCGAAGAATGCCTCGATACGAAGATCACGGTGTCCGGCATAGAGTGTGTAACGGGTCATCATGTCCAATTCCGCATTTTGATATTTCCAGCCTGTCACTTCGATTTCTGCGATGACACGCACCGGACCGTAAGAGATGATACGTTCCGTACGGGTAGCCACCGGAGTGATATGAGTTGCTTTCTTTCCGTCCCATCCTTTGAAAGCACCCGGACCGCAACTGTCGAATACCCGGAGGACATCGTCACCGAATCCTCTTGCTAACTGTTCGTCAGTAGGGTAGAACTGAGATTCTTTGATTTCCAGTCCTTTATTGAACTTACCGTAGATATCCGGTGTCTGTTTTTCGTTAAAGTAAAGACGATAGCCTACCAGTTCCGATTCCAGTACAGGACCATGAGGACGGACCATACTATATATATTACTTGTACCAGGGACAGTGATTGCCTGTACTGACTGATGCTTTCCTTTTCTCGGGTCAGCAATGAACATTTCCGCATAAACCCGTGCCGGATAGGTTTTCGTACTCTTTTCAGAAGACAGGGTTACCTGAAATGTTTTTCTTCCGTGAGCAGGGAGGCTGGTAACGAATGCCAGTTCATCCATCTTACGGTCTCTGTTCAGGTCGTCCAGCTGAGAAGGAATTTCAGTGCTTCCTTCCATTACTACGGCAGACTTTACTTTAAATCCGGTATGCAAGTCACGCAAGTTGATTACTACCGGTTCATCCGTCTTGGCACGGTTCCAGTTATTGTTTACTTCTACAGTAATGGTTTTCTCCTGTTTTTGAGCCCAGGCGGACAGAGAGCAGCACCCGACAAGGAGTGTGATGATAAAAATATTCTTCTTCATGATTTTAAGGCATGATATTATACGTCGTATTTCTTTCTGCAAAAGTAATTGAAAAAATAGCAGACCGGCTTATCTTTGGAAGATAAATTAGTCTGCTATTTGAGCTTTTTACTCTATATAATGATTTTGTGGTTTTCTGTGGTGGAATCTCTTATTTGAAATTCAATATCTGTCCTTTGGCGTCAATCTCTTCATAAGTCTCTCCATCGACTTTCAGATTCTTGGCGCTTTTGACATTCAGTATATTCTTTCCTTTGGTTGATTCTACATAAATATTTTCGAGTGTGACACCGTCTACCTGACTGATAACGACTCCGTCAGTAGCTTCCGTCATCACAACATTCTTCACAGTTACGTTACGGATAGGCATTTCCGGAAGTCCGTTGAAGAACATCGCACGTCCCGAACCTCTGCAAATGACATTTGATATATGAATATCACGGAACGCAGGAGTCTCTTCGGTTACAGGAGGAATCGCCGTCTTCATACGGCTCAGCAGATCTTCTTCCGATTCTTCTCCGGCTCCTTTGCCACCATAGAACAGGTCGAAAAGTAACGGTTCGTTCGGTATATTGATCATATTGATGTTATTGATATAGATGTTTTCTACAACACCGCCACGTCCGCGGGTACTTTTGAAGCGCAGACCTACATCTGTTCCCAGGAATGTACAATCTTCTACATAGATATTCTTCACACCACCGGACATTTCACTGCCTACTACAAATCCGCCATGCCCATGTAATACCGTATTATTCTTTACGATTACATTCTGGCAAGGTTCTCCGCGGCGGCGGCCGTTCTCATCTTTGCCCGATTTGATACAGATGGCATCGTCACCCGCATCGAATACACTATTCAGGATCAGTGCATTCTTGCAAGATTCCAGATCGAGTGCATCTCCGTTCTGAGAATACCAGGGATTGATTACCTGAATATTATTCACTGTAAAGTCTTCACATGACAACGGATGCAGACACCAGCTCGGTGAGTTCTTGAAAGTAACTCCTTCCAGCAAAATCCTCTTGCTTTTCACGAAATTCAGTAATACGGGGCGCAACCATGCACGGATTTCATTCCATTCTTCGTCCGTGTTGATGCCTTCGGGCACATTGAAGTCTTTGCAGGCCATTGCACCTTTCAGCGAACCGGCGGTAGGATACCATATTCTTTCCTGTTCATCGAGTACACCACCCGATTTTACCAGTTTATTCCATTGCGAAGCTGTTAGTTTTTCCTTCTTCACCGGGCGCCAGCAGTCTCCGTTTCCGTCAAATATTCCATATCCTGTGATAGCGATATTCTCTGCATTACGAGCAGAAATCGGTGATTGACAGCGGCGTGTTTCCAATCCTTCGAAAGAAGTGGGGATGATAGGATATGCTTCAAAGTCACCGGTGAAGAGTATCAGGGCATTGCGTTCTGTATAAAGATTCACGTTGCTGAGCAGTTCGATAGGTCCGGTCAGCCAAGTGCCTTCTGGGATGATAACTTTACCTCCGCCACGTTGGTTTACTTCTTTTATAGCATCGTTGATTGCTTTCGTATTCAGGGTCATCCCATCCCCCTTGGCTCCGAATTTAGAGATATTTACCTCATAAGCAGGAAAAACCGGCTGCTGTACTTTCGGCATTTCGAAAGGTAAATTCTGGTAAATGGTGTCATCTATTGCGTTTTCGCTTATTGCGCACTCACTTTGTTTGCATCCCGAGACAAACGGCAAACAACATACGACCATCCAGAGGAGTCTTCTTGTCATTGTGTTCATTTAGTAACTTTTCTATAGGGTTATACATTTATTGTTTTTCTGGTATTCTCTTTCGATTTCTAAGATGGCTTCTCATAACTCTTATCTCCCTCCGCAGGCGACCTCTCGCAGGCAGCCTGCCGGAAAGGAATAAGACAAATTCATGTTAACCTAATTCTAACCTTAAAATAAATATTATGAAAAAACCTCTTAATTATCATTGGCAAAGATAAGGGGGAAACTTCAGGCAGATGTGGAGTTATTGATAGAATACGTGTATTTTTTGTCATTTATGTCTAATATTTGCACACTTCTCGTGTTTTTATGCAGAAAGATACTATCTTTGCACAAAATTTAACTATTAGAAGATATGAGTAACAACTTGTTGAAAGGAAAAAGAGGAATTATCTTCGGTGCACTGAACGACCAGTCTATCGCCTGGAAAGTAGCAGAGCGCGCCGTGGAAGAAGGTGCAACTATTACATTATCAAATACTCCGATGGCTATCCGTATGGGTGAAGTCAATGCATTAGCTGAAAAACTAAACTGTCAGGTAGTGCCGGCAGATGCCACCAGTGTGGAAGATCTGACGAATGTATTCAAGACATCTATGGATATATTGGGCGGACAAATTGATTTTGTATTGCACTCTATCGGTATGTCTCCTAACGTGCGCAAGAAACGTACTTATGATGACCTTGACTATGGAATGTTGGACAAGACATTGGATATTTCGGCTGTATCGTTCCATAAAATGATTCAGTCCGCCAAGAAACTGAACGCTATTGCGGAATATGGTTCTATCGTAGCTTTGAGTTATGTCGCTGCTCAGCGTACTTTTTACGGCTACAATGACATGGCAGATGCTAAAGCCCTGCTGGAATCTATCGCACGCAGTTTCGGGTACATCTACGGTCGTGAGCATAGCGTACGTGTGAATACGATTTCACAGTCGCCTACCTTTACTACTGCCGGTTCGGGAGTGAAAGGTATGGATAAGCTGTATGATTTCGCTAACCGTATGTCTCCGCTTGGAAATGCAACAGCTGACGAATGTGCGGATTATTGTATCGTGATGTTCTCCGACCTTACCCGTAAGGTGACCATGCAGAACTTGTTCCATGACGGTGGTTTCTCCAGCGTAGGTATGAGTCTTCGTGCAATGGCTACTTACGAAAAAGGACTGGATGAGTACATGGACGAAAATGGTAATATCATTTACGGATAAAAGGTTATGAAACTACGGATCTCTCTTCTTACTATATTAATAGGTATGCTTTTCGCCTCCTGCGGCTTAAGCACAGGAACAGTTGCGGAGCAGAAGGAAGAAGGGATTTCTGTTCTGAGATACGATAAGCTGTTGAGCGAATATGTTCGCTCCAACAGCTTTTCCGCTATGCAGAAACTGACAATGGACTATCGCCAGCCGACAAAGATTCTGATAGAAGATGTACTGTCTATCGGTACGGTAAAGGACGATACCATTTCTCAACGTTTGCAAAAATTCTACTCGGATAGCACCTTGCTTCGCTTGCTGAGCGATGTCGAAGCTAAATATCCCAATCTTGACGAAGTAGAAAAAGGGCTCACCAAAGGATTCCGGAAGCTGAAGAAGGAAGTCCCCGATACGAAAATACCATTTATTTATTCGCAGATATCCGCATTCAATGAATCGATCATTCTGGTAGATACATTGCTGGGAATCAGCCTCGATAAGTATATGGGAGAAGACTATCCTCTCTACAAACGTTTCTACTATGACTATCAATGTACCTCGATGCGTCCGGAACGGATTGTGCCGGATTGTTTCGCATTCTATCTCCTTAGCCGTTACGAAATGAACTATCATGAAGGTACTTGTCTGGTCGATCTGATGATGCATTCCGGCAAAATCAATTATGTGGTGCAGCATTTGCTTGGTTATGACGATATTGGTCAGGCAATGGGATACTCCGATCAGGAGAACGAATGGTGCAGGAAAAACGAAAAGGATATCTGGGAGTATATCTGTGCAAACGATCATCTGCACGCACGTGACCCAATGGTGATCCGCTACTATATGAAACCGGCGCCTACTGTTGATATGCTGGGAGGACAAGCCCCTGCATTGATCGGTTCGTGGGTGGGAGCACGGATTATAGCATCCTACATGAAAAAGCATAAAGATCTTAAAATAAAGGATCTGCTGGAACTTACCGATTATCAGAGTATGTTCGAAGAGTCCGGTTACCTGAAACTCTAGCCCATACCTATTACTTATCACCTATTACCTAAAGTGGAAACTGCTCTTTACCTGTTGCCCGTTACATTGGGCGATACACCTCTTGAACAGGTGTTACCTTCTTATAATACGGAGATCATTCGTGGTATCCGGCATTTTATTGTCGAAGATGTTCGTTCTGCCCGTCGCTTTCTGAAGAAGGTTGATCGGGAAATAGATATTGATTCACTGACTTTTTATCCTTTGAATAAGCATACTTCTCCTGAAGATATATCCGGTTATCTGAAACCTTTGGCGGGTGGAGCCTCAATGGGGGTGATTTCGGAGGCGGGCTGTCCTGCCGTTGCCGATCCGGGAGCAGATGTGGTTGCCATTGCCCAGCGCCAGAAACTGAAAGTGATTCCTCTGGTAGGACCTTCCTCTATTATTCTTTCTGTGATGGCTTCGGGATTCAATGGACAGAGTTTTGCCTTTCATGGCTATCTGCCGATAGAACCGGGAGAACGGGCTAAGAAACTGAAAACACTGGAGCAGCGTGTCTATGCTGAAAGTCAGACACAGCTATTCATCGAAACTCCTTACCGGAATCATAAGATGATAGAAGATATCTTGCAGAATTGCCGTCCGCAGACAAAACTATGTATTGCTGCCAATATAACTTGCGAAGGCGAGTTTATACAAACCCGCACGGTGAAAGACTGGAAAGGGCATATTCCCGAATTGTCTAAGATTCCCTGTATTTTTCTCTTATACAAATAACATCTTTCAGGTGTTCGTATTCATCTTCGAAGCAACTGCTGAAAAAGCCTTTGCCCATATTTTCTTCTATCTGTTTGAAACTCCATAGCTTACTGTTCTTGAAACGGGGAGTGCAAAGGATAGAATCATCTTTGATATCGACGATGAAAAGATAGATGAGCCGGTTGGTTGTTTCATTCTCGAAGTGATAGACAATGTTAAACTCCGGCTTGAAGTCTTCCGTTGCGTGTGGAAGCGCATTGTGCACCAGGCGGTTTACTCCTTCCGTGAGGGATTCACCATAGCGGAGATAGCATTCCATTGGTATGTCTGTTTTCCCTTTATCCAGGATGGCATTCATCGGTCTATCGCAAAGAAACAGCATCCCGTGAGTAGATACGGCTATTCTTATGACCGGATTGATATAGGCATTCTTATAGTTGAGGGCTTCTATGGCAAGGCTTCTTCCGATGACATCTCCTTTTGTGTTGACTATGGGCACGTATTCCGTGTGCGACATCAGATGGTTGAAATACCGGATAGCAATCTGATTGAACAGGATACTCATCACAAATACGACAGGGGGAAATACCTTATAAAGTATCACCATGCTTGTCTGGCTTAAAGGGTCCTGACTGGCAACGACAATACTGATAATAATAAAATGCAGGATACCGAAGATCAATGCAAAACGGGCCGAAACAACTGCCGCCTCTGCTCCTTGCGCATACAAGCGCTTATTGCAGGAGCCTATCTGTCTCAGAAAGTGGTTGATAAATCTCTTTTTATGCATATAGAGTATCAGCATCGGAATGAGGATACTGACTTCCAGGGTAAGAGGCAGAGCACCTGGCGGAACATAGTCACCGGGAATCAAGGCTGCAAGTGACAGCAGTGCTAGCATTCCGGTGGCAATATAAAGAATAAAATTAGGAATTAGCGCTCCTTTACGGTGTAGTAATAGGTATATCCCTACGATACCTATACCAGTACCGATGTAAATAGCCGTGTCTTGCGTTATAAATTCACACAATAAAATGGAAATAATAACGGGGATAAAACCCAATGACATGTTAAACGCGGAAGAAAGTGTTCCTTTATGATCCATCTTTATGTTTATTTGCCGGTTTTACCTATAAAACAAATAGGGAATGTGTTTTGTTTTCTATCGAATGTGTTTCTCTGCATGATAGGATGAACGAACGAGAGGAGCACTCTCTACAATGCTGAATCCTTTCTTTAAACCGATGGTTTTGTAAGTGGCGAATTGTTGTGGCGTCACATACTCGGCAACCGGATAATGCCGGTGTGTAGGCTGCAAATATTGTCCTATCGTAAGAATCTGGCAGCCGACTGCCAGCAGGTCGTCCATAATGGTTTCCACTTCCTGTGGAGTTTCTCCCAACCCCACCATAATACCGCTTTTTGATTTTGTTCCGCTTCGGGCGATGTGGCCGATCACTTGCAGGCTGGTATCATAGTTGGCCGCACTGCGAACCAGGGGACTGATGCGTCTTACCGTCTCCATATTATGGGAAATGATGTCGGGATTGGCTTCTATCACTAGGTCTACCAGTTCCATTCTACCCTGAAAATCGGGTATCAGTACTTCGATTGTGGTCTGCGGATTCAGTCGTTTGATCTCACGAATGGTATGTGCCCAATGTCCGGCTCCCAGATCGGGAAGGTCGTCACGGTCTACCGAGGTAACTACCGCATGATCTAGTTTCATAAGAGCGATAGACTCCGCTACGTGTGTCGGTTCGTTGGCATCCAGTGGATGCGGGCGTCCGGTTTGTGTGTTGCAGAATTTGCAGCTGCGGGTACAGATGTCACCGCCGATCATAAATGTGGCAGTTCCTTTTCCCCAGCATTCTCCCATGTTGGGACAACGCCCACTGCTGCATATCGTATGCAGGCAGTGGGAGTCGACAATTCTTTTAGTTTCGGTGTAACGGTCGTTGGCACCGATATTTATTTTCAGCCATTCAGGCTTGCGCACTCTGTCAGCCATTACAAATTGTTCAGGAAGAAGTTGGTCAATCGTGTATATAGATGCTGACGGGTGTTGCCGCCGTATATGCCATGATTACGATTGGTATATACTTGCATATCAAATTGTTTACCCAACTGCACCAGATGCTCGGCATATTCTGCACAGTTCTGGAAGTGAACATTATCGTCTGCCATACCATGTACCAGCAACAGATTGCCGTGCAGTTTGTCAGCCCGTGTGAAAGCGGATGATTCTTTGTATCCTTCTGCGTTTTCTTTCGGGGTGCGCATGAAACGTTCTGTATATATAGTGTCGTAGAAACGCCAGTCCGTAGGTGCGGCAACAGCTACACCGGCTTTGAATACCGGAGTTCCTTCGCTCATACTCATCAATGTCATGTATCCGCCATAGCTCCATCCCCAGATACCGATACGGTCTTTATCCACATACGGCTGTTTGCCTAAATAGAGAGCTGTTTCGACCTGGTCTTTGGCTTCTTTCACGCCGATTTTGAGATAAGTGCACTTCTCGAACGCTTCTCCGCGGCCTCCTGTACCACGACCGTCTACACATACAACGATATAGCCGAGGCTGGCCATGTAAGTCTCCCAGCTGATTCCCCAAGTATCCAGAACTTGTTGTGACCCCGGACCGCTATACTGGTACATCAGCACCGGATATTTCTTGGATGCGGAGAAGTTGACAGGCTTCATCATCCATCCATTCAAAGTTACCCCGTCCGTAGTCTGGAAGGTAAAGAACTCTTTTTGCGGGATAGCATAGCCGGCTAACGTTTGTTTCAACTGGTCGTTGGTGATAAGCGTTTTTAAGGTTTTGCCTGTGTTGTCATTCAGCGTAACTAGCATAGGAGTATCCAGATTCGAGAATTTGTTCATATAATACTTCATCGATTTGCTGAATAACGGCGTATTGGTTCCTTCACGTTGAGACAACTTTGTCTTTTTGCCTTTCTTATCAATCTTGTAGACTGCTTTACGCAAGGGGCTTTCCTCATTGCTGGTATAATAGAAAGAGCCGTCTGTTGCGTCATAACCCAGAAAATCCTTCACTTCATATTTGCCATTGGTTACTTTCTTGATAAGGTTTCCCCCCATGCTGTACCAGTAAAGATGGCTGAAACCGTCACGTTCGCTAAGCAAACTGAAAGTTTCCGGATAGAACTTGATATTATCGAACACGTTCTCCTTAATATAATAAGGTGACTCATCACGCAACACTAACTTGCAGAGCGTTGAGCGCGGATCGGCAAAATAAAGGTCGAAACGATCCTGATGGCGGTTCAATGTCATAACGGCAAGTTTGCTGGCATCTTTCGTGAAGCGGATGCGGGGGATATATCCGTCTGCATCTATCGGAAGCTTCATGGTGCGGGTCACGTGCGATTTGATGTCGTACGTACGTACTTCTACTTTCGAGTTCGGGTATCCGGCTTTCGGATACTTGTAGGTGTATTCTCCCGGATAATCTTTCAAAGGAGTAATCTGCGGTGCTTCTCCCGCGAACATCGGAAAAGAATAGGAAGGAACTTCCGACTCGTCGAAGCGGATGAAAGCAATCATGGTATTATCGGCACTGAACTCCAGGGCGCGGTTGAAACCGAACTCTTCCTCATATACCCAGTCGGGGATACCGTTGAGAACCATATTTTGCTTGCCATCTTCGGTCACCTGGCTTTCGCTGTTACCGTAGAGCAGCTTTACGAGAAATATATTATTGTCACGCACGAAAGCGATCATCGTTCCGTCTGGAGAAAAGACGGGGACCTGTTGAGGTCCGCCGTCGGACAGCCGTTCAATAATGTTGTTTGTCGTAACTCCCTTATCATTTCGTTTCAAAGGGTATATATAATGCACAGCTGTGTATGAATGCCGGTATATCGGGGTCGTTTTGGTAGCGATCAGTAATTTGTCACCATCGGGTGAGAACTGATAGCTGTCGAAATTCTTGAAGTCACATTCGCGTGCCTGGTTCACGTCAAAGATCACCTCTACCTTTTCTCCTGTGCGGAATGAGTATTTGATGATTTGCGTACCATCGGCGTTCATTTGTGTGTAGTGCTCTCCATCTGGTGTGGGGATGACTCCCTGAATATTTTCCGGGCGGAAGCGTCCGGAGGTAATATCTTTTAAATCAAGTGCCTTTTGTCCTTGTGCCATTCCGGCGAGGCAGAGAAGGCAGAGGAGCAGGGCTAAACTTACTTTTCTCATTTTATAAATCGTTTTATATTTTACTTGTTTAAGGGGGTTAAGTTCATACCCTGCAAAAATAACAATAAACTTAAATACCTCAAAGTACATCCTGTTTTTGTTTGAATTAAACCCTTATTTTCTTACGCCTTTTAAATTTGTTTAGTATCGGATGACTGCTGTTTAGTTAAAAATGATGTATTGCGGAGAAAAAAGAGTCTTTCCCCTTGCATTATCAGAATGAAAAGTGATATATTTGTGATATCAAAATAATATCAAAATTTAGTCCTATGAATGCAAAAGAATTTCAGTACAATGACGTGGTTATTAATGGGTTTGTAGCCTTGTTTGTTAATTTGGCGATACTGCCTCTTCTGATTGTGATGAGCTTTATCCTTTTTAAAGGAAGTATTGTTTTGTTCCTGCTGTTGATCCTCTTTCTTGCAGCAGCTATTCTGATGATTCCCGGATATTTTTCTCAGGAACCGAACGAAGCCCGGGCTATGGTATTCTTCGGAAAGTACAAGGGTACCTTTACCGAAACCGGTTTCTTTTGGGTGAATCCTTTTATGAATAAGAAAAAGCTCTCTTTGCGTGCCCGTAATCTGGATATAGAACCTATCAAGGTGAATGATAAGATTGGTAACCCCATTCTGATAGGACTGGTGCTTGTCTGGAAACTGAAGGATACGTATAAGGCCATGTTCGAAATCGATGCACAGACGATGGCGGATAATAAAGGAACCGGACAGATGAGCGTAACCGTTGCCGGACGAATGAATGCTTTTGAAGATTTTGTGCGTGTGCAGAGTGACGCTGCTCTCCGTCAGGTGGCAGGATTGTATGCTTACGATGATAACGAAGCGAATTCGGATGAATTGACATTGCGGAGCGGTGGCGATGAAATTAATGATCAGTTGGAACACCAGCTTAACGAACGTCTGGCGATGGCCGGAATGGAAATAGTGGAAGCCCGTATTAACTATCTGGCTTATGCTCCGGAGATTGCAGCCGTCATGTTGCGTCGTCAGCAGGCTTCGGCCATTATCAGTGCCCGTGAAAAGATTGTGGAGGGTGCCGTATCAATGGTACGTATGGCTTTGCATAAACTTTCTGAAGAAGAAATTGTTGAATTGGACGAGGACAAGAAGGCGGCGATGGTCAGCAATCTGCTTGTAGTTCTTTGTGCGGATGAGGCTGCACAGCCGGTAGTCAATACAGGTACGTTGAATCATTAATAAATAAAAACAGAAGGTAAGAAGGTAGTGGCTAAAAAAGAATCTTCAATAAAGAGTTTTGTTTTGCGTGTAGATGCCGAGACAATGGATGCCATCGAAAAATGGGCAGCCGATGAGTTTCGCAGTACCAACGGACAACTTCAGTGGATTATTGCCGAAGCGCTGAGAAAGAGCGGTCGGCTGAAAAAGAAATCCGCTAAGGCAGGGAATGCTCCGTCCGAATCTTCCGATCAGGCATAACCTTTTTTAGATAGAATTGATAAGGATTATTGGAAGATATTCGATATCTTTGTGAAAAGTACTTTAAATATTACCGCTATGAATTCGAAGAGAAAAGATTTGCAGTATGCTTCTGTCTTCCTGTTGGCCGTAGCATTGACATTCCTGATGGGAAAAGGTGATAACCTGTGGTTGATATCATGGGGTGACTTGATACCGAGTCTGTTTGTGCTGTTCATTGCGGGTGATTGTCTGCACAGTTCCCTGCTCCGTATTAAACGTGGCGAGGAAGCAGGAGGTTCCCGTTGGAGTACCTGCTTTGCTTTTCTGATATTCAGCATTGTTTTCATGGGCGATTTATTCTTCATCGGCCATTTTATCATTGATAAATTACTGGGATAATAAGGGAGATGTAGCCTTACTTTTCAGATAAACAACCCTATATTCTTGTGTTATCTATCGGATAAGGTCGTGTGATATAAGTTCAATTGTTATCGTGCCACTCGGGTGAACAGATCGTTTCACCCGGGTGGCACGATCTGTTCACTAGAGTGCACAGGCCTGTGCACTCTAGTGGAACGATGAAGATGTCGGTAAGAAAACAGAGGTATGTAAGGGAGATAAGATAAGGATGTAGGTAAGAGATGCTAAGAAGATAGGTAGTATCATCTGTAAAGGACAGCCGGATGAAGGTAAGATAACGGTATACTGTCCGAAAAATCATGAGAGATAAGTTGAAATAGAATGAGAGATACCGATGATGAAAGTATCTCTCATTTTGTATCTTGTTAGTTCTCTGATATTTATAAGAAAAGAATGAGAGTATGAGAGATAAAAACATAATTCTTTTCTGAGAGGCTGGGGGAATGGATGGATAAATCCCGATAGAATCTGAGTTTAATGCCAATATGTAAATAGGTATACCTTGCCGCAATTGTTAGAAAAGAAGATAAACTAAAGCATTTAGTTTACTTTAACTATGAAAATTAGTTTATGAACTAAAACTTCTCGTTATTTGCAGTAAACAATGTTGTAAATATGAAAGGATTAACAGTAAAAGAAGAGGAATTGATGGGGTATTTCTGGGAGAAAGGCCCTTTGTTTGTGAAAGAAATGTTGGCTTTCTATGAGGAACCGAAGCCTCATTTCAATACGTTATCTACAATTGTTCGCGGGCTTGAAGATAAGGGATTCCTGGCTCATCATACTTTTGGGAATACTTATCAGTACTATCCCGTTGTCAGCGAAGAAGATTTTCGTAAAGGGACATTGCGGAATGTAATCAGCAAGTATTTCAATAATTCATATTTGAGCGCTGTTTCATCTCTGGTCAAAGAGGAGGATATTTCTTTGGATGACTTGAAAAGGCTTATAAACGAGGTGGAACAAGCTCATCAGAAATAATAAAGAATAACACAATCTAATACAAAACAATACTATGCACATTTTCTTCCTCATATATATGTTGAAAACAGCGCTTTGTCTGTCTGTTTTTTATTTATTCTACCGCTTGTGGCTAGGCAAGGAGACATTTCATCGATTCAACCGGATGGTGTTGATCGGGCTTATATTGGTTGCATTTGTCATTCCTTCGCTCAAAGTTTCACAGAACTTCCATTTACCACAGATTGAGCAAGTGTTTGAACGTCTGAATATTCCGGAAGAAGAAACGGAGCAAGAACATGATTTGCAGAAAATGGAGCAGGTCACAACAACTACGTTACATACACAATTAGAGAAAGAAAGGTCTGATTTCACTATTTTGACCCTTGGCAATTTGGGATTTCTGTATCTGGGTGGAGCATTGCTGTTATTGTTGCGTTACATATTTTCCATAGCATGTATATACCGTTTGATTCGTAACAGTGAGAAGAAGTGTTGGAAAGGAAAAATCAGATTGGTGGTCCATCAGCAAAATGTGGCACCGTTTAGTTGGAGACACTATATTGTGCTATCCCGGCAGGACTTGGAGGAGTATGGCGAAGAAATTATAGCTCATGAGTATGCGCATATCATGCACAAACATTTCCGGGACCTATTATTGGCGGAGATTTGCCTTTTGTTCCAGTGGTTTAATCCTGCAATGTGGCTATTCAGAAAAGAATTGAAAACTGTACATGAGTTTGAAGCAGATGAATCAGTTCTGAAAGCAGGGATTGATGCAAAGAAATATCAGCTTTTATTAATTCAAAAGACTGTTGGAACAAGGCTGTATTCTATGGTGAATAGTTTTGATCACAGTTCACTTAAAAAACGTATTACTATGATGTTGAAGAAAAAATCAAATCCTTGGAAATTATCAAAATACTTGATAGTATTTCCGTTGGCAGCTATTACAGCTGTTCTTTTTGCCCGTCCGAATCTTCTGAATATGAATAATCAGGAGGGAAATGCATTCATACAGGATACATTGGATGTGAGACATTTCGAAGAGATTCTGGTTTCTAAGAGTTATGCAGAATCGGACACTGTACAAATTATAGAAATCGATACTCTAAAAATGCATATCCCTGTGGGATATGCAGGATGGTCAATTTCGGAATCAAGTTCTGATGATAATGTCATCAGTTATCGGAAAGGTGTTTACCAAAAGGAGAAAGGAATACTACGTTTGTCTTCCACTACTCCGTGGACAGAAAGTGACTTGGCGGATTTTGTTCATCGGGTAAAAAAAGGAATGCTTAAATCGTTGAATGAACTCTATGGAGTTAAAAAGCAGCAGAACGCTCATCCTGCACTTGCTCATGAAGTGAAGACCTCTCATACTGTGAAGTGCATTTATTATGTGAAGGATTTCTTTAAGATTTATTGTACGGATGGAGGAACCGGGCATGATGGACAGCTTATTCTTTTGGATGGAAAAGAAATTTCTTACCAGCAGTTGAAGAGCTTATCTCCGGATGATCTGTTGCATGATGTATGGGAAATTTTGCCGGAGTCGACGAATCTGGAATCTAAGTTTGGTAGTAAAGCCAAGAAAGGCATTTGGGTGTTGGCATCTAAAAAGAATCCTTCCTATTTGGAGGAGTTTGAGAAGAAATTGGCAGAGAACTAACTGGAATTAATCTATATATGGGATTCTTTTTCGTCTATATACTAAAATCGGGGGTGTGCCTGTCATTGTTTTATTTGTTTTACAGGCTGCTGTTGAGTAAAGAAACGTTCTACCGTTTTAACCGGATTGCGTTGTTGGGCATTCTCGTGTTTTCTTTGTTGCTTCCGCTGATTGAAGTGACCAAGGCGCCGCAGAATGAAATAAATCAGGCAGTACTGACAATTGAACAACTACTTGTTATGGCAGAGAATCATCAGGAAACCCAGGTGACAACAGTAGTGGAAGGAGATGATTTGGTAGATACGTGGAGAAGCCCAGTGCATTGGATAGAAATAGTTCTTCTATTTTATATAGCGGGCATATTTTTCCTTGTTTGCCGGAATGTCTATTCTTTATTCCGTCTTGTTCGGTTAATGAATACGGCGCAACGGAGACAGATAGATAAACATACTGTTTTGTTGGTTCATGACCGGAATGTGGCACCCTTCAGTTGGATGAAGTTTGTTGTGATTTCACGAACTGATTTGGAGGAGAACGGACGTGAAATACTGATTCACGAATGTGCGCATATCAGAAAGCACCATTCTTGGGACTTGCTCATAGCAGATATCTGTATATTCTTTCAGTGGTTTAATCCTGGAGCGTGGTTATTGAAACAGGAATTGCAGAATATCCATGAATACGAAGCCGACGAAGCGGTCATTAATGAGGGTATAAACGCTAGAGATTATCAATTATTATTAATAAAAAAAGCCGTTGGCACAAGGCTCTACTCTATGGCCAACAGCTTTAATCACAGTAAACTTAAAAAACGTATCACTATGATGTTAAAAGAAAAATCGAATCCTTGGGCACGTTTGAAGTACTTATATGTACTTCCGTTGGCAGCTATTGCAGTAACCGCTTTTGCCCGTCCCGAAATCTCTGAAAAGGCTGATGAGATTTCTGCCGTCAAAGTTAATGATTTGGCTGCAATTGTAGAAGCAAAAGTGGAAGAAATCACCAAAGATGTGCTGAAAGATTCCCTGAAAGCTAAGCCCTATGTAGTGCCTGAGAAATCAAAAATGTATGGAGGACGTTGGGTTTCTAAGGATTCATCGACTGTATATTCAGCAGATTCAGTTGTAATATTCAATGATTCCGTTGCTTCCAAGCGAAGTTCGGTTGTTTTATATGGTGGCCGTTTTGAACGGATATCGGAATCAAATAAGCCTCTTATATTGGTAGATGGTAAGGAAGTATCTAAAGATACATTGTATTCGATAATGAATGATGAAGCCAACCCGAATCGAATAAAGACTGTGTCTATATTACGTAGCGATGCGGCTCTTTCTATCTATGGCGAGAAAGGAAAACATGGTGTTTATGATATTGAATTACTGCCGAATGCGGATAACCACTTTCGAATTACTAAAACTCAGGCTAAATTTAAGACTAAAACCGGATCATTTCCTAAACTGAACTCTGTCCCTGGCATTGGCGGACTTCCCAGTCGTGGTGTATATGATGGTGAGGAACCACTAGTAGTGATTGACGGTAAAGAAGTTTTGGAACCTAATGCTTTGTCTAAGATTTCTCCGGATCGTATAAAAAGCTTTTCTGTCTTGAAATCAGAGGCTGCTTTGGAGGCTTATGGTGAGAAGGCGAAGAATGGAGTGATTTTGATAGACTTGCTTTCTGAGGAGGAATATGAAGACATTAAAAAGAATCCGCAACGTCCCTATAACAATGCTTGGGAGATGGCAATGAATATCCACGATAATAAAGTTGTTCCTACAGGAAAGGTATTATTCTTTATTGATGGTAAGGAAGCCTCGGAAGAAGAATTGAAAAATATTCCGGCAAATGAAGTGCGTGGAGTATCACGTATTGATAATAGCGGGGAGGGTGAAACTACGATCCGTGTTGAAACGGAAAGAAATTCGGATAAGTGGGTATTGGCTTCGGGTATTGTAATGGATAAGGAAGGAAAGCCTATGGAAGGAGTCACTATTACTATGTATGGAACTTCATCGTCTACAAAGACTGATGCAACTGGACACTTTGAGCTGAAAACTCCTAAAGACGCCTCTCTCCAGATTTCTCGGGGTGAGAAGGTGCTTTTCAGGACAAAAGCTGCAAAAGATATAAAAATCGTATTGGATAAATAACTTAGGAATCAATATACTTAATAAAATGGTCATTCAGCGTCCTTATTATTTATACTAATCCGGGTTAAAACTATATTTGTCTCCTTTAAATATCAATGACTATGGGAATCTTTCTTATCTATATTTTGAAATCGGCGGTTTGTCTGTCTTTATTTTATCTGTTTTACAGATTGTTGTTAAGTAAGGAAACATTCCATCGGTTCAACAGGATAGCCTTATTAGGGATATTATTTTTATCCCTGCTGATTCCCTTTATAGAGGTGACTACTGCTCATCAGACCGAATTGAGTCAGACCGTACTGACAGTTGAGCAACTATTGATGATGGCGGAAGCTATGGATCCCGCGGAGGTGTCGGTTGCACAGCCGGAGGAACTTTCCATTTCCTGGGTACAAGTTCTGTTGCTGTTTTATCTGGTTGGTATTATATTCTTTGCATGCCGTAATCTTTACTCTTTATCCCGTTTACTATTACTGATTAAATCGGGTAAACGGGAAAGGCTTAAAGGAGGAGTCAGACTGATTGTTCTGGAACGGGAGGTCGCTCCTTTCAGTTGGATGAGATATATCGTTATTTCCCGGAAAGATTTGGAAGAGGATGGACGCGAGATTCTGATTCATGAAATGGCACATATTCAGAATCGTCATTCCATCGATTTGTTGGTAGCTGATATCTGTATCTTTTTTCAATGGTTCAACCCCGGTATATGGCTGCTGAAACAGGAATTACAGAATATTCATGAATATGAAGCCGATGAAACAGTTATTAATGAAGGTATTGATGCGAAAGATTATCAGTTATTATTAATAAAAAAAGCCGTTGGCACAAGGCTCTACTCTATGGCCAACAGCTTTAATCACAGTAAACTTAAAAAACGTATCACTATGATGTTAAAAGAAAAATCGAATCCTTGGGCACGTTTGAAGTACTTGTATGTACTTCCGTTGGCAACTATTGCAGTAACCGCTTTTGCCCGTCCCGAAATCTCCGAAAGAGTTGAGGAGATTTCTGCAGTCAAAGTTAATGATTTGGCTGCAATTGTAGAAGCAAAAGTGGAAGAAATCACCAAAGATGTG
>NZ_JAHQUN010000127.1:0-1034 GCF_019052485.1 Bacteroides sp. MSK.20.82
TGCAGGAACTGTGTGAAATCAACTGAAACTTTTTTATTTGTCAATGAAAATACAAAGACTTTTTAGCATTCTACTCTTCTGTTTGATGCTGGGAAGTGGCTCGCTTATGGCTCAGTCCATGAGTGATTCACAAGTACTGGAATATGTAAAGGACGGTATCCGGCAAGGCAAGGAACAGAAGCAGCTTGCTTCCGAACTTGCACGTAAAGGTGTAACCAAGGAACAGGCTATGCGTGTGAAACAGCTATACGAGCAGCAGAACAATGTAAACACTTCCCAATCCACCGGTACGGATATCAACGAGTCCCGCCTTCGTGAAGAGACTAAGGAAAATACTTCCGACATGCTGGAGGACCATCCCACCACTCAGGACCTTGCCCGTGGCGATCAGGTCTTCGGACGTAACATCTTCAATACCCGCAACCTGACATTTGAACCCAGTGTCAATCTCGCCACTCCCTCCAATTACCGTCTTGGTCCCGGTGATGAAGTCATTATTGATATCTGGGGTGCGAGCCAAAACACGATTCGCCAGCAAATATCTCCGGAAGGTACCATCAACATTCAGAAGATCGGCCCTGTCAACCTTAGCGGTATGACAGTCTCTGCCGCCAATGACTATCTGAAGAACGCCCTGAATAAAATATATAATGGTCTGAATAATACTACCGACCCTACTTCCGACATCCGTCTGACTTTGGGTAATATCCGTACTATTCAGATCAATGTGATGGGAGAAGTCGTACAGCCCGGTACTTATGCCCTTTCTTCTTTCTCTACCGTCTTCCATGCGCTTTATCGTGCAGGTGGTGTGAGTGATATCGGTAGCCTCCGAAACGTTCAATTGGTACGCAACGGAAAGAATATTGCCACCATCGACGTCTACGAATTCATCATGAAAGGAAATACACTGGATGACATTCGCCTTCAGGAAGGTGACGTCGTGATTGTTCCTGCTTATGATGTCTTGGTAAAGATCAGCGGCAAGGTAAAACGTCCTATGCGTTTTGAAATGAAGAAAGACGAGAACCTTG
>NZ_JAHQUN010000128.1:0-966 GCF_019052485.1 Bacteroides sp. MSK.20.82
TGAGTGCAATCCTTGCCTTTCATGGAAGTGATAAGCTTCCTTTCCGGAAAGTAAGTCAGGAGTTTCTTAAAAGTTTCGAATCGTATCTGCGTGGCAGGAACTGTAGCTGGAATACAGTTTCCACTTATATGCGTACGTTGCGTGCAGTGTATAACCGTGCGGTCGACCGCCATCTTGCGCCTTATGTGCCTCATCACTTCCGGTATGTCTATACAGGAACGCGCGCGGACAGGAAACGTGCGCTGGATAAGGAAGACATGGAGCGTCTGATGAAGGAACTTCCGAAACAGCTGTGTCAGGACAACAAGGAACTACAGCGTACTCGTGGTCTTTTCTTTTTAATGTTTTTACTTCGTGGGATTCCTTTTGTGGATCTTGCCTATCTGAAAAAGCATGATATCGATGGGAATGTAATGACTTACCGCCGTCGAAAAACCGGCAGGTTATTAACAGTGACTCTTGTGCCGGAAGCCATGAAGCTGATCAAGCGGTATATGAATACAGATCCTGCTTCTCCCTATCTTTTTTCGCTGATCACCAGTGGAGAGGGAACGGAAGCTGCTTACAAGGAATATCAGCTGGCATTGCGCAACTTTAATTATCAATTAATGATTTTGAAACAAGTTTTGGGACTGACATCTGAAGTAAGCTCGTACACTGCCCGTCATACCTGGGCTACGATGGCATACTATTGTGAGGTACATCCCGGTGTTATTTCGGAAGCGATGGGGCATTCTTCCATCACCGTGACGGAAACGTATCTGAAACCTTTCAAGAATAAGAAAATTGATGAAGCGAATGTAGCGGTTATTTCTTCCTTGAAGAAGGTCTATCGTGCAGGTAAGCTATTGAATTAGAGAGCTGTTACTTTGTAGGTAACGGGAAGAAAAGACGCTGCAAATATGGGCATATTTTGGAAAACATGCAAACAAAAATGATATTTTTTCTGATAAACTACTAAAAAAA
>NZ_JAHQUN010000129.1:0-915 GCF_019052485.1 Bacteroides sp. MSK.20.82
AAAAACCAATTGCCTTCACCATTGAAAATTCAGTTACACACAATCTACGATAAACTATTGTCATAGTAAATCTACTTTTTTGGAAAAAGACTTTATAATTTATTGGGGTATTTAAATTATGAAACACGCATTTGACCGTTTTGTTCAATATTTGCAGAAAAACTACTTTAGCTATTGGATTGTGTTGGGTATCGATACATTCATTGCTTTACTGTGTACCTGGGTGTCATTTATCGGCATTCATTATATAACGGAGACTTCTAAAGAAATCACTTCGCTCTTCCATATTTTAGCGATTTCGGTGATCTCCAGTGTCTTAGGTTCCTTTTTATTCCATACCTACCGTAATACGATCCGCTTTTCCCAGTTGAAGGAATTATGGAGACTTGCCGGAAGTGCGCTGATAAAGGCTGTCTGTATCGCAATGGCTATCTGGCTTTTCCTGCCTCAGACGGGACTGCATAATAGTCAGAAAATAGTCTTTGTACTGTTTGATGGTATGCTGACTTTTATTGTCATGGTAGGCTTTCGTATTCAGCTGATTTTGGTTTATGAACTCCTGCTGAATATGCTGAATAAGAAGAATATGCATATTCTGATCTATGGCATTGATGATAAGAGTGTGGCATTGAAAGTCCGGTTAATGAACAGCTCCCACTTTAAAGTCGTTGGCTTCTGCATCTACGGACCGGGCGACTCCATCCGACGCGTGGCTGATCTTCCCGTTTATTCATTTAAGGATGAAGATTGCTTCAACAAGCTTATTCATAAGAAATGTATCGGCGGCATCCTGTTTGCCCGTTACGAGAATACCCGTGAAGAGGAAGACCGCCTGCTTCAGTATTGTAAAAGGAGTGGATTGAAAACGTTGATTGCTCCGAGTATCAGTGAGGCTGACGAAAACGGAAGTTTCCA
>NZ_JAHQUN010000016.1:0-103899 GCF_019052485.1 Bacteroides sp. MSK.20.82
TTCTATCCATAATACAAAGATAATTGTTTGGGGACAGAGTTCAGATTACGCCCTCCCCATTTGATAAGGGATGTAGAGAGAAGGTGAAGGGCTGATAAATTATACAGAACTATTCCGTATTAACTATGGTTTCAAATAATTTTCCAAAGGTTCCATAGACAATTCATCTTGATTTGCTCCCCAACAATAATAAGGCTTTTTATCCTTAAAGAAACATATATGAGGATAAGTATTTTCTCGAGTTAAAATAAAAAATGTCCCATCATCAGAATGCTCTCTAGCATATTCAAACTTCTTTGTTTCATTTTTCTGCGGTGTAAACGACATAATTTCCCATCTTTCCGCTTCTGTCCTCTTTATACTACTTTCTACCATCTTGTCCGCAGCTTCCTTCCCAAACACTTCAACATATCCTTGATAATAACTTTTCGGATTCGTGTCTTTCATAAAGTTTTCAGCATGATATATAGCATAAAAATATATTGTTTCCCCATTATCATTCTGCCCATAAAAACAAGCAAACTTTTCTGGAATTCTAAATACCTTTTCTGAATCGTTCACTAAATATAATCTTGAAGGCGAATCAATAACCGGTACAAACTTTATAGTGGACTTCATCAAAGTTAAGGACAAGGATGAATCATTCCATCTCCCTGCAATATTCATGTTTAATCGTTCAAGTATGGTATCCTGAACATTTTTATTAATCTCCTCTACAAGCAGTTTGTTTTGGGGTGTAAGTTGACTGATAGCTTGAGTAATCATCTTATCTCTTTTTATAACTTGCTTGGAAGTGCCATCGACATACACTTGTTCGCTACATGAAAGTAATAGTATCTGGACAAGAAATAGGATTGATAATTTAATTGTTTTCATAATATTTCTTACAGATATCTTTTATGATTGATTTAAAATATTAATTACAACTTTATTAATTGAGTGAGAAGAGTACCGACATAAATATTTAATCGATACTCCTCCATTAATTCCAGCATCAAACAAAGTTTTCTTTTTTCGTCAAATTATTCCGTATCCACCTCTTCGCGCCATTCTTCTGAAAGCGCATAGTTATTGATAAACACGTATCCATCTAATGTGGATGGCACCGAGATGCCTAACCAATAGAGAATTTGCGGTACTATCAGCGTATTCTCAACACAGATTCTTTCAGCATTGACATTGGTAGGCAATGTATTTGCAAACATGGCAGAAGCTTTCTGTTCGATATCCGGAGAACTGCTTGTTTTATCTTTAATATAATACATATTGAGTCCACCTTGTATCTGATTTTTAATTACTAATGTATCCTCCTCTAATTTCTCAAGTTGCTCTGTTGGCTTGAATTTCCAATAGCCGAGCATATCACCAGAAGGTTCAATATCAATTTCTCCCGATAGTTGCAAAAATTCTCTTTCAGCAAGATCCTTTTTCCATAGACGTACTTCCGATATATAATAGGAAGTTGGTACAGAATAACCACCTATCGCCAAAAGACTTGAATCCGGAGCCAATCCTTGGGTATCCGTAGTTCCAGATCCCTGCAACTTACCATCTAAAGTAATGAGCCAATTTCTCCTTCCGGAGGCAGCGGAACTTATGCTAACACCATAGTGATGCCATTTAGAATCATTGTATCCGGTAATAGCTTGCTCAAGAGCAGGACCTTCCTTAGGATTTGTTCTCATGGATACAGTTCCTCTCTGCCTATATAGTCCCCAGCCGGCTTTTCCAAGTATGCGATCCCAATTGTTACCATTATATGTACCGTCCTGCCTAGGAACCATACGCATTATGATCTCCATTGAAAATGCATCCATACCTAAAGAATAATATTTACCTATACTATCAAAAACGACAGCCTTGTATTCATTCTGAGAATCAAAATATGCACCGTATAGTCTATTACCATTCAATTGTTTTTCCGTATAATGATTGTAGTAAAACAGACCAAACGTGTTACGCTCCACTTCCGAAGTGCCACCATAACGACCGTCAGCCGATCCACCGTGATTGGAAGTTACAACAATAAGCCAGTCTTCGTAAAATGCATTCTCACGGGCATCAATCGCCGACAAAAATTCACCAATGTATCCGTCTATAGTTTTAAGTGCACTGACATAAGCGGCGTTGTCCGCTTTGAATCCCCCACTCTTCCCAGCCTCCAACATTCCTGAAAAATCGGCCAGAATGAATGTGTAATCTTCATTCGCAATATGATTGAGAACCACATCCCGAGTTTGAACGTCATTTTCTGAAGTAATGGTAGTCTTAGCATTGTTAAGCATATTTTTGTTCAGTTTCGCCCAAGGTGTCACACACAATGAAAGCATATTCACGTCATTATTCGAAATATAGCTAATAATGTTTTGATAGTGAATTACCTTTTCATTCGGATTGTTCGGATTGTACTCCACATTAGCAGTATAAGATTCATCGGTTATACTGTGCTTTTCGGGTATGACCCCAGTGAGCATGGTTGCCCACGTTACAGGGTCTTCGTTCCTCTCGACAGACAGGGTTCGATTGTCACTAACTCCTGTCCACGAATATTTACTATTTTTCAACATCTTAGCAATGGCACCATCGGCAGGAAGGGAGTTCTTCACCACTTCACCAACCGCACCATCTATATTTATCCATAATACTTTACGATGGATTTTGGTAGATATGCCGGTATCTATAGTTCCATCGTCTGCTATTTCAGCAGGTGTATCGTATTCCGTGCAAGCATAGTTAAATGCCAGGACACAAACAACAAGCAAGCTGTATGTGAGAATATTTAATAGTTTATTCATCTGATATAAATTTACGGTTTATAATAAAATGTACCAAACTCGGTAAACGACTGTACTCTGAACCTAAAACGAGACATATCTGTTTCATTCCAGTTATCATTACGATTAGGTTCAGGAAGTTTTATACGCAGATATCTCACTTGTTCTTTTGACGGAAAATCATAGAAACCCTCACTTTTAATATTGGGCAACTCGGGATGTGCAATGGAATCAATCTGCACAATTTCCCTCCAAACTATATTTTCGTCAAGCGGATCATTAATAATATCCTGATTGACAGGAGTCTCGATAATCAGCTTAGTTGCCGCAAAGTCTGAGTTGTTGCCAGCCAGAAATACACCATTAACATCTGTCGTCTCTTTCATATCAATAAACAAATAATACGGAAGTGGCGGAGTACTTGTATCGTTGTTGTAATATGAAGTCCATCCTGTTGATTTGTCGCTGTCCAACAATCGGTCCGGCGACTGCCCTGAATTAAAGTTATCGCTTCCATTTGCATCCAGTGCATAAATCTCCCAGTCAGCTCGATTATGACGGTAGTGATACCCGTTACTTGGGAAATCAACCACACCACTTGATGGATTTTCTGCCAGAGGCGAGTATTTCCATATGGCTTTATCCATCAGCGGATATTTCGATGCATAACTACGGGCTTCGTCTGTCAGCGAATAGCCCCAATGCTCAAAGAATGGTGAAAAATCTTCCTTAAAATAGTCACATAAAGCCTTAAAGAAATAGGTAGAAGTAGAATGATCTATGGAAATTTTATCTTTAATCATACGGTTCAACTCTATATAAAAAGCCCAATCGTCATCTTTGTAGTTAGCTAATTGAACGAGGCTTGCCAATGCGTATGTCGGCCGTACTTCCGACTTTATATCAGATACAAACCAGCGGCTACTATCGGTATCTGCATATGCCAATGCTTTGGGGAATTGCTCCGCAATGCTACTGCCTTCTTCCGGGAAAATCGGTCCCATCGGATACCCATCCTCTCTTAATCCTTTCTCAGCCATGCGATATAGGGGAATTGCTTTTACCGCATCAGATACTTCGCTCCACCAGGGTGATTTTATATCTCTGAAAGAGTAATTTCTATATAACGCATTAAAAATAGCAACAGAATTACCGGATTTCAACGTTTGATAGCTAGCCAGCTCATTCAACAGATAATTTGTATTCAATGCCACTACACCATAATCGGCATTACGAATATACAGATTGTCCAACAACTCCACATCCAGCACCACACGCTCAGGAAAATCGGGAGCACGCATTGAAAAATCCTGTGCCCCAACCTGCAAACTGTAATAGTTATAATAATAGGTCTCGACAGCATTGTCCCATGCTTCCAGTGTGTTCGGCATCTTTTCAGCAATGATAGGATCATCATTTATCATATCCAATAATCGCTCACGCTGAACGGAAAAAGCGACATGCCGGCCACGCAACTCGAGCCACGGTACAGTCGTTGTACGCAACTGCTCAACCCACGCTGTTACATCAGTAGAACCGACAATAAAATCAGGCGAACGATAAGCCCCGTTAATCTCCATAACAAAATCCGCACTACCATTCACATCCTTGCTTTTTTCGATCCATATCATGCCTCCCAAAGGATTACGAATGGTGTTTTTTCCCGGGAACAGTTGCTTCGAAGTAGTAACTACCGGCAAACGCAAGTAGGGAGAAATATCCGTCAAATCATCTAAATGAGAACCGATGATAACCGTCAACCCCATAGTGTTGTCATTAATGGTTATAGTAATCAATTCACCTGCTCCGGCATAAAGCCCGGTGCTGTATATCGGACGAGGAACTTGTTGCACGTCAAGATCGTATGCAGGAATGTATCTCTTGCTTAAATCAAGCGCAAGCAGTGTATTGACAGTATTATCGACTAAAGTATCTACCAAACCCGGAAAAACACGGGCACTTTCATACATACTGACATCGATTCCTTCACCTGTTACTATGGTTACATTGGTAGAATCGGCGGTATCATCCTCTGTCCCGCTTTCGATATCATATTGATAAGCAATGTTGCAGCTTCCCATAAAAAACATACAGGAAATGAATGACAGCAAAACTGCATAGTCGGCTTTTAGTTTATTAAAGCATTTCATATTGCATTCTAATTTAATTATTTAAAGAAACGTAATCTAATGCCCAGCCTTCACCATCGAAATTCCAGGAAGAATCAACCGGCTCTCCAAACCATTGAAAAATCTGATAGGATAAATCGACTGTATTAAGAACCGTTTTATAGTAGGAATCGTCTATAAGTGGGCATACCTTATCCGTTACAATACTCTCCTGCCTGCGCGTTACGTAATCATCGGTAGGCGCAAACGTACCAACCGGCTTATTGAAGTATAATCTTTTATCTTTTGATGTATATTTCGAATAATCTTCCAAATAAGATAATCCGATATCATCTTCGCGATCGTTGGGGTAATAACCCACCAGATTATTCCAATACGGATATAATTCACCCAAAAGGTCCAGTTTTGTAGTACAATGATACTCCGCAATAATATCAGCAGGTAGAGCAACGTTGTAAAACTGGAGATCGTTTATATATAGATTTGCCTGATTAGGTCTGTCCGGAGAAAACGTATGTCCGATGGCAAGAGGCGCATCTGTCCACATATCTTTACTGCCGTCTATCTTACATCCCATCTGATACTTACCGTCAAGATAAAATAAGATGGAGTCACCTTTCTGGGTATCATCAACCTCTTTTATAACTAGCGTATAAGAATGCCATGATCCGTCACGTCTCGTAGATGGTAAGCGGAATACCGAAGAACCCTCTTTAAAATTTGCAGCAAATTCGACTTGAGTATTATTAGAAAACATTAGCTGCCAGCCTGTACCTGCTTTTTGATATCTTTTCGATATTATATTTCTATTACCCCAGGGGTCGCCGTGCTTATCAAACATTTTAAACTGAATGGTATATCCACTTTTATCCACCTCTTCATCCGGATTGGAACTCCATCGTTTACCCATATTAAAAAACTCGGTATTTCCAGTCATAACGGCATTTGTTGTCGCTTTTTGTCCGGGACCGACGAAATAAGGACTATAGAATTTGTATTGTAGTTCATCCGAGCCCGGCCTTTGCAACAATTTGGATGCAAACCGACTGTTATAGAGCATCATGAAAGAATTGAGACGCGGATCATCATACAACGATGCCGGAGTTACATTACCTTCATAAACACCACCATAAGAAGATGTAATAACTACAAGCCAGTTTTCCTGAACGTAACGCGAACGCGCTTCAAGTGCTTTCATTATTTTACCGATGAAAGCATCTACATTGTAAATCGCATCAATAACCTCACTGGTAGGAGTTGTCTCATTGCTCCAGAATCCATATTGCTCACCAGTCTGTTGAACACCGCCGAACTGTGCAACTACGATATCCGAGATTGTTTCACCATTGATTTCAGCAATAAGAGCATCAGCGGTTTCACTGTCGGCCGAAGTCTTTCTTTTAGTATTGGCAACACTCCCGAAAGCTCCGAAAAACTCCGTATCGGAAGAATAAAAGCTGACTTTTAGATTTTCATCCGCCTCTTTCAATCGTTGAAGAAAAGAAGGCGTTTCGAGTTCGTCAATTCCTTGATTGACATCAAGCCCGTTCTTTGTTGTTCCGGTCAGCAAATTTGCCCATCCACGTTCTTTACTTACCCCTTCTTCATTGTCGGCAAGTCCGTAAAAAGTAAACAAAGATTTATCCGTCATGGAGCGGATAACTGGAGCCTTTCGTGTATTATACGCCTCATTAACGGCTATTCCGGATGCACCATCGATAACCACCATCAATACGTGTCCCGTAGTATATTCAGTACCCGACTCCGGATAATCATCAGTCAAAAGCCTTTCCATCTCCTCATTGCACGAGAATGCAAATACAGCAAACAGGCAAAGCATTATATTTTTTATCAACTTTTCCATTGTATTTCATAATAAGTTATTCATAATCAACTTCTATCATTATCGCATTGCGAACCATATTACCATCAAAACGACTAAAATCACCAAGCAGCAGCAATCCGTTTGAATTGGTCGAAGTACGAGTTTCAATTACTTTGTAGAGTTCACCCTGGAAGATGCCCGGTACATTAAATTGTTGCAGCGCCTTTCCATCACGACCCAATATAAGGAAACCACGGCGAGTTACACCATCGTATTTCGTAAACGCACCTGAAACAACAATATTATCATTATCAAGCAGACAGGCAAAATTGGCCAATCCTCCTTCCATTTTTCCGATCTTGAAAATTTCATCACGTGTGCCATCATCATTCAACATAACTACACTCTGTGCAGGAATACCGTTGAACTCAGAAAACTCCCCAGTTATAAGGATTTTCTTTTTGTTTTTATTGTACCGGATTTTAGTAATACTTCCATTTGCGCCCGTACCGATGTTTTTCATAAAAGTTTCATCAAGGGTACCTTCGGCATTCAACTTCACAATATTCTTCACAGACTGTCCATCGAAACTGCTGAATGTCCCTACTATGACAATACCGTCACTTTCGACCATACAAGCATCTAAAATCTGCCCGATAACTCCTTCTGCATCCCTGCGATAGCTATCATCAAGTTCTCCAGTCCTTGACATACGCAATACACTTGCAACCTTCGAATAATCCAAAACCATACTCTCAGCATAGGATTTTTCAGTATTAATACGACAGTAGTTTGTAATATTTCCTACTGCTACCACCTTCTCATTGGAAGTTATAAATGTACGGACAGGCGCTTCAAGAGTTCCCCCGTTGAATACCGGTATCTTACAATTTATGCTTGTATTATTCTTTTTCGAAGGCAGCGCTACAGTTTTATAATACGAGGCTACTTCATTAGTAGCTATCGTGATGTTATTGACCGGCAACTTATCCCAGCCGTATTCTGAAAATTTACCCGAGAGAAGAACCCTGTGGTCACTAGGAAAATAAGTAAATGAATTAAGGTAACATTCAATATCTGTCACTCCCGGATTGGCCAGATCAATGCCGGCTCCCTGACCAGGATCAAGTTTGAAGTCAGTTACCCATTTTCCCGATACAGAGCCGTCTGTCAAAACCATAGATATACAAGAAAAACTCTGCGAGCTATTTTCATTGTAGTAGGCCTGCATATAGTCGCCAACTGGATAATATACCCGTGCTTTTGAATAATGTTCCGCACAATCGTAAATAGGTCCCGAAGTGCCTTTAAAGCCGTATGACTGATCTATCTTAATATTTCCTAATACAGTGAGACGAGGTCCATAGAAAACCTGTTCTTTCAATACAATATAAGCCGTACCCGAACTAAGATTTCCAGGTACTTTCACGGTGATTGTCGTGTCGGTAGCAGTTACAATTTTAGTTTCTTCATCAGAAATATAAAACTTGAAATCGTAACGTCCTGATTGCGGATCACACCAGTTCAACATCCCTTTTGCTTTGAATACAACCGTATCATTGGGATAAGCGCTTTCCGGAGAAGGAGATTCAGCCAGCAAACCGATTCCAAGCGGAGCTTTTCCACCACTGTACGGATCATCTTTAATATTGCTGTTCAGATCACTGTTACAGGATGTTACCAATAACGAAGTGAATACGGAGCAAACAATCATTAACGAATAGATGGTAATATGTTTCATTGTACTATCTTTATTTATAGTTAATTATCCGGTTCTGTTTCTATTGTCGCATTTATAGCTTTGGTAGCGAAAAGATATGGTTCAAAACCAAATGCATGATCGGTTAATCTGAGTACATGTACCACTCCGTTGGTCGGTTGTATATCAGATGTTGCTACATAAGCGTTTTTCATATCTCCTATAGTGAAATCATAGACATAAGAGTATATGATTTGTCTTGCACCGGCATATTTCACATTGTTTGCATCATAATAAACAACACCCATGTTCATAGGCTGCTGACCATAAGATAAAAATGCCTGTCCCGGATAGGCTGCTATGGCAGTCGTATCAATTTGAGGTATATCTTTCAGCAAATATTTATCTTTTACAATGTACATTGACAGCATTTCACGCCAGACTTCCGGTTTTATCTGACTAAAACTCTTGATGCTATCATGCCCCATACGATACCAAATACGGTTCAGATAATTAAAACTACCACGGATTGACCAATCGGTAGGTGCAAAAAAGGTAATTTGTTCGTCTTCAAAAACATCTTCCATACCGGACAGCCGGATGACTTCCACCAAATCTTTAAAATAATCGGGTCTTGATTCCAAATATTGCATCATATTCCCATTATAATAAGGGTTCGCTTTTCCACCATCAATTAAATAACTATCATCGGCACAATTGTACATGAGTACTGCCAAAAGGCAACATCCGACAATTTTCTTCCATAATTTGATATTATTTTTCATATCTATACATTTTAAGTTTATCAGAGTTACTCCCAAAATAAATTCAATCCAATCTGTGTGTTGTTTTTCAACGCATTACGATGAATAGGCCATGTCCATGCCCCCACATTGAAATTAGTACGCGTCATCGGATTCATACAATAGTTTCTGTTATACACCTTTCCTGTACGAACCAAATCATAATAGTAATGTCCTTCACCGATAAGCTCTCTGCAGCGTTCCCAGAAAATAGCATCCATCAGTTCACTACCCGAGGTATTTATTTCGGAAGCATGTGCCCTATTGCGGACCCGGTTGAGTAATTCGCAGGCTTTCGTATCGTTAGTCCCCAAAGCGGCAAGAGCTTCAGCATACAACAAAAGTGCACCTGCATAACGGAATACTATTTGATTGCCGGAATTAGATGTAATTGTTCCGTTTCCATAAGTATCAATATTCCAAAACTTCTTGATTTCTTTAGGAGCAGAACTTGAAACCGATGTAGAATAGATTTTTTCGTCAAACCATAATTCTTTTCTCGCATCATCTTCATACATAGGGAACAGCGTCATAAGATAATCTCCTGAATAACAGAATAGCGGCATTGACTTATTCAAACAGGAATAGGAAACATTATCAGAAAACTTTGCATTCATCATAAATATCTCATTGAAATTTATATTCTGTGCAATCTCAAACAAGCCTTCGTCCGATCCTCCTGCGAAAATCACGGAACTTCTATTTATATCAAGTAATGAATAAGCTCCATTGTTACGTTCCAGTTCCTCGCCTAGCGAAACAACATTCCTATAATATTGCTCTTTATTTTGTGCATCAAACTGTACAAGCCACAAGTTTATATGCATCATCAGCGCAATGACAGAACCTCTGGAGGCTCTAATCCCTTTGCTCGAATAAGATGAATATGACCATGGTAATACTTCCGCTCCCGGATCATCGTCAAGCAAAGGTTGTAAGTCAGCAAGGCAATTTTGCAAAACTATAACCATATTGGTTCTTGGCAAGGGAGCTTCATTATAGGCATTTGTATAATAAGGCACATCTCCAAAAGCCCTTACAATGAAGAAATAAGACAAGCTACGCATGAAAATAGCTTCTGCCTTAAAACGACTCCGTTTCAATTCATCCATACCGGGCACTTTGTCTATCTCAGCAAGCAGAATATTGGCATCCTGAATAGCAGTATAAAACACATCCCATTGCATTATTAAACCGCCCCTAGCATCATCGGGATATGTATTACGCAATTCACCCATATCGTTGTTAGCCAGATAAGCTACATATTTATCCCCAGTGCTGTAGGCTGTTATTGGAGCGCACCGCATATCTCCGCTATACGTAAGGAAAGGACGTTGTGACATTGTTGCATTCCGAAACGAATTGTATATGCTTAACAAAAAAGCTTCCGCATTCGTCTCATTTCCCTGCGCCCAAAAATCATCACCCGATAATTTATCTTCACTCTTATTTGCAAGCGAGTCACAACCGGCAAACAGGCAAGATACTATCAAAGTCATTATTAAAACTATATTTTTCATATTCTTCTATATTTAATCGTTCATCTAAAAATCCATTGAGACACCAAATGTCACAGTACGACCATTGGGATAACCACCGGATGTGTCATATCCCAAATTGTTTACATTTTCGGGATTGATGCCTGAATATTTGGAGAAAGTATAAATATTGTTCATACTAAAATTAAGCTGACATCGGCTGATCCTAAAAAAATCCAGCATTTTCTTTGGAATAGTATAAGCCACAGATATACCGTTAATTTTAAAATAAGAGCCATCTTCCATAAACAATGTCTGGTCGTATCTGAAAGGCTGAATAATACTTGAACGGGTATAATCAAACGGATTAGGATATTGGGCATAGATATTATCTTCTGTCCAGAAATTATATGCCTCAATAGGTGTTAAAGCTCCACTACCTGTAAGGTTCACCTTACCTGCTACAGGTGTTCCATAAGCCCTAAAACGGTCTGCCAGAGCCTTGTTGATAATATCACGTCTCAACGTAAACGAGCAGTTAGTGTTGATAGAAAACGCTTTATAACGAAGATTGATACTAATACCACCGGTCATTCGCGGCTGTGAATTACCTACAATCACCTTGTCTTTTTCATCGATGATATAATCACCATTTACATCCACCCAAATAGGGTCTCCCGCCTTAAAGTATGCTTGAGTAGAAGTATTCCCTCCCATCCGCAAGCGTTCTCCGGTCAGCGGATTAACAGGCACGTCTTCGTCAGTCGCATATACGCCTTTATACACATAGAGATAATTCCCCATCGCGTTAGAACCTAATTTATTCACCACTTCCGCATCACTGTTAATAATCTGCCGCACCTCGTTAGGCAGCTTTGCGATCACGTCTTTATTAATTGCCAGTGAAGTCGCTACATTCAAATCCCAATTACTTTGCCTTGACAACGGACGGACGTTCAACGAAAACTCCAATCCATAGTTAACCAGACTCGTTTTCGTACTTCTTACGGAATTAAAAGCATTGTGGTTAGCCAACTCTATCGAACTTAGCTGATTGTCAATTTGTTTGTAATACGCCTCGGCAACGAACATAATTTTATTATTAAAGAATGATAAGTCTGTTCCGAGATTCCATGATGTTGACGTTACCGGCTTCAAATCCGGATTCGGCATAGCGTTTTTATCAATAGGAATAATAGAAACTCCATTATAAGTATCTTTGCTCAGATTGTAACTTCCCCATATATCATAAATACTAGCTTTATAAGTGGTACTACGTCCCCAAGTTACACGAAGAGCTCCGGCATCCAGAAACTTCCATTTTTTAGCAAAAGATTCACGGCTGAAGTTCCAGCGAAATCCTAATGAAGGATTTATTGCCCATTTCGCCTGCGACCCATAAGATGAATTTATTTCAGGACGAATATTGGGAGTAAATACGTATTTCCCACCAGGCAGCGATAACTGAGGATCTATAATAAGTGCAAACGTATTCTTTTTATCTGAAAAATTCGACCTTCCAGCTGCCATGGACGGCATACCGGACGACCATATATGGTCACTTGCCAATCCATTTAGCATAATAAAGTTACCGCTATACTTTTCGGATGAAAGTTCAAAACCTCCCTGTAAATCAAAATTTACAATTCCCAATTTTACGGTTCTTGACAATAATGAACGAACATACATATTATAACTATATTCACTACCGTTATTCCAAGTAGCCCTATTGGCATTCAAAATACCCGGCGTAAATTTCTCATTCTCCACAGTTCCGTATTTATATCCTAAAGTACTTCTCCATCTTATATCAAATGGCAACAGATACATGATATTCATACTTGCATCATAGACTACATTCTGATTATCTGCCTGGACAGAAAAAACAGACAATGCAGAATTGGAAGCTGTATACATAGACGGTGGAGGCAACAAGGAAGAAGCTGCCGAACCTGCGGCTACGCCGGATTGTGAGAAAGCATTTCCGCTACCATTACTATTTCGGGTTAATGTAGTGGCAAGATTTAGATCCAAATGAAATCTATCATTAGGCTTATATCCTACTGCTGCCCTGATACCGTATCGGTTAAAGTCCGTGTTTTTCACAATTCCTTTTTCCGTATAATAGTTTGCATTGATCTTATAGTCAAATTTCTCATTAGGTTTACCAGAGAAACTAAGATTATGAGTTTGATTGTAAGTCGTCTGATAAAAGACACCCTGCCAATCCGTATTATTATTGTAATAAGGATTCAAGCTATCTGACAGTGCCTGCAATTTATGGATTTCATTATATCCATGATAGGCGGATGTATCATTTCCCAAAATTTGCATAATTCTGAGCGCTCTCTCCGCCCCGCCTGCAAGTACATCTCTCAACCTCGGTGGTGTTTTCACTACAAAGTTAGCCGAATAAGAAACTTTCGGTTTGGCTGTTTCTCCTCTTTTAGTTTCTATAAGAATTACTCCATAAGCACCTTTTGAACCATACAGGGAAGTTGCAGCTGCATCTTTCAATACTTGGATATTCGCAATATCTTCAAGTGGAATCATAGCCAACGGACTGACTGTTGCACCTGACAGCAAACCAGCTGCATCATAGCCCGTTACGTCTTCCTGCGGTATACCGTCAACTACAAACAAAGGAGGAGTCAGCCCCATCATAAACTCGCCATCACCGGAAGATTGAACGGAAATATCCGAGACTCCTCGAATTGAAAAACTTGGAAGACCTCCGGGAGTACCATTATTCATCTGAATATTTAATCCGGGAACACGCCCTTGAAGCAACTCCATCGGATTAGCAACAGGAGTATTGACCAGATCTTCTGCTTTAATAACCGTAACCGATGCTGTTACCGCAGCCTTGCTAACTCTTTTAAATCCGACTACAACTGTTTCATCAAGCATATTCTCTGTCGGACTCAGATATATTTGCATGCGTTCTGAAGGTTTAGTAACTTTGACTGAAAGACTGTCGAACGCCAGGAAAGAGAATACAAGTCGGTAACCACTCTTAACTTTTGTAGAGAATCGTCCGTTATCATCAGTTGTGGTTGAAAGCTGAGGCACCGTTTTTCCACTTTCATTTTTAACAATAACAGAAGCATAAGGCAATGTAGAATTATTGCTTTTATCTTTGACTACACCACTGACAGGAATATCCTGAGCCCGAACACCAACCGAGGTGACAGCAATCGCCATAGCCAACAAGCCATATTTAAATATATTTCTCATATTAGAATCATGGTATTAATTAGTTATTTTCCATCTTCAAACAAGGGGGCTCCTGCTGTAAATACAACTATTATCTCCCAATGAGCTTCCTTGTATATCGCAAATTCAAATGACATAGTGGATGTCATACGATAACCACTTGCTGTAATACGGTCATATAAAAAATTGACATTTATTCTATTACCATCTTTATTGGTATATTTTGATTTCATTTCAACCAATGGCATCGGATAAACTACATCATACTTTACATATTCATCTGTTTTCTCCATATTGAAACCATGAATCAGATTAGCCCAGTCTGTCTGATTAAAAGATGAAGGAGAGATCGGTGTATAATCCGGTCCATAAAAACGAAAAGTCAAACTTTTTACATCATCATCATTATCTTGGTTCTCACGAAAATAAATATGTACATCTTCAGGAAACATATAGTCTCCACTTTCTGTTTGAAAAAGGGTTAACGAATTTGGTGTAACATAGTCCTGTCCCTGCACCAACCCTGTTTCCGGATCGTATATACTCGGTTCGTAATCACTTTCTCTGACAGGTATAAGCTGCATATCAGTAAATGTTTTATATCCTCCCGAGTTTTTCACCAGCACATCAAAAATATAGCCATCACTCGGAGCACACTGCACAAAAGAAGATTCGGCATTGGACCACATCATAAATTCTCCGGAATGCTTTTTAACCTGAAAAAGAGTACGATATTCTATTTCTCTTTTAGCTTCTATTTCTTCTATAGACTTTTCGGTACCCATATATGGAGTTTTCCAAACTTTTACCGGGAAATATTCCGTCAATTCAGGTGCAGGACTTCCGTCGGCCCTCACGATTCGTGATATTTCGAAAGTAAGAGGAAGCGTTGAATTACCCGATGAAAAGTTGTCGGACATCAAAGTATTTTTTCCTAGTTGAGGACGATATAGTTTTGTAGTAAAATTGACGTCTCTGTCGAAAGCATCCAAACTATCCGGCAAATATTTATCGACACACGATATGCTTAATAATACGCAGGAAAACAGCAGCGCAATATTTTTACTTCTTATATTCATTGCCATAATTATTAAATACGTAAATAAATTCATCAAAACCGAAACTGTGTTGGGGAGAAAGGATGTGAATGATACCATTATTTGTATAAACATCATTCCATACCGTAGAAACTCTGTTCCAGTTATCTTTTACCTGAGAGTTTTTCATATCACTGAAAATAAGCTGTTTGACTCCTCCGCCTACAAATCCGGATGCCGGTTTGCGAGAACATTCTATATTCATTTGATAATTGTACTTCAAAGAATTTAAGGAGTTATTTCCTTCATTGGCTAGAATATTATCGGTATCGTAACTACCTTTAATAATGTACTTGCATAACATTCGCTCAAGGTCAGCTCTATAATCATAATGATATTCGTTAATGATCGTATCATTTAAAGTCGGTGTTATAACATTAACGATCGTATCTTTAACAACAAACGGTTCAATTAATAAATCACTCAAATAAATCGCTTCACCCAACTCCTTTTGTTTACGGTACTCGTTAAGTTGCGCCAATGAGGAACGGATACATGCATCCGGTATGGCAAAAACTGTATATTGCACATCCGTCTGTTCCATCTGTTGTATGAAATCGGGAATATTGTTGACAAGAACCATCATAGAATCAAATTTCAAATTCAGCCTTTCATTCCCTGTGGACAAATAATCCAGAACCGTTCCATTAAATACTTCGGTTTCATTTTCCTCAGGATATGAAGCCACTTCGTAATCTGTACAAGACAGCATCCAAAGGGAAGCCGAAGTCAGACATAAAATAAATAGTATCTTATTCATTGTCGTTTTCTTTTTATTTCCAAAACTCATTTTGTTCAATCTGTGAATTAGCAGTAATGATATCTTCCGATACCGGCCAGTAGATTCCACCACTGCTGATCAGTCGCAAGAATGCCTCATTATCTTTCATCAGCTTTTGCCGACGGACAAGGTCATACCACCTCCAGCCTTCTCCCATAAGCTCTCTGCGACGCTCTTCAAATATCTCGGCAATTAAGCTTTCGCGATTATTCCCAAAATCCTTTTTAAAAGATACTTCTCTCAATCCACGATTTGTTCGGATCATATTCAGGTAGGATACAGCTTCTGTGCTTCTATTTAGTGCGCATAATGCTTCAGCCCGTAGCAAGGTGATATCTTCAAGGCGAGTGAAAACAATAGACGAGCCAAAGACTCCGAAATCATTGTCTTTCGCCGATCCATCCTGAATAATCTTTATTTTACTGAACACCGGAGTTTCTTCATTCAAATTCTGAACATAATAGGATGAATATTTGATGGTATCTATGATTCCAAACCGCAAGTCATCAAAATTGGTAAAAATCGAAAATAAGCTGTCCTTTGAAATGTATATTTCAGGATAGGATTTTTGTACCAATGGATAAGCTAAAGTCAACTGTTCAAGATGTCCGCTTTGAGTTGCTTCGTTATCATTGTGAGCAAAATTAAATCCTAAAATCCTTGAACCTTTTACACTCGCATTCGAGTAAAACAGCCCTGTTTCTGAAGTCAAGTCGGCAATAGAAGTATATTTTGCATTAATCTCAGATGCATGATCTATTATAAATGCAGAATATGTCTCGGCTTCTGCATAATTTCCCTGCCAAGCACAGATGTGAGCTAATACAGAGTATGCAGATAACTTATTGAACAGTTTTCCCTGCCATTGGGCCCCATATGAACCATAATATAAATTCGTTTGAGTACCATATTGATAGGGTAAATCCTTTATAGCTGTTAACAGTTCTGCCTTAGCATAACTCAGCACCGTTTGAGCGTCTGTACGGGGCATAGACGGAAAAGTTCCGTTATCATAAGAATAGGTGACTAACGGCACATCTCCCCAGATTCTTACCATATAAAAATAAGCAAATGCCCTCAAAGCGCGTACTTGAGCAATGTCATATTTCAAGTTTTGTTCAGAATACGACCGGTCAAGTTCGACAGTTCGTGGAGCTTTTTCCATAAAAACAGATGCCGCATTGATTACCGCATAAAATCTTCTCCAGTTAGATACTTTCTTCAACAAGTCATATGGCTTGTTCAATTCATTATCAGACACAGCTTGTAAGTCACTACGCTTATAAACGGTAAAATCCCCCTTCCGCAAATCACCACATATCCAATGAGTATTGTTATCGGCTAAGGCTGCGCGTGTCAAGCCATATACTCCCATTAATGCTGATCGAGTATCTTCAAGGGTCTTCCATTGTTGGGTTTCCGAAGCTGCATGTTTGGGATCTACATCCAGAAAGTCATTGCAGGACTGCAAAAATAAACAGGCAAGTGCGGAGAAAAGAGCTAATCGCAATTTTTTCATATTGTTTTTCATATTGTTTTTCATTTTTTATCATCTCCGATATTTTTAGAACTTAAATCTCAGTCCCAAAGAAATGGAACGAGGAATGGGAAGCGAATACCCGTCATAGGTACCATTGAAGTTAACTAATTCCGGATCACCTGCTGAAAAATTACTGAAAGATAACAGATTAGATCCTGTCAGATAGAAATACAAACTTTTAGGTATATTACTACCAACTTTCTTTATAGGAAGTGTGTAACCAACAGTTATATTTCTCAGTTTCAGGTATGACAGCTTTTCAAGGAACAAATCCTGTTCTGCACGGTAAGGATGAACACTGCTTTGCGGATTGTATATAGGATAATCGTCACGCTGATTAGTGTTTTGCCAAAAGAAAATCTCCTTGACAGACTGCAAGGACTGAATATTATCCAAAGTCGCAAAGTCGTAACGTTGCTGATCGCGCAGATTTAAAGCACTATGCCCCAAAGCAAAGAAGAGATTGAAGCTGAAATCGAATCTTTTATAAGCAAACTGGTTAGTCAATCCTCCTGTATAGGGTGGAATGGCATGTCCGGTCAGCACACGGTCATTGTCGTTAATCTGATTATTTCCGTCAACGTCTGTCCAAACAGGATCTCCTGCTTTAAAAGGAACTCCATTTATGTTCAGTGGTTTCCCATTCATAACAGGAACTTCTGAGTCGTTTGTATAAATGCCTTTATTTTGATACACCCAAAAGGCATCAACTGACTGTCCTACTTGTAGTTTATGGTCGCCTATCACAGTTGTCTTCTGGTTTTCGGGAAGTTTCTCTAGTTTGTTCTTATTATAACTTGCATTGAAAGACAAATCCCACTTCAACGGAGTGTTCTTCAAAATGGATGCCGAAAGATTTAATTCCAATCCCTGATTACTGATATCCATTCCACTGGCCAGTTTATACTCATATCCCATTTCTTGAGTGACAGGCAAATATGTCAATAAATTCTTTTCATAATTCTTATACAGACTTATTTCCGCAATAATGCGATTGTCGAAAAAAGAACCTTTCAAAGCAAGCTCCATTTTATCAGAATAGGGAAGCTTTAAATCATAACCAACCCAACCCGATGCATACGGACGAGTGATTGTTGCAAATCCATTAGCTGAGGAAAGTAACGGTTCGCCACTCCATGTGATACTTGTAGCCAAGTATTGAGGACCTAATTCATATCTATCGGACTGGACTGATTTGGCTATTCGTGCATAAGATGCACGCAAAGACAATCCAGACAATGCAGTACTACCTGTAAAAAATTGATTCTTTAAATTCCATTCAGCAGAGGCAGCGGGTGTAAACATCCATCTGTGATCCGACTGGATAGCGGAATTTCCGTCGTATCTTGCCAATAATCCCACATTAAGCAAATTCTTATACTTATAATCTAAAGCTATTGAAGTCGATACCCACCTATTCTCCAAACGATCAACATAACGATACTGCTTGAAGTTCCCGGTACTTGTTGTCGGCTTCATATCATCATCACCATCATAGGCACGAGTATAATTATAGTGATACAAATCGCTGGTTATAGAGCCATTCCACTGAATATTCAACTTATGAATATCAGCTAAAGGCAACAAATAGCTCGCTGAAGTTTCACCTATAATCCGTTGATTGTATCCTGAATAGTTAGATACAAAGTTGACGGACTCCAACAAAGCCATAGGCCAAAAAGCGCGACGAACATTTGTTGTATAATCAAGTTTGATGCTGGCTGTAGCATTGAATCTTTGCTTAGTATAGCTCAAAGCCAACAATCCATTCAGTAAATTGTTATAATTATCATCTTTAGTCAAATCATTGGATATTAAAAAGTCATTATACAAATTGCCGGCAGGTGCAAGCGGAGTTGAAAAATCAACCATATACTCCATCTCAGCAAACCTGTCTCTAAAATTCCGATTCCTGACACGGTCTATCTTAGCGGCATTAATAATTGTACTAACATTCAAGCCATCCAAAGGAACCATATTCAAGGCAAAGCCAATATTATATTTCGTATAAGAGGTATTGTCCGCTGCTCCCGCATCTTTTGTCGTTGCGAGTGTAAATACATAATTCGCTTTCTTTGAACCACCACCGATAGAAGCATTTACATTATATAAGAGTGATGACTGATAATAATCGTCTGCCCAGTCCGGTTTACCAAAATAACGTACATCTCTTGTATCCATAAGATAATCGGGTTGTTTACCCGGTGTAAGAGAATACGTATCATAGAAACGTTGACGGAATGCTTTTTCGTATGATCCATTCGTCATACGAACCGAAGACGGAGCAAAGGCCATTCCTGCCGAAACTCCGATAGAGACGTTCTCCCCACCATAATAACCGTCTTTGGTCGTTATCCAGATGGCGCCATTGGCAGCTAAAGGACCTAATTTGGCAAGCTGAAGCGGATCCTTGATAATTTCTATTGACTCTATGGAAGATATATCCAGTCCCGCCAACATATTGGCAGCAGCTCCTATCGGATTAATATCAAACTGTTTGATATCGTACACATAGCTGTTTTCCAACATCAAAGGAACACCATTCAAATAAATCGTCGGCTGAACACCGGACACATCTTTATTTGAAAAGACAGGTGAAGATAAGCCACGAACCAGCATGCTTTGAATGGTACCAGGCTCTCCATTATTTTCCTGTACATATACACCGGCCACATTCCCTTTCAGTAATTGCTGAATAGATAAAAATTGAGAGCGCTGCAACATCCTGATATCAACAGTATCACTCACCCCAAAGGAGTCTATACTACGATTAGTAACGAAACGAGATCCTACATTCTTCTCAAAAGAGTCTTTTTTCATATAGGTCTCCACAGAATCAATATTCACAGGCGAACTTGATTGAGACGCTATCGCTCCACTAAATCCTAAAAAGCCCATGACAGCCAGTAAACGACAAACAGGCTTCTGCAAAAAGAAATTAGGTAAAATTATCACCATACTATTAGATTTATAAAGTTATTTAGACCAAATAAGTATTAGTTGTGCATCAAATGCATCACAAAAGTGCGAGTTATCCAGTAGAAAGAAGTTCTCTAATCATTCAAAAACCTCCAAAATTGGACCATAATCGCTATTAACTATCATAGGTCTAAAAATCGTTCAATATAAGTTCAGAAATCATTCAAAAGGGATAGATCATTGATATATAGAAAAGTACGCATCTTCCATTAAGATACGTACTTGTGCATTTTAAGTTCATATTATTTTTTATCCTAACAAGATTTTTGATATTCCTTTGGAGTTACACCAAATTCTTCTTTAAAACAAGTTGCAAAATATTTAGGATTAGAAAATCCACATTCATAAGCTACCTCTGCTACAGATATTGATTTATCCTTCAATAACTGACTACCATGTTTTAGTCTTATATTTCGAATAAACTCAATGGGTGACAGTCCTGTTGCTATTTTCATTTTCCTATATAGAGAAGACTTAGACACAGCTAATGCATCCGCTAATTGAACCACATCAAAATCTCCTTCCGACATATTTGATTTTATAACAGAAATCACTTTATCCAAAAACTCTTTATCCATAGAAGAAGGTTCTAAAGAATCAATATTGACTTCTACATTAGATCGAAACTCTTCTTGTTTGTTTTTCTTATGCATTATAAAATTATTAATACGAGCCTCTAATATTTTTAATTCAAATGGCTTGGATATATATCCATCCGCTCCCGCATTATAACATTCAATGCGATCTTCCACGGTATTTTTAGCTGTTAATAATATGATAGGAATGTGACTGGTTTCCAAATTTGACTTTAAAGTGCGACAAAACTCTAGACCATCCATTTCAGGCATCATCACATCACTTATAATAATATCTATTTCATTATCTTTTATAACGTTCAGAGCTTCTAATCCATCTTTTGCAATAAGTACATGATAATGCTTGGATAGAATTTTCTCCATCAAAAACAACAATTCTTCATTATCCTCCACCAATAACAAATGAACGTCAGCTATTTGCATATCTTCGCCTTCGCCAACCTTTGAATCAATCAATTCTTCTTTCTCTAAAATAAGATCCGTATTTATGCCATTTACCGAAATATGTTCTGATATTAATTCATCTTCCTGATAACTATCTTTATTAATGGGAAGATCTACAGTAAAAGTACTTCCCTTACCTAATTCACTTTCAACATTAATAGTGCCATGATGTAACTCCACTAAATCCTTTGTTAAGGATAACCCAATCCCATTAGATTCACTTTCATCTCCTTTATTTATTGTATAAAATCTTTTGAAAACATTCTCCAAATCAGCAGGAGCAATACCTTCTCCGGTATCAACGACCTGTATTCGCAAATGATGATTTTCAGACTCCCAATATGAATCTACTATTAATTTTATATTTCCACCATTAGCTGTATATTTGTAAGCATTAGATAATAAATTAGATACTATCTTATCTAGTTTATCTCTATCAAAATAAGCCATCAAATGTCTATCTTCAGTCAAAAATGTAAAGGTTTGATTTTTCTTTCTCATCAATGGAGTAAAGTGTATCTTACAAACATCATCTATAAATGATATGACATCACTTTTTGATACAGATAATTTCATGTTCCCACTTTCCACCTTACGGAAATCTAAAATTTGCTGTAATAGTCTACGTAATTTATTCACATTAGAACGAATCATAGTTAACTGCGAAATCCGACTACCATTCGTCATTTCCGCATCATCGATCAAACAAGTAATAATAGTTAAGGGAGTTAATAAATCGTGTGATATATTTGTGAAATAACGTAATTTAGTTTGCACCAATTCTTCTGACTTCTCTTTATCTATCTGAGCTATTCTCAGTTCATGCCGCAACTGAATACGACGCTTCATCCTGTGATAGAAAAGATACAGACATAAAAGTGTAAACACAATATAAAATAAATAAGCCCACAATGTTTCATAGAAAGCTGGCTGTTTAAACACCTGAACTTCTGCTATATAATTGCTCCATAAACCATTTACATCAGTTGTCTTTAGATAAAAAGTACGTTTACCTTTAGGTAATTGATTGTAAAATGCAAATTGACGATCGCCTCTGACATACACCCAATCATCATCAACTCCATCCATTTTATATGCATATTTAATTTTGTCAGGAAACGCATAATTTAAAGAAGAAAAATCTATCTCAATATTTTTATCTCCTGCATTTAAAGAAATGATCTGACTTCTTAAATTAAAACGTTGGTTGTTTTTCTCCAAAAGACTAGAAACACCATCTATCTTGACATCTGACACCATCGTTCTAATTCTACGAGGATTATCAGACAAATGATCATAAGGAGTAAATACTGAGATTCCTTTATTTCCTCCATACAGTATTTTCCCAGAACGAGTTTTATAATAAGAATTAGGCATAAAAGAATTTACCATCACATCAGTCATTGTCGAGTAGTCCATGATACCACCATTTTTAGGGTCGTATTCAATTACCCGCTTATTGGTAGAAATCCAAATATGTCCCAACTGATCTGTTATAATATTAAAAATACCTTCTTCAAGCATATCAAACATATCGGATAAGTTTTCCACTTTATTTGTTTGAGGGTCATAAGTGAACACATCTCCATCCTGACTCCCCATCCACACCAAACCATTATCATCCACACAGATTGCTCCAATATTATCACTTATTACTCCTTCTGCATGAGTTTTCAAATTTCTTAAATTCTTTTCTTCTAATGTCAGATCAGAGGATATTTTAGCATTATACACACCTTGCTTTCTTGTACTAATCCATAATGAACCATCTTTACCTTCTCTAATTCCTATTATATCTACAAATGGAAATTTAGTGTCTTGAAGTATCTTTTCCTTTGCCGGTTTAACCAAAATACCTTTAGTTGTTCCCACCCAAAGATTATGATTACTATCAGTATAAAATAAACGCGGAAATCCTGAATTATCTACGTAATCTGTTAATTTCAAAGTTCCCAATAGCTCTACTCCTTTTTTATCCTTCTTCACCTTGTAAATTTCCGGATAATACTCAGAACCCAGCCAAATCTCATTAAGCAATGGAACAGAGGTAATGCAGCTTACATTTTTCAGATTAGCAATGTTTTTTAGAGAAGGGATATCTGTATAAAAGAGAAGTTTATTAGAATCTGGATTATAAATTCCTATTCCCCAACGATTCTGATCTATCCATAAATCTCCTTCTTTATCTTCATATATATTCTTTATATTTGTAACAAACCCCGTCTTTTCCCGAATAACAGGAAAAGAGTAATTCTGCACTAATGGTTTATTTAAATCAATCATTGATACTCCTTCATTAAAAGCAGCAATCCATAAGTTACCTGACTTATCTTTTACTATTTCACTAAAAATATTATTTAACTTAGAAGAAATATGAGATATATCAACAGTATTAATTATATTTCCAGGACGTTTTTGAAGTGCATAAAGTCCCTGTGTAGATACAATCCATATATAACCATACTTATCATCCTGAGTTATGCTAAAACAACCATTCTTATCCCAATGTTCATTACTTTTTATATCTACATGACTATACATCAAATCATCTTTCTCCTCTGGATAAAGTAAAAAGATTCCGCTTTCCCATGTTAAAATCCAATGTTGCTTCTTATTATCTTGAAAAACTTTAAATGGATTATTTAAATCTCCAATCTGAGGCATAGCAATAAATGAATCTGTTTTTGAATTATATCGATGTAATCCCCTTTCCCATAAAGTTACCCAAATATTCTTATCTGCATCTTCATAAATAGAATTCACACTAGTAACAGGCAAAGTAGAATCATATCTTTTGCAATATGAGAAATCGGCAGAACAACGAAAAACAGAAGTTAATGTTCCAACCCATACCCATCCATCACTATCCACTATCATTGTTCGAATCTCTTGATCCTTCAAATCATTGTGTGTAACTGGTATTATCTGATAAGTTCGTTTATCCAGTATATTAATACCTTTTTTAGTTCCTATAAATAGATATCCATTTTTATTTTCCGCAATACAAGTAATTTCATTATTCGTCAAAAGATCCGGTGATTTCAATCCAGAACGGAAAACAAGTAATCGATAGCCATCATACCGACACAAACCGTCTTTAGTTCCTAACCACAAAAAGCCTTCCCGGTCACAATGAACCCGCAAAACAGTACTTGAAGGCAAATAATTATTTAACGGAAGCGTAGATACCGACATTTGTTGCGCAAAGGCACACGGAAATAATTGAATAAAAAACAGTACTATATAAAATTTCAGTTGATGTTTCATAGTAGAATTAATATAAAGACGTATTTCTTGTGCAATATTAAAATAAAGATAGCTATCACTATTCATAAATCACTTAAAATATATTAATTTAAAACTACCACAAACATATGTGGTCTATTTTTAAACCTTTCTGAATGATTTTTATCCCACTATAATCAGATAACTTAAAATTATACGTATTTGAATCATTCCAGCACCTATATATAAATATGATTCAGCAATTTTGCAAACAGGAAACAAGCTATTGATATTTCGAATCAATTTTGGTTATACTATTCAGTAAGCAAGAAATAAACACAGATTATTAGTTCAATCATAAATAATTAATTTATAAAACATTTCTGTATCATGAAAAAAAAATATGTGAAGATTATGTTTTTATCATTGACATTGCTGACAATTAGCACAACAGCTACTTATGCAGTTCAACCCAAAGATGATAAAAAAGAAAATGAAGCCTTACAAACCTCAACAGAGGAACATCTACCATTACTAACGATTAATGGTACAAACGCATCATCATCCTTCATTGTCAATTCCGAGGCTTTACTCGGCAAAGAAATAACAATTACAGCTCCAAACGGTTTCACCGTAACTCCGACTGTTATAGCAGCCAACTCTGGAAAACAAAAAGTGAAAGTGACCTTAAACAGTACTAAAAGACTGACTGAAGGGAAAATTATTCTGCGAAGTGGAGACGTCCGTTCATATTTAAAAGTAAAAGGATATGGAACCGCTCTTCCTGTGAAAGACATTGCAGCATCTCCTGCTTACAAGAAAGGAAATGATAAGGAATTTACCAAAGCATTCACTCCAAATTCAAAAGGATATACTATCGAATTCAAAATAAAAACAGATGACTCGGAGAAAAGCTTTTATCCTTATTTTGTAAACGAAAAAGGTTATGGATTCAAAGCATATATTACCTCTAATGAAATCGGATTATTCAATGCCTACAAAAAAGAAATTACCAATCCTGCAACAAATGGAAAAGCAGGAGGAAAAGGTAAGTTCTATAATAATGATGGACAAGCACATATTTATCGTTTTGCCATAACACCAGATAACCGTGCCTTCATTTACAGAGATGGAATTCCTGTAGATTCCGTTAGAATTATAGACTACGCTCCCCAGCCAAACTTTGCAGAGAAAGTTGGCAAACCAGTAGAAAATCTTTTAAAGAACCCAAACTTCGAAGGAGAATTTGATATAAATCCAGAAACGAAGTTAGTTAGTAGAGTGGAAGGATGGGATGTTGTTATTAGCGACCGTTGGAATTCAGAACAACAAATTCTTCCTGAAGAAATTGATAATAATCAGGACCTGGACAATCATGTTTTTGAAATTAGACCCTATAAATGGGCAGCTGGCTGGAGTGATGGTATCCTAATGCAAGTGGTAGATGTTGTACCGAATGAAAATTACACACTATCTGCTCTATTAAAAGGAGGAATAGCAAAAAAAGAAGGAAAACTCACCGGTAAAATGATTATAGAAGAAGTGCAAGACCCTGAAAAAAAAGTCATAACAGAAATTGCCAGTGACAACTGGGAAACTTATTCAATGGACTATACTACTTCTGCCGAATGTAACCAAATTCGCGTATCCTTTACAGTAGGACGTGGAGGATGGGGAAATGATATCGGAGCTGTCCGTGTAGACAACGCTAAACTGACCGGCACATCACGTACATACTCGCCCAAATTCGGTTTTATAGATAATACTGCTGATGTGGAATATTTCACAATTGACGAATCTGGAGCCTATGCCCCTGCACAGCCCGAAATAACTATTAATATTGAAGACTAAAATAACGAAAACATGAGAATAACTCTATTTATCTGCTTTATGTTCTCATTCACCTCTATTTTTTCACAAAACACCCAGATCAGTCCGGGTGTTTTGTGGAATGACATAGATGGGGAGCAAATTAACGCACACGGTGGATGTGTCGTTTACGAAAAAGGAACTTATTATTGGTTTGGAGAAGATCGTACAGGTTTTAAATCAAATGGGGTAAGTTGTTATCAATCTAAAGACTTATACAACTGGAAACGGCTGGGGTTGTCGATGAAAACGACAGGTGAAGCCAGAGAAGACATGAATGATATATCGCAGGGACGTTTGTTCGAACGTCCCAAAGTAATTTATAATCCCCAAACTAAGAAATGGGTAATGTGGAGCCATTGGGAAAGTGGAGATGGATATGGAGCTGCACGTGTTTGTGTAGCAACAAGCGATAAAATAATAGGGCCTTATGTACTTTACAAAACATTTCGCCCTAATAAAAACGAGTCCCGTGATCAGACGTTATTCGTAGATACAGACGGAAAAGCATATCATTTCTGTTCTACGGATATGAATACCAACATGAATATTGCATTACTTAGAGACGATTATCTGGAGCCGACTCCAACAGAAACTAAAATTTTAAAGGGACTTAAATATGAGGCACCCGCTATTTTTAAGGTTGGGGATATGTATTTTGGATTGTTTTCCGGTTGCACAGGCTGGGAACCCAATCCCGGGAGAAGTGCCTACAGTACTGATATACTGGGGAACTGGACAACAGGGAACAATTTTGCTGTAGATAAACTCAAACAAGTTACTTACAACTCACAAAGCTGTTATGTATTTAAAGTGGAGGGTAAAGAAAAAGCTTATATATACATGGGTGACCGTTGGAACTCTAAGGATGTAGGAAAGTCTCATCATGTGTGGTTGCCCATTAGTATGCGCTCAGGCTATCCTGTCGTAAAATGGTATGATCAATGGGATTTAACCGTGTTTAATAGTATGTATCGCTATAAAAGAGCTGCAGAAATCATACCCGGTAATATATACTCATTATTAGAAAAGACCTCTGATCGTTTAGTGTCTAAACCTGCCAATGGTTTCAGTATAGCGGATGATGATGATGACATCAATCTAAGTCTGGAGTTTATAAAGACTAATATACCCAACGTATATAAAATAAAAGATACCAAAACCGGAAAGTTTTTGGAATCACTGTTCGGAACTTTACGCCTGAATCCCGAGAAGAAAGATGATGCTCAATGCTGGGTGTTCAACCTACAGGAAGATGGTTATTATCAGATACAAAATCTGAAAGATAAGAAGTATGTTACAGTTTCCGGTTCAAATACATTTGCCGGAAGTAATTTATATCTTACTGAACTATCCAAGAAGTTAATGCAAGATTTTGCAGTATATTTCGATTCCAATAAATATAAATATAAGGAAGCAGATATATTCTCTGATGCCTACAAGGCTAATAATCTAAAACAGATGAAAGCCCAATAAATTTCTCATATGTAATTCTGATAAATTAAATTTGTTACATTATGAACATAAAAAGCCAACAGGCAAAAAATAGTTTTTTATTCATATTTATATATCTATGTAGTCTGTCTTTGCAACCAGCTTTCGCAACTCAATCGAAAGAAGTTATAACAACAGATATCTGGGCAGCCACTGCCACTGTATTCAAACTTGTCGGTGAAAAAGCTGTCAACAATGTAAAACTGAATTGGATGCAACGAGAGGACGCTGACCTTTATAGAATCTACCGGGATGGAAATTGTATTGGAGAAGCTAAAGGAAATACATACGATGATTATAATCTGAAAGCAGATAAAACTTTTACCTACCATGTAGAAGCATTTAAAGAGGGGAAGAAAATAGCCACGTCCGCTTCTCAACAAGCAACAACCTTCACCCCTAACGGCGAAACTAAAGTTTATGATAATCTAAACGGAAAATATATCACCAAAGAATCTGCCCAAAAACCTCAGGGTATGAAAATTGGGGAGCTTTATTTCTCTTATAAAATGGAAAACGTTGAAAAGGAAGTAGATGGACAAACACTCAAAGGATGGCTAGCTACAGAAAGCTTTTCTCCGACAGGGCTCAATGGTAGTTGGAGTACTTCCCGTGAACTGGCTTTTTACCCAAATGTAAAATTTGAGGGTATTGCTTTCCGATATAACGCAAAAACCGGTAAGGTAGTACTTTCAGCACATTATGAAGATCAAAGTGGATATGTTGCAGCTAAAATCTATCTGGCACAAATAACTCCCAAAGGCGAGCTCGAAGTAGGCACTATGGAACGACCATTGGGCTATGACTCTAGAGATCAATCTCTTTTCATTGATGATGACGGTACAGCTTATCTCCTTTCAGCTACAAATATGAACAGAGATATAAACATCTATAAGCTAGACCCTTCATGGACTAAGCCTGTTTTATTAGTTAATACAATATGTAAAGGACTACATCGGGAAACTCCTGCAATCATCAAAAAAGACGGAGAATATTATTTCTTCAGTTCAAAGGCTTCCGGATGGTATCCGAGTCAAACCATGTATACATCTGCCGCTGATTTAGGAGGCGAATGGACACCTATGAGAGAAATTGGCAATAATTCTACTTTTGATGCACAGTTTAACAGAATCAGTACAGTTGGAAAAACCTGCGGAGTATGGAGTTACCACTGGGGAGCGCAACGAAAATATAAAACTCCGGCTGGCAATTTCCCGAGAATTTCAATAGCCGCATTTAACAAAGGATATGCTTCGATGGATTATTACAGATACCTGGAATTTAGTGACAAATATGGTATTATCCCTGTTCAGAACGGTAAAAACCTGACATTAAATGTACCGGTGACAGCCGCTGTCCCAGGAGCGAGAGGAATTAAAGCTGATTGTATCACGGATGGAGCTTGTACTGAATCTTCTACTTATTTCCAGAAAAGTTCAAATGCTGCTACAGGTTCTCCTTATATGTTTACCATAGATATGCAGAAAGAAGCCGTGATTTCTGAGATTAATCTTTCGACAAGATTGGTTAACGGTTCCGAGGCTGCCTACAAATATACCATTGAAGGAAGCCGGGATGGAAAAAGTTATAAAATGCTCGTAGACGGCAAATTAAACTGGCAGGTAGGATTTCTAATTCTGAATATTGAAGATCCGTCGCTCTACAGATATTTACGGCTCCGCGTATACGGTGTTGTCAATGTACATAAAAACAATTCTGCAATGTGGGCAGATGGCATTTATGAATTTGCTGCTTACGGAAAACCACAATAAATAAGAAAGCAAAGTGTATTAGAAAAAGCCAGTTAACTATTTAAATGTTGACTGGCTTTTCATTTTGCATCGATCACAAAAAGTTACCCTATTAAGCTTTCTGTATTTAACGATTCCATTATTCGTTAATATATACCATTTTGTACAAGCAAATAATAAACTAAAGCCCAATCCTGATCATTTGCATATGGATCGTAGAATCCGCCCTTTACTCCGTTAACCTTATTTGGATAAATATAGGCGCAAGAAGCTTTTCCATCTTCAAAGAATAAACACAGATTATTTCTCACAATATTCTCTGCACGCTCTTTATATGAATGATCTCCCGTACATTGCGAATAAAGATAAAAAGCAGCTCCTGACAATGTACTCCAATAGTGTGGAAAAGTATCTCCCCACATTTCCCGCTTACCAAACCAATAACCATCCCAATGACGAACAGCTATTTCATTCAAATGATAACTGGGTTGTTTGCCATTGAAAGCTTCCAATACAGGCATTTGAATCTTTGCCCCATCCAAATATTTCTGCCTTCCGGTTTCCATATAAAGTTGAAGCAAGAACATGACTGATGGAGCTACAATGGCTTGTTCGTAGTTTACTTCACTAGCCGGATAATTCAAACCATTTTTCAAAAAAGTATCACCAACCGCAATATAATCATTCTCCAACTCTTGATATTCTCTTTGCATATCAGCATTTTTTAAAGTTTGCAGTCCTAAGCGAACCGGTATACCTATGGCATAAAAACCATGTCCGAACTGTTTGAACATAGACCGCAAAGTCATATAACCATGTTTAGCATATTGTTTGTCATTGGTTATTTTATACATCTGGAAATAAAAATCCGCTACCCATACATAATTGTACGCCCTGTTACGTCCCTTCTGATCGACTGAAGAGAAAGTCTTATAGTCAGCATCTTGCAATCTATTACGCAAAAAACTTGCATATCGCAATAAAGATGCCTTTACTTCAGCAACAGGATGCAATTGATAATACTTTGCTAAAAGTACCCCCATACCGACTCTTTCAGCACCTTCATCCCTGTCAACCGGATTACAGTTATGCGTATTATTCAGATATATTTCATTCTTTTCATTATCATAAACCATATAAGCATCTCTACGCGTATTCGAACTTTTCATCTGTTGATTTGCAACTATAAACTCTACTCGTTTTTTAATCAAATCATCCACACTACTAATCACCAAACAATTTGCATGAGTTTTTTTCCCTGTGCCATATAGTATATCAAAACGCACTTCTCCTAACTGATCCATTACTACTTCAGCATACCATGCTGTTCCTTGTTTTTTCATAGGAATAGTGACATCATTCTTTTTAAGCATACAGCCTTTTACCATCTGCCCACCTGATATTTTCACAAGGGCAGTTTCTCCTTTCTCAAATACATACTTGTTGCAAGATACCCAAACACTCTCTCTTTCCAATAACTTTTGACGAAAATCATCTTCACCTTTATGCGAAAAGATATACCACGAAAATACTTGTTCATCACCCGGCATCAATTTCATATCCGGAAGATTCAAAGAAATAATTCCCCTTGTATGAGAGTTACCCTTATTTCTATCACGCTCTGATATTTCATAACTTTTAATTTCGCCTTCCCTCAAAACCAGTCCCAAATGTGGAGCATATCCCCCCATACGTATCGCGTTTACATAAGCTGCATTATCACCCTCCCATATATGAGCATTAGCCCGCATATTTATACAAGTTTGTGCCCCTGGATAGTTATCATTGAATGGAGTATAGATGCCTATATCCGATAAAAGTATTTCCTCTGTTCCATCATTTTGGAAAGTATACTCTTCTATTAAATCTTCTCCTCTCATACTCCTTTCTACAAGGATACATATATCTCCAACTCGATAAGTAACTTCTCTCCCATCCTGCTTTATACTGGCAGGAAGATTCCAAAACAACTTGTTTTTCTGATTTCTTCTCACCTCAGTGAAATAGCCAAGTCCCCAACCATAATTCTCCTTTATCCAAGGATATTGGCTACCATCTGTTGCTATCAGCCAATTCATATTCTGTTTATCATTATCAATATTCATTGATTGTATGGCTCCAGTTTTCGAATTCACTGTAAAGTTTACTTTTTGGGCTTTAACAGAAATACATATTACTGTCAACAACCCAATACCACAAAGCTTTAAAAAAGGATTCTTTACTTTTCCCATTGACATCATCCTATTTTTCTTAAAACAGGGCTTACTTCTTTTAGATAAATCTAAATCCATTGTTTTTCATTTAATTAATTATAGCTATTAAAAATCTTATTTCCAAGTAATTATTCAAAGATAATTCTTTTCAAAAGGGAAAAAGTACTATAATCATTCAAAAGGGAACAGTAATAAATAAAATACCTCATCCTTGTCGAGGCAATTCCCCGTTTGACTAAATTTCATTCAAATCTGTTCAATTTTAATTCAATATTTCAAAATCCGGTTGATTAATCAATTGTATATCCAAGCAGGATACACTTAGAGAGCAAATAGTAAAAAGAAAAAATTCAATCCATTTATTCGCTAGAATCAAAGAAAGTCCCTATCTTTACCCCAAGTAATTTTTATTATTCACCATTAAATGTAAATATTATGGCAAGTAGAAGAGAACTTAAAAAGAACGTAAACTATATCGCAGGAGAATTATTCACCGAGTGCTTAATCAATAGTATGTTTATCCCTGGTACTGACAAGGCTAAAGCTGATGAACTGATGGCTGAAGTTTTAAGAATGCAGGATGAATTTGTCAGCCGCATCAGCCATACAGAGCCGGGCAATGTGAAAGGCTTTTATAAGAAATTCCGAGTAGATTTCAATGCAAAAGTTAACGAGATTATTGAGGCCATCGGGAAATTGAATTAAAGATCAGAATGAAGAAAGCAATTTATAGCTTTATCTATTACCGCCTGTTAGGGTGGAAGACAAACGTTACGGTACCTAATTATGATAAATGCGTGATATGTGCCGCACCACACACAACGAACCTTGATTTATTTATTGGAAAACTGTTTTATGGAGCATTAGGCCGTAAAACAAGTTTCATGATGAAAAAAGACTGGTTCTTTTTTCCGTTAGGAATTATTTTTAAAGCTGTAGGCGGAATTCCCGTAGACCGTAGTCGGAAAACTTCGCTGGTCGACCAGATGGTTCATCATTTTGCTGAATGCAAAAAGTTTCATCTGGCTATCACACCCGAAGGAACCCGCAAGGCGAACCCGAACTGGAAAAAAGGGTTTTATTACATCGCCCTTAAGGCTCAAGTGCCTATCGTTCTGATCGGTATTGACTACAGTACAAAGACCATAACGTCCACTAAAGCAATTATGCCGACGGGAGATCTTAATAAAGATATGCGGGAAATCAAACTGTACTTCAAGGATTTCAAAGGAAAACATCCTGAGAATTTTGCACTTGGAGAACTTTAAGAATAAAGTAATAAGTAATAGGTATTAAGTATTAATCGTAGCTGCTGAAATGCTGCTCCGTATGGTATATTACCTATTACTTATTCCTTATTACCTATTACTTATTCCCTATTACTTAAAACAGGCATCATGGATTCGATTCGTATTTCCATAGTACAAACCGATATCGTTTGGGAAAACAAACAAGAAAATCTCCGTTTGCTCCACGAGAAGCTGCAAAGTCTCCGTGGAACAACGGAGATTGTTGTTTTACCGGAGATGTTTTCTACAGGATTCAGTATGCAGAGTGATATGCTGGCGGAAGCAAATTCCGGTGAGACGATTGCAACACTGAAACAATGGGCTTCTTTGTTTCAAGTGGCCATCTGCGGGAGTTATATCACTGTAGACAACGGAAGATATTACAATCGCGCTTTCTTCCTGACACCGGAAGGAAAAGAATTCTATTATGATAAACGCCATCTGTTCCGCATGGGACGTGAGGCAGAACATTTCTCGGCAGGCGATGAACGTCTGATTATCCCTTACCGTGGCTGGAATATCTGTCTGCTTGTATGCTACGATCTTCGTTTTCCGGTGTGGAGCCGGAACGTAGCCAATCAATATGACCTATTAATATATGTAGCAAACTGGCCTATCCCCCGCCGCCTGGCATGGGATACGCTGCTTCGTGCCCGTGCCCTTGAAAATCAGTGTTACGTGTGCGGGGTTAACAGAGTAGGTATAGACGGATATCGGCTGAAATACAACGGAGGAAGCAAAATCTATTCAGCGCTCGGAGAAGAAGCGGCTTCCGTGCCCGACGAAACGGAGGGCATAGCAACCGCTACGCTTCATCTGACCGCACTTCATCAGTTCAGAGAAAAGTTTCCGGTATGGAAAGATGCAGACGAATTCCAACTCCGCCATTCGTGATAAAACAAATGTTAAAAACGATTTGAAGGTGCAACAATACCTAGAAGTTAGTAGTTAATTATATAGACTTCTTTTGTATCTTTGTCGTGAAAATACAGTCGTAAGGACTCTAATCTTACATAACTTAATTAACAACTTTATGAAAACAAATCTTAGTTCTCAAATCACTCTCCACAGGGTCTCCCCCAGATACTACAGACCGGAGAATGCATTTGAAAAATCAGTCTTGACAAGACTCGAGAAAATACCTACAGACATTTATGAGTCTGTAGAAGAAGGGGCTAACTACATTGCTTGCGAAATAGCACAAACCATCCGCGAAAAACAGAAAGCAGGACGCTTTTGCGTACTAGCACTCCCCGGAGGTAACTCACCCAGCCATGTCTATTCGGAACTGATCCGCATGCATAAGGAAGAAGGACTGAGCTTCCGTAACGTGATCGTATTTAATATGTATGAATACTATCCGTTGACTGCCGATGCTATCAACAGTAACTTCAATGCTTTGAAGGAAATGTTGCTGGATCATGTCGATATTGACAAACAGAATATATTCACTCCCGACGGAACCATCGCCAAAGATACCATCTTTGAATATTGCCGTCTGTACGAACAGCGCATCGAAAGTTTCGGAGGCATTGACATTGCCCTGCTGGGTATCGGTCGTGTAGGTAATATCGCATTCAACGAACCGGGTTCACGTCTGAACTCTACCACACGTCTGATCTTATTGGACAATGCATCACGCAACGAAGCATCCAAGATTTTCGGAACGATAGAAAATACTCCGATCAGCTCTATCACAATGGGAGTATCTACCATTCTTGGCGCTAAAAAGGTATATTTGCTGGCATGGGGGGAAAATAAGGCTGCAATGATCAAAGAATGTGTGGAAGGTCCGATTAGTGACACAATTCCTGCATCTTATCTGCAAACTCACAACAATGCTCATGTAGCGATCGACCTTTCGGCTTCCATGAACTTAACACGCATTCAACGTCCATGGCTGGTAACATCCTGCGAGTGGAATGATAAACTGATCCGCAGCGCTATCGTATGGCTGTGCCAGTTGACAGGCAAACCGATTCTGAAGCTGACCAACAAGGACTACAACGAAAACGGTCTGAGCGAACTTCTGGCATTGTTTGGTTCTGCCTACAATGTAAATATCAAGATTTTCAATGACTTGCAGCATACCATCACCGGATGGCCGGGTGGCAAACCTAATGCTGATGATACCTACCGTCCGGAACGTGCCAAACCGTATCCGAAACGTGTGGTTATCTTCTCTCCACATCCGGATGACGACGTTATCTCCATGGGAGGAACCCTCCGCCGCCTGGTAGAACAGAAACATGAGGTACACGTAGCTTACGAAACTTCCGGTAACATTGCCGTAGGTGATGAGGAAGTGGTTCGTTTCATGCATTTCATCAACGGATTCAATCAGATTTTCAATAACAGCGAAGACTTGGTAATCAGCGAGAAATATGCAGAAATACGCAAGTTCCTGAAAGAAAAGAAAGACGGTGATATGGACAGCCGTGACATTCTGACTATCAAAGGTTTGATTCGTCGTGGTGAAGCCCGTACTGCTTCTTCATACAATAATATTCCGTTAGATCGGGTACATTTCCTTGACTTGCCGTTCTATGAAACCGGTAAGATTCAGAAAAATCCGATTAGCGAGGCTGACGTAGAGATCGTACGCAACCTGCTTCGTGAAGTGAAGCCTCATCAGATTTTCGTAGCCGGAGACTTGGCTGACCCGCATGGCACACACCGTGTATGTACGGATGCAGTATTCGCTGCTGTCGATCTTGAAAAAGAAGAAGGAGCCAAATGGTTGAAAGACTGTCGTATCTGGATGTATCGTGGTGCGTGGGCTGAATGGGAAATTGAGAACATCGAAATGGCTGTGCCTATCAGTCCGGAAGAGCTTCGTGCAAAACGTAATTCTATCCTGAAGCATCAGTCGCAGATGGAAAGCGCTCCGTTCTTAGGCAATGACGAACGTCTGTTCTGGCAACGCAGCGAAGACCGTAACCGTGGCACAGCAACGTTGTATGATCAGTTAGGACTGGCATCGTATGAAGCAATGGAGGCATTTGTAGAATACATTCCTCTATAAGAAAGAAAATTCTTAATTAATAGAATATAAAACAATCAAAGAAGAGTGGGCAGTTCGATACTTCCCACTCTTTTTTTGTTTATTTTTGCAGGAGATTTTGCCACAGAATGCAATGGACTTACATGAATGCGAGATTCATTTCGTATTCTCCTTCCAAAAGGGGAAATGCCATCAAGGGGAAAGTGGCGGACATAGATAATCATAGGATGCAACCTAAAGAGTGGAACGATGAAAAAAATAATAGTCTTTCTTCTGTGCCTGACAATGGGCACCAGTCTTCTCTTCGCTCAGGATATTGAGAGAAATATAAAAGAGCGGTTAACGGATTACTTTGCCAAATACACAGCGACAGCTAAAATCAGTACACCGAAGCTGAACAGTTTCGATATTGATTATGACCGCAGAACCATTCAGATTTATGCTTCGGAAAGCTTCGCCTACCAGCCATTTCTGCCGGAAACGGTAGAAACCATCTACAATCAGATGAAAGAACTGCTCCCCGGTCCGGTAAACTATTATCAGATCACCATTTATGCAGATGGAAAGCCCATTGAAGAATTAATTCCCAACTTATACAGAAGCAAGAAAAAAGATAAAGAACGAATGGCGCTGAACACCGAATACAAAGGTGCTCCATGGGTGAAAAACACTTCCCGCCCCAATGAGATATCCCGAGGATTGCAGGACCGGCATATTGCCCTCTGGCAAAGTCACGGTAATTACTATAAGAATGACAAAGGCGAATGGGGATGGCAACGCCCCCGATTATTCTGCACTACAGAAGATATGTTCACTCAGTCTTTCATTCTTCCATATGTCATTCCGATGTTGGAAAATGCCGGTGCCATAGTGTATACTCCTCGCGAACGGGATACACAAAAGAATGAAATCATCGTTGACAATGATACTCCGAATGCTTCCCTTTATTTGGAAGCAGGCAGTAAGAAAGCACGCTGGACGACTACTTCCGTGAAAGGATTCGCCCAGAAAAAAGCCATTTACAAAGATGGGGAAAATCCTTTCACTGACGGTACCAGCCGGTATATTCAAACAGAAAAGAAGAAAAAAAAGAATAAGGATCAGGCTTTTGCCGAATGGGTACCTACCCTGCCGGCAACCGGAAAATATGCGGTTTATGTTTCATATCAGACACTACCCAATAGCGTGAGTGATGCCAAATACCTCGTCTTTCATAATGGGGGTGTCACGGAATTTAAGGTCAATCAGAAAATAGGCAGCGGTACTTGGGTGTATCTCGGAACTTTTGAGTTTGACAAAGGAAATAATGACTACGGTATGGTTGTGCTTAGTAATGAAAGTAGCGAGCATGGCGTAGTGTGTGCAGATGCCGTACGCTTCGGAGGCGGAATGGGTAATATCTCACGAGGAGGAAAAATAAGCGGACTTCCCCGTTATCTGGAAGGAGCACGATATTCATCCCAGTGGGCCGGTATGCCATACGATGTATATGCCGGACGCAAAGGAGAAAACGATTATACAGACGATATCAATACACGTTCCAATACAATCAACTATCTGTCGGGAGGCTCTGTCTATAATCCGGGACAAGCGGGTTTAGGTGTACCTCTGGAAATGACTATGGCACTTCATAGTGACGCAGGATGCAGTAAAGACGATGAAATCATCGGTTCGCTCGGCATCTATACCACCGATTTCAATAATGGCAAACTAAATTCGGGAATGGACAGATATGCTTCACGTGATCTTGCGGATATCCTGCTGACTCAAATTCAGAAAGATATTCGTACGAACTACAATCTACCATGGACACGCCGCAGCATGTGGAACCGGAATTACAGTGAAACACGACTTCCTGCTACTCCTTCCACGATTATCGAATTGCTCTCTCATCAGAACTTTGCAGATATGCAGCTCGGTCATAATCCGAATTTCAAGTTTACCGTAGGACGTGCTATCTACAAAGGTATCCTGCAATTTATAAACAGTCAACATGGCAAAGACTATGTAGTACAACCTCTTCCGGTCAGCAACTTCGCTATCCATTTCGGAAAAAAGAAAAACACACTGGAACTTACCTGGAAAGGGGAAGACGATCCACTGGAACCGACAGCCCGTCCACGGGAATATATGGTATATACACGCATCGGATACGGAGGATTCGACAACGGAACTCTGGTCAGCAAACCCTATTACAGTGTCAAAGTAGAACCGGGACTTGTCTATTCATTCAAAGTGACAGCCGTAAACCGGGGAGGAGAAAGTTTTCCTTCTGAAATCCTTTCGGCTTATAAGGCAAAACGTGAGCGAGAGAGAATCTTGATTATCAATGGATTCGACAGAATCAGCGGTCCGGCTGTCATTAACACACCGGACAAAGCCGGATTTGATCTGGAACAGGATCCGGGAGTACCTTATTTGTCCAATATCTCTTTTTGCGGGACACAAAGCGGATTCAACCGTTCACAAGCTGGAAAAGAAGGAGAAGGCAGCCTGGGACACAGCGGCAGCGAACTGGAGGGCATGGAGATAGCAGGAAATACGTTTGATTATCCTTTCATTCATGGAAAAGCCATTCAGGCAGCAGGGAAATACAGTTTTGTTTCATGCAGCGACGAAGCGGTAGAGAATGGAATCGTCACTTTAGAAGATTACCCGATCGTAGACTATATACTCGGACTTGAAAAGGAAGACCCGATAGCCAAAGCATATTACAAAACATTCTCTTCACCGATGCAAAGACTGATTACAAGCTATTGCCAGTCAGGAGGTCATTTGTTCGTCAGCGGTGCGTATGTGGGAAGTGACATGAGCGGAACACAAGGGAACCGGGAGTTTACAGAGAAAGTTTTGAAATACGGTTATCAGAACAGTCTGACAGATAAAAGCTCCGGTCAAATCAATGGATTAGGACGCAGCATCACGATCCCCCGCCTGCCCAATGAAAACAGTTATGCTGTTACGGCACCGGACTGCATCGTTCCGGTAGCTCCCGCATTTCCAGTATTTACATATGCACGTGGCAATCAGTCGGCAGGTATTGCTTACAAAGGAGCAGACTATCGTACCTTTGTACTCGGCTTTCCTTTCGAAAGCATTCAGTCGGAAACAGATCGCGCCAGCATTATGGCCGGGATACTAGGTTTCTTTACTCAGAAATAAAGTACTCACGGATATAAGATTTATTTTCTGAAAGCCCGGATAAAAATATCCGGGCTTTTTTAATCCGTTTTTCATTTTAAATTCTATCTTTGCTCCTAGTAATAACCCTTAAAACTAAAAAACGATGTATACTATACAAGCAAACCCTAGCGGTACACGCAGCATAGAGGTGTCCAGCGAAAATCTGAAAACAATCGAGAAATACGCCTTATTCCGCCATCTCATCGATAGTACCGGAATTGTAGACGAACCCGTACTGGATAAACTGAAACTAAATATTCGTTCCCTGATTGCCAGTCAGGAAGAGGACAGTAAAGAATTGCTGGATCTTTGCATAGATGTTATTTATCACAATAACATGAAAGCATTCGGCCTGCAACAACTCATCAAGCTCTATCTCACCTGGCTTTCCACTCAGGATGCGGAAGAGGAGGAAGAATAATGATTACGGTAGATACCTGCGGAACAACAGCTTACAGTCCTTTGATTCCTGCAATCAAAGCTATATGCGAGGCTCCTTTCGGTGAAACGCTCGAAATTATCATGAATCATGCAGATGCTTTCCAGGACTTAAAGGAATATCTTTCCGAGCAAAGCATCGGTTTTCGTGAGATCTATGACGGAGAGCAAATGACATTGCAATTTACAATCAATGAGAAGTTTTAAAAAAACATCTTAATGATTGAAGTTAAACATCCCAATGAATAAAAAAATCATTGGGATGTTTTTTATTATCCGTATCTTTGCGGCATGAAAGAATATCGATTGACCGATTGGTTACCTACCACCAAGAAAGAAGTGGAACTCCGCGGATGGGATGAACTGGATGTCATTCTTTTCAGCGGTGATGCTTACGTAGACCATCCCTCATTTGGCGCTGCCGTCATCGGACGTATCCTCGAAGCGGAAGGTTTGAAAGTTGCGATCATCCCCCAGCCCAACTGGCGTGATGACCTGCGTGACTTCAGAAAGCTGGGTCGTCCCCGATTATTCTTCGGCATCTCTGCCGGAAGTATGGACTCGATGGTTAACAAATACACTGCCAACAAGCGTCTGCGCAGTGAGGATGCGTACACTCCGGACGGTCGTCCGGATATGCGTCCGGAGTATCCTTCCATCGTATACAGTCAGATTCTAAAAAAACTCTATCCGGACGTTCCCGTTATATTAGGAAGCATTGAAGCGAGTTTGCGCCGTCTGAGTCATTATGATTACTGGCAGGATAAAGTTCAGAAAAGTATCTTATGCGATAGTGGCGCAGACTTGCTGATCTATGGTATGGGAGAAAAGCCGATTGTAGAACTAACCCGGAAAATGAAGGAACTGCTTCCTGCGGAGGATGCTTCATTGACAGCCGGTGAACTCAAGAAAATAGCGGGAACTATCCCTCAGACAGCCTATCTCTGTCGTGCGACAGAGTGGACTCCTGCCGCAGACGATATTCAGCTTTACTCACATGAAGAGTGTCTGGCTGACAAAAAGAAACAGGCCAGCAATTTCCGGCACATCGAAGAAGAATCCAATAAATATGCGGCTTCCCGTATCACACAAGAGGTAGATAATAAAGTGGTCGTTGTCAATCCTCCTTATCCTCCGATGAGCCAGGAAGAGCTTGATCATTCGTACGATCTGCCCTATACCCGCCTTCCCCATCCTAAATACAAAGGAAAGCGGATTCCCGCATATGACATGATAAAGTTCTCCGTCAACATCCATCGGGGATGCTTCGGCGGTTGTGCATTCTGCACCATTTCCGCACATCAGGGGAAGTTTATCGTCAGCCGCAGCAAGGAGTCTATCTTGAAGGAAGTAAAGGAGGTGATGCAGTTGCCCGACTTCAAAGGGTATTTAAGTGACCTTGGAGGCCCTTCCGCCAATATGTATCAGATGAAGGGTAAAGATGAAGCAATATGCAAAAAGTGCAAACGCCCGTCATGTATTCATCCCAAAGTGTGCCCGAATCTTAATTCGGACCACCGCCCGTTATTGGATATATATAAAGCGGTAAATGCCATCCCCGGCATAAAAAAATCATTTATCGGCAGTGGAGTGCGCTACGACTTATTGCTCCATCAGAGTAAAGACGCCGCCGCCAATCGCAGCACGGCTGAATACACACGCGAGTTGATTGTCAATCATGTGAGCGGACGATTGAAAGTAGCTCCGGAGCATACCAGCGACCGGGTGTTATCCATCATGCGCAAACCTTCATTCGAGCAGTTTGAAACTTTCAAAAAAATATTCGACCGTATCAACCGGGAAGAGAATCTACGTCAGCAACTTATACCGTACTTTATCTCTTCGCACCCCGGCTGCAAGGAAGAAGACATGGCGGAACTGGCTGTTATCACCAAACGGCTGGACTTTCATCTGGAGCAAGTACAGGACTTTACCCCTACTCCGATGACTGTAGCCACCGAAGCATGGTACAGCGGATTTCATCCCTATACACTGGAACCTGTATTCAGTGCCAAAACACAACGGGAGAAACTGGCGCAACGACAATTCTTCTTCTGGTATAAGCCGGAAGAACGAAAGAATATTCTGAATGAGTTAAGACGTATCGGCCGACAGGATCTGATAGACAAGTTATACGGAAAGAGAAACAAATGAAACCATTAAAACGGCTTCCCTATTGACTTTGCCTTTTAAATTTCGTATATTTGTGGAAACAAATCCGGAATTAAAAGCATGAAACGTACAAATATAAAGACATAAAGATATAATTTACATGTATAAGAGTACATTGTAAGGAGTAAGAATGGGGTGAAGTCCGCAAGGATTTCACCCCATTTTGTTTAATTAATTCCTCTCATTCCGAAGAATTTAGCAAAATATAGTTTATAATAAACTTGGGACCCGTTTATTATAAACGTCCTCACTATTTATTATAAACGTGATGTGAGTTTATGAAGTAACTTGTATAAGAAAGAGAAAACAAAAATCACAGATGACAGAGAAAAGGCATCAGACGAAAATATATTCATACATTTATAATGAACAATATACTTTTACTAATACCTTCCTGTTCTCTTTCCAATCATGATAAATAAATCATGGAGCAGCCTTTTCAGAAAGAGGTGTCGAATTAAAATTTATATCCTTTGTCGGAGTGATGGTATTGGTAGCTAACTCATAGACGAAATATATAGAAAGAGCCGGTGAATATACAGCAAATTTTGTACTCCCAGTCTGATTATAGTAAAGCCTGAATGTGCAAATATCAGTAGCGGAAATGAATGGTTCCTTTTTCAGATGTGAATGGATAGGAAAAACAATCATTGGCATTTGATCCGTAACTTCTACCGGAAGAAGACCGGAATGAAATTTCCTCCATGATTGGATTTCTCCTTCTTTATCAGCAATAAACAAGTAGTCATTGCCGAAAGGTATAACCCCTCCTTTGGATGTCCCAGAAATAGCATAGAATTTATAACCATCTTTAAAAGGAATGAGAATCCAGTTTAAAGGAAAGTCTTTGTAGCCATAAATCGGATATTCCTTTTCATCAGCAAATGCACTCCGTATTTTCTCTCTAACTTTAATTAAATGCATTTCATATTCGGACAGGCCTCTATGAGTCGTCACTTCCGAACAAGGTGTCGTCTCGTTAAGGAAGGAGACTTCATATGTACATTGAGACTGGTTATCAATCACAAGGCATTTAATCGTATCTCCCTGTTGATAAGTAAGAATACCTTGTATTGTTTCCATCAGTTCCGGTTTAGGCAAAAACATATCAGTGAAATTCCAGGCAGCCGTTTCATATCTGTACAAAGTATTAGCTTCTTCTACAATAGAATCACATTTCTGTTTTAGTTCAGCTTCCGTATAACTCTCTTGCGAATACACCGTTAACCACGATGATAATAGGACGATCAATGTCAGCATGTTTTTCATATTCATTATTTTTTAGATTTTAAATGGCTCTTACTTGTTCTTATCTGTGTCTTTAGATCAAAGATAAGCATTTTTGAATATAAAAAACAAACATTGCTCCTATTATTTATCAATTAATGATCATCCAGTTCTTTCACCGGCAACGCTACAATCTCCTGCAACACACTAACGGCAGTTTCCACATTAGTCACATCCTTTATCAGCATACTCCGTCGGCCGTTCTGCTCACGCAGGTCACAACGCCGGGTATATTTCATCATGTAATCTATCATTTTGCCAAACGCCTGACTCTGATAGAACGGACTATCCGCATTGGAGACAAAGAATAGCGTCATACGTCCGCCCTTCAAGAAGACTTTCTCCACTCCCAATCGCGCCGCCAAGCGACGGAGGGGAACGATGCGAAGCAATTCCTGCGTTTCCGGCGGAACAGGTCCGAAGCGGTCTTCCAGGCGGAAACGGAAGGCATCCACGTCTTTATCCAGCGTCAGTCCGTCCAGTTCGCGGTAAAGCAACATACGCTCGCTGCTGCCCGTCACATAGGTGGCCGGCAACAGAAGTTCAAGATCGCTTTCTATCTGACATTCGTCTACAAATTCTTCTCCACTGATCTGACCTTCTCCCTTTATTTCATCTGCATACAATTCTGCAAACTCATCATTCCTCAGTTCATGAACTGCTTCGGCAAGAATTTTCTGATACGTTTCGTACCCCAGATCGGCAATGAAGCCACTCTGCTCTGCTCCGAGCAGGTTACCGGCTCCACGTATATCCAAATCCTGCATAGCGATATGGATGCCACTTCCCAAATCACTGAAGTTCTCAATCGCCTGCAAGCGTCGTTTTCCTTCTGCCGTCAGACTGCTCAACGGAGGCGCCAGCAGATAACAGAAAGCCTTTTTGTTACTGCGCCCTACACGTCCACGCATCTGATGGAGGTCACTCAGACCAAAGTTCTGCGCTTGGTTGATGATGATCGTATTGGCATTCGGAATATCGATACCGCTCTCTATGATAGTAGTCGCCAAAAGCACATCATAGTCATAATTGACAAAGTCAAAAATGATCTGTTCCAGCTGTGTGGGCTCCATCTGTCCATGCCCGATGGCAACACGGCAATCGGGAATATGACGTTCGATCATCGCTTTCAGTTCCGGAAGGTTCGCAATCCGGTTGTTGACAAAGAAAACCTGACCGTTGCGGCTCATCTCAAAATTAATCGCGTCCGTAATCACTTCCTCATTAAAGGTATGTACTTCTGTCTGAATCGGATAGCGGTTAGGCGGAGGCGTAGAGATTACACTCAGGTCGCGGGCTCCCATCAGCGAGAACTGAAGCGTACGTGGAATCGGTGTGGCAGTCATGGTCAATGTATCCACATTCACCTTTAGCTGTCGCAGCTTCTCCTTCACAGAGACTCCGAATTTCTGCTCTTCATCAATGATCAGCAAGCCTAAATCTTTAAACTGAACATCTTTTCCTAAAATACGGTGGGTGCCGATAAGAATACTGACTTCTCCTTCCTTCAGTCCTTTCAATACGGCTTTGGACTGAGCTGCCGTACGGGCACGGCTCAAATATTCTACCCGGCAGGGCAGATCCTTCAAACGTTCGCGGAATGTCTGGAAATGCTGATAGGCAAGAACAGTCGTCGGCACAAGGACCGCCACCTGTTTATTATCGGCTACGGCTTTAAACGCTGCACGGATTGCTACTTCTGTCTTTCCAAAACCCACATCTCCGCACACCAAGCGATCCATCGGACGGTCACTTTCCATATCGGCCTTCACCTCCATCGTTGCCTTACTTTGGTCGGGCGTATCTTCATAGATAAAGGAAGCTTCCAGTTCACGCTGCAAGAAGCTGTCGGGGCTGTAAGAGAAACCCTTTTCCTGACGGCGCTGCGAATATAGTTTAATGAGGTCACGGGCAATATCTTTAATTTTCGCTTTCGTACGGTCTTTCAGTTTCTCCCAGGCACCGGTACCCAGTTTGTTCAGTCGCGGAGCTTCTCCGTCCTTACCTTTATATTTGGAAACTTTATGAAGGGAATGAATGGAAACGAACACGACATCCTCATTCTGAAAGACAAGTTTCAGCACTTCCTGCGTAGTATCTCCATTCGGAATGCGTACCAAACCGGAGAAACGACCGATACCATGATCCGTGTGAACCACATAATCACCCGGAGTAAACTGATTTAATTCTTTGAGGGACAGAGCGACCTTGCCCGAACGGGCCTTGTCACTTTTCAAGTTGTACTTATGGAAACGGTCGAATAGCTGATGATCCGTAAAAATACACAGATGCAGCGTATGGTCCACAAAGCCTTCATGTATCGTACGTACTACAGGAGTAAACTGAATCTTATCTCCCCGGTCTTCAAAGATGGCTCTGATACGGTCGGTCTGCTTGCTACTGTCGCTACAGATATAAAGTGAATATCCCTGTTCAAGGTAGTCCTTGAAAGAACCGGCCACCAGATCAAAGTTCTTATGAAAAATAGGTTGTACGGAAGTATGGAAAGAGATCTTTGCATCCGGCGTACCGGTCGGCTTATTTCCAAATTCCATCCGGCGGAAATCAAGGGCACGTACCGTAAATTCACTGCCGTCAATCAGCTTGCCTTCCAGCGTGATACTTCCATTTTCTTCGGCTTCCTGCACGGCAATAGCCTGCGGCGTCAAAGCCTCATCGTGCACTACCTGGATACGCTCGCGCAACCAAAGGAAGTCACGCATCGCCAAAACGGTTTCTTTAGGTATGAAATCAAGAAAAGAAGTTGTCACATCTCCCGTCACTGCCAGGTCGGGGACTATAGCCACTCCCTCTTTCCTCTCACGGGACAACTGCGACTCTACTTCAAATGTACGGATACTCTCTACTTCGTCTCCGAAAAAGTCAATACGATAAGGATATTCCGAAGCAAACGAAAAGACGTCAATAATACTACCCCGAACGGCATATTGTCCCGGCTCGTACACATAATCCACATATTCGAAACCGTAGCTATGCAGCATGTCTGTGATAAAGGTCGTGTCCAGCTTCTCTCCCACATTCAGTTTCAAGGTCTTATCGCTCAACTCCTTGCGGGATACCACTTTCTCTGCCAGCGCATCCGGATAGGTAACGATGCACAAGCCTTCTTCTCCTTTCTGCAACCGGCTCAGTACTTCTGTACGCAGAATCTCGTTGGCCGCATCCTTTTGTCCGTACTTGATGGAACGGCGGAATGAAGACGGGAAGAACAACACTTTCTCTGTTCCCAGCACTTGTGTCAGGTCATGATAAAAATAGCCCGCCTCTTCCAGATCGCCCAGTACAAAGACAAACGGACACACATCTTGTTTCACCAATACAGAAGAGAAAAGAGAAGCGGAAGAAGCACATAAGCCCCCGCAAAAAATAGTTTGAACGGACGCATCCTTCAGCAGTCGTTCCATGACTGCTGTATTAGGATGAGCGGCATATTGTTGTTGCAACTCAGTTATTGTCATAGCTATAAAATTTCACCGCAAAAGTACGAAAAAAGAACCGGGATTGATATAGTCACACCGAAGTTTTCTTCTTCAAGATTGTTTCAAGCCTTGAAACTATTGGTTTCAAACAATGAAACTAAAAGTTTCAAGGCATGAAACAAAGTGTTTTTTCAAGATGCGCAAATATAGTGCAAACCTATTAAAATTCAAATAGTTATAAAACTAATATTTTAATCGGATGTGGTGAATAAAGCTAAATAGAGCATATTTGGGAGTGAGTTATGTTACTTATCTGTTACCTCTTCCAATTTGCCTACTAATCGGATATAAGGCATTAGTTTTCAATATATTGCATTATTCTTCATAACTTCAAATACCTCAACAGTAATTAAATTTGTAACTAAAAAAGTTGAGTTATGAGAAGTACATTCAGAGTGTTGTTTTACACTAAAAATCAATCGATTAAGAATGGTAAAGTACCTGTAATGGGACGTATTACCATCAACAAGACCACAGCTTGCTTTAGCTGTAAGAAGGAGGTGTCTATTTCTTTATGGGACGCCAAAGCTAATAGGGCTAAAGGGAAATCCGAAGAAGCTAGAATGTTAAACCAGGAACTTGATAATGCCAAAGCCCAAATTGCCAAGCATTACCAATACATATGCGATCATGACAGTTTTGTCACAGCCAAGAAAGTCTATAGCCGCTATGTCGGTTTTAAAGAAGATTCCCACACCCTTATGGAGCTTTTCAGGGAACAGCTTGAGTCATACAAGGAGAAAGTAGGCAAGGAAAAGGCAAAAAGCACCTATCTTGGTTTAGTAGCCGATTATAAGAGCGCATTGCTTTTTTTGAAAGACAAAAAGAATGTTGAGGACATTGCACTTGATGAACTTGACAAAGATTTTATTGAAGACTATTATAATTGGATGTTGGGCACATGCGGCTCGGCCAGTTCTACAGCATTCGGACGTGTTAATACCATGAAATGGCTAATGCATATCGCTCAAGAGAAAGGTTTAATAAAAGTTCATCCCTTCACGGGTTTTGGATGTAAGCCGGGATATAAAAGACGTTCATTTCTCTCTGAAGAAGAACTGCAGAGGCTTATACATGTAGAATTGAGGTATAAACGTCAGCAGGCTATGCGTGACATGCTACTTTTCATGTGCTTCACAGGCCTCGCCTTCGCAGATCTGAAAGCAATTACTTATAAGAATATCCATACAGATTCTGATGGTGGCACATGGCTCATGGGAAACCGTATAAAAACAGGCGTAGCATACGTCGTGAAATTATTACCTATAGCAATTGAACTTGTAGAAAAGTATAAGGGTGATAACAAAAAGAAAGATTCTCCTGATTGCGTTTTCCCCGTCGGTGATTATGAAACCATGAAAAGTAGTTTTAAGGTTTTAGGGAAAAAGTGTGATTGTAATGTAAATATCACCCCTCATATCGGGAGACATACCTTTGCAGTTTTGGCTATATTGAAAGGCATGCCGTTAGAAACTTTGCAAAAAGTATTAGGACACAAATCGATTCTTTCCACACAAGTCTATGCTGAACTGATCAATCCGAAGGTTGGGGAAGATACGGATAGGATGTGCGACAAGATTGGTTCCGTGTATCGCTTGGCCAATTAGAATAAGTATGAAAAAACACCCTTCAGCAAATGTTGAAGGGTGTTTTTCGTATTCAGGCAGGTTGCTTATTTCAAGTAACGCCTGAAATCTTTATAGTTCTTTTTTAGTACCTCGTATAGCCCGCTTTCCGGATAGAGCAGTTTACCCCCGACGGAGGTAATTGAGGTATAAGGTATTGCCTTTTCATCCCGTAGTGTTTGTAATGTACGCTTGGAAACATGAAGCATCCGGCATACCTCATCTCCACTCAGATAATGTTCGTCTGCAATCGTCGGACGTATCCGTGCCGCAGCAGCCTCCAGATTTTTTCCTGTCCGTTTGATCCATCCGGTAAGTTCCTTGAACTCTTCCGAATCTTTAGTGATAATGTCTGCCATACTCTTTATTTTCTTTTTTTGATTAGTCCTTCCTCCAGAATTTGCTGGATGTCCACTTCTTTATAAAAGAATTTTCCACCGATATTAGAATAAGGAATCAGCCCGTTATCCCGGTAAGTCTGCAGTGCCCTTTTGGAAATATTGAGAGCCAGGCACACATCCTGCGCATCCAGTCACTTGTCCGGTGTTACGGGGGCTATTTTCTTTTGAAAGTCCATCATTTGCACGGACAGCATACTTAGTTGTTTCTTCAAGTCCTGATAAGCACTTGTTTCGATAATTGTCAGTTCCATGATTTATAAATTAAATTGTGAATAATGAAATTGGGTGCAAGATAAAGGGAATATTACTATAAATCAATCGTTTAGTTTCCAGTGTCGTTAATAGTCATTAATAGTCATTTTTTGTCAGCGTAGCTTTTCTTATACTTTTTATTTAACGGGGGAGTCGTGAAATCCGACATCCCTTATACAAATGGTAACTCTTTCATCTTTTTTCCTTTTTTGCCCTGCCACATTTCTTTATGATATGGATTTCTTCGGAGAAATCAGAAATATGAGTATCTTTGGAACGAAATATAGATTTAAATGGCAGGCAATAGCCTTCCAATTAGATATAGACATAACATTCGCAGAATGTCTCAAGACGGAAATCTGGTAAATTTCAATGAATAGAGGCTTTTTGTGTATTGCTTATGCTATGCTTTGTCATAGCGTGGCTTACACAGCTACTATTCATAGGTTTACCAGAACCTCCGTCTTGGAGTTGGGTAAGGCCACGCTTTCTCAAATACTTCTGCCGAATAATATTTATAGGTTAAATATTATACTTATGGCAAAACTCCAATTACTTGCAATCACTACTCTTGACGGATACCTCTTCGACAGGACTGTTTCTTCCCCTTTGTGGGATAATCCGAACAAATATGGCCTCACCAAAATACGGGAACGTGCTACACAGACTCTCGGGCCGGATGTATCTTTCATCTCATTGACACAATGGAAAAAGAAAAATGAAGGTATTTATTTCATAGAAGCGGCTCCGGATACAATTTCCGTTATAAGCAGCATGTTCAGATACTGGTTGGTGGATGAAATCATCCTTTTTGTCGCACCGTATATCCAAGGGGACGGCATACGTCTGTTTACAGAAATTCCCGGTCCTTCCTCATGGGAAATGACCGGGAACAAATGTTTCAGATCCGGTATTTGCAGGCTGGCCTACAAACGGATTGAATAACCTGCAATTATCTTCTTATCCTGACTGACTTGGTTTAGACAGGCATCTTATATTTCTCCCAATATTTTCTTGCCTTGTCCGGTCCTATCCAGTTCCGTTGGTCATCGATTCCCCTGTCCGAGAGTTGTTTCCTGACCAGCTTCTGGATATCAATCTCCCCTTTGGCTATCTTGATCAGCAGTTCGGAAGCAATCGTATTCAGCATTAAGTCCGGATTCAGTTCATCCGGTATCTCTTCCATTTCTTTTTTCATAAGTCGCTTCTTTATTTTTTAGGTTTATTATCCTTGAAAGTCATCTCAATCCTGTAATTGTCATCCAGCTCGAGTGATGCCTCATACTTCTTTCCTTTCTTGCTGGTAAACTTCAGATATCCGGTACGTTTCCCCGATAGCAGCAGGAGCATCTGATTATCCGTCAGTTCCCTGCCGTTGAACGTTCTAAATAACAGGAACCCACAATTGGGATCGCTGCATTTGGCGACCTTGTTAAAGACGATAATCGTTTCTGCTCCGCATTTGGGGCAGTTACAATGTGGCAAGTCCGGATGGTTAAGTTTCAGGGCAAGCAGTTCCGAGGTGATTTGTTGGGTATAGGAATTGATGCTCTGAGTAAATGTTTCCGTGGAAACTTTGCCGGTTTCGATTTCATGCAAGGCGCATTCCCACCCTCCGGTCATGCTCACGTTGGCGATCATCTTCTCTTTTACAATATCATATACTTCCAGTCCTTTGGGAGTGGGAATCAGTGACCGTCCGTTTCTTTCCACGTAGTGTCTGGCAATGAGCAGTTCGATGATTCCGGCACGTGTAGCCGGTGTACCCAAGCCGGAATCCTCCATTGCCTCTTTTTCCTTTTCATCGTCCAATGTTCTGCCACAACCTTCCATCGCAGCAAGCAGGCTTGCCTCAGTGAATATGGGCTGCGGTTTGGTTTTCTTGACCAATGTATCAATACCGAGCACGGGCAATATTTCGTCTTCCTGAAATTCGGGCAGAAGACTTCCTTCTTCTTTCTCACTGGGTTCGTTATAGATGCCTCTCCACCCCGGAACTTTGATTTGGCTTCCTTTTATCCCGAAAAGAACGCCGTTACAGTCCGCTTGTACGGATACCGTTTCTTTCAGGCATTTGCCGGAGAAAGCCTCCAACATGCGTCCCGCGATCATGGAATAGATATTCTGCTCGTCAAGGGAAAGCCTCTGGGGATAGTTCTCCGTAATGATTAACGCATGATGGTCCGTCATCTTGCTATCGTCCACACAGTGCCGGTTTAAAGGCTGGTTACAGAGGTTTTCCGCATGCCATGTGAAACGGGGATGTTGCTTAAGCAGGCCGATGAGGGAAGGGACTTGTTCGAAGATGTCTTCTGTGATATAGCTACATCCGGTACGGGGATACGAAATGTAGCCTCCTTCATATAATTTTTGAGCAATGTTCAGCGTCTGTTCTGCGGTCAGTCCGAGTTTGGTATTGGCACTTCGTTGCAGGGCGGTCAGGTCATAAAGTAGCGGAGCTTCTTCTGGAACCTCTTTCTTCTCCACTTGCACCACTTTGGCTGTCGTCTCTTCATACACTTTTTTACGGTCCACATCGAGTTTTTCCGGTGTATCATATTTCCCGGTACAGGTTAAGACGAGTTCTTTCCCTGCTTTCGTTGTCCGTAGCTGTAGCAGATAATAGGGTTTGGCTATAAAATCCCTGTTGTCCAGATATCGACGGCAAATCATGCCAAGTGCCGGTGTCTGTACTCTTCCCAGAGAATAGTTACTCTTGCCTGCAGCCATGCTCAAAGACAGGCTGGCATTCATACCGACGACCCAATCTGATTCTCTCCTGGCTTTAGCGGCACGGTACAGGTTGTCAAACTCCTTACTTGATTTGAGGCTATCAAATCCTTCCCGTATCGATTTTTCTGTCATGGAAGATATCCACAAGCGTTTGGTTTCCTTATGATATCCCAGATATTCAAGCACATATCTCATAATTAACTCTCCTTCCCGCCCTGCATCAGTACAGGATATCACTTGATTAGCCTGACCCAACAGTTTACGGATTACTTCCAATTGTTTCAGAGCCGTCGGATCAGCCTTGTATCCATCTTCGGTTTTAATCTGACGGACAACCAGTTTGAACGGGTCGGGAATAATAGGCAGCATCTCCTTTTCCACATGGACAATGCCGTAGTCTTGAGGCAGGGCCAATGCCAACAGATGGCCGTAAGTTCATGTGACGGCATATCCGTTCCCACTCAAGTATCCTTCCTGTTTCTCCGTTACGCCCAGGACCCGGGCAATGCTGCGTGCCACCGAGGGCTTCTCACAAATACAAATTGTTTTCATGTTACTTTCTTTTTTAATATGAATGACTATTTAATTTTTACACTCTTGACCTTTGATTTTTCTTTCCGTACCCTTTTCTTCGGTTCTTTGGGAATGGAGAGCTTCTCTTTCTTTTCCGATACTTGTATGCTTTCCGTCAGATTCGGCAGGGGTATTTCCTTTGCCGGAAAACGGCTGATTAAATCCATTGAGATTCCTGACATTCCCGCATTCAGTTTCACCTGATCTGCCGGTTGGAGGTATTTCTCCCCGTTCTTTCCGGTTGCCAGTTCGTACATGACTGTTTCACGGCCCTGGAGGATTCCTTCGTAATTTTGGTAAGGAAGGTTTGATTCAGACAGTCCGTTCTGCTGAAGCATCCCACAAATCTCATCGGGTGGCAATCCTCCGAACTTCCGGTCAAAAGGAGAAGAAAGAATGTACTTGTATGTTGCCAGAAGCTGCTTTTCATGGCTCATATCGGGACATCCTTCATATTCCTGCAGTTGTTTGATTTTCTTTTCAATGCTGTTCAGAGCTTTGAAAGTATGTCTGTCCTTATTCTGAATAGGCATACTACCCATTCGGACCAGTTCCATCTGGATACGGTTCAGGCTGGACGTTTCCCATTTATTCAACAGATTACTGCGATTGCTCCGGTAATCATCCCGGAGGATAGCGATTGGATTTTTGGTACGAAAGAATAATCCGATCCGTTTTCCCCATGAGGGTTCGTGGAGGTTGGACGCGCTCCAGCGGATCGTGTTGAAACGGTAAGTATCCATGAATCTCCTGAAATGATTCCGGCTGGTAAACAGGTTTCTGAAAGTTTGCAGGAATGCTTTCCTTCCGGCAGCCCTGCGGCTACGTGGTATCTCTTTTTCGGGAATGAATGTATTATTTATCAGTTCCATATGCATTATAATTTGGGCTTCGCCTGCTTTTTAACGGAAGCGGTTTTTGTCTTGACCTTTTTCTTTTCATTGCCACAGGACAGTCCGGGCTTGTCTTGCGGTTTTTCGGCTGTTTGAGCTTCTCCTTTCTTAGAAACAACAACAGGCGGGCTTACCCGATGATAGTTCTTCCGGACTCCATCCCTGTTTAACAGTGTTTGCGCCAATGACCTGGCAGCATTTTGTAATTCATCCATCTTCTGCCGGAAAGGATAATCCCGGTACAATTCCTTTTGCCGGGTAATCTCACGGATACCTTTCTCCACAAACAAGAAATCCTTTTTATAGGCAAACGATTCGTCTGCCGGTAAATGGGCGTATCCTCTGGCTGCTATGTCCTGAAGTGTCATAATGTTCCGGTTACGGATAGAGAGTTCCAATGCGCTGGCTGTGACAAACCGGTTGAGATTTTCTCCCGTAGGATGCATGTCGAAAGTGACGGACGGCTTGTAATTCGCCAGAATTTCCATCCCGGCCTGCGGCATGGTGGTCTGATTCCTGTTGGAGAGTTCCAGCATCCGGCGGGAGACGGTTTCTATCCGGTAAATATTCAATGACTCCACATCCTGCAAAGAGCTTGAGTAGAAATTGTCCGCTGTCGATTGCAGGTAATCCCGAAACTTTATAGTCCCGGAAAGTCCGTCATTGAATACGCGGACACCTTGTTCCGTTTCAGCTATGGTGTAGAACTGTTTGGCTTGCTTTCCTGCCGCAATCTTCTCCATCGCATCTTCGTGTGCAATAAAGCACTTATAAGCTGGTGAGTAGTCCAGATCCCGGATATTCTCTGCCGTCAGTTCCCTTTGGCATGCTCTCAAATAAGCCGCTTTCCGTAAAGGTACGGAGTTGTTTTCAGTGATGCCTCCGTAAGAGGCGATGAAACTGAGGGCTTTCTCACTGTCTTTCGCCGGTAGTTCGCTGGTGAAAGGAATATCTTTAGCAGGTATTCCCTCAAAATGCAGCAATAAGTTATCCGGTATGGTTTTCTGATCCATAGCAATCCGGGCGGTCAGATCCATAAATACCTGAAAAGAGTCCTTATCCGTCGGAACATACGACACGACCATGACAGTCGAGACTTGATTATCCGGCTGTAACACAATAAACAGGCTCTTTAAATCCGCTTTAGCGGTGAATGTATCTTTTATTTTTTCCATCCATGCAGGCATGATAATCAGTTTTAGATGCGGGGATTATGTGACTTGTTCTGACGGGAAGCCGTCTTTCTCTTTTCCGAAGCCGCCGGTCCGGTCAGTTGCAACGGAGGACAGGTCAGTCTGTATCTCAGGCCAAGTATCTTGTCCGCGAGTTGCTGCTGCCTGTTTTGAATATTGTAGAATGCCTTTTCACTATATCCCTTTTTGGATTGCAGTTCGGACATTTCTTGATCCAGCGGTTTAAAATTTCCTTTGTGGGTGAACTCCTTATAGCTTTCATTAGTATTGAAATCAGCCGGTAATCCGTATTCCCGTATAAAGAGCAGGGTGAATATCTCGGCATTCTCCGGCGTTACCGAAAGCCGGTAATCTTCCGTAAACTGTTTGAATGCATGGTATGTCGGCTCTATGGGATAGCCGCCTTTCTTCAACAGCTCGGATTGCTCTATCGGATACAATGGCATTTTCGCCAGCTGCCCGTAGAAAGGATTGGACCGGAAAAGGTCCAGATGCTTCTGCATGTAATGCTCCGTGCTATGGTTCGGGCAGGAAATATAGAATTCTCTGATTCGTCCCAGAGCCTGTACTTCCGGAGTGAAGAAACGGTCAGCCAGATATTGCAGGTAACACTGTTTATAGATGGCTCCTTCATCCGTGGCGGGCAGGTAGACGGCTCCTTTGGGAGTCTGGAGGGAAATGATGGGGTCTATCTCTTTGTTTTGCAGGCTGTCCGGGATAAGCCCGTAATCACGTTTCAGGATATAGGCCGCCTGATCCCGGATCTGTGATTTGACCTTCTCCTGTCCGCCTTTATTTTCAGCCGGAATATTCTGCAGCGCATTGAACTGGGAGTTGAAAGAATTCTTGTGTATGAACGGAATCCTTCTGGTTGTATAGTCTATCCCATAGATTCCTGCGGTTTCCTGTAAGGATAGTAACCGGAGTATCTGGGCATTGGCAATACTGGGGAGCACGTTATAGGAGGAAGCAAACTTGTCATAGGCATCGAATGTCGGTTCTATGCGGTGGCTCCTGTCCAGCCGGGCATTCCGCAGGATAGTCGCATCCAGATATTGTGCTTTCTCCGGCAGAAAAGAGTTTGTATATAAGGAGAAGGCATTGGGAGATGCTTGGAATGCCTTTACCACTTCTGCGTCCGGACGGGTCAGCTTGTACAGGTTGACAAACTCCGGTTTCTCTTCGTCCGTAATGAAGAAACGGTCGGCCAGATGTTGCATATAGGCATGGCAGCATGTCTTTCCAAAGCCGGAATATTCGAACAGAAGCACTCCTTTGGCGGTTTCCACGGCGGTCAGGGTTTCCGACGGATCGTCGTGGAGAGTATCCTGTGCCAGCGCGAACCGTTTGGCTTCCGGCTGTACAAGCAGGTGGTCGGCAAGTCCGCTGGCTACCAGCATGGGCAGGCTTTTTTCTTCATCGTGAAAATGCAGGTATTCCAGTCCGCGCAATGAGACATTGCCCTGCATGCTTCCTCCGTTCCGGGTGATGAATTTTTGTACCAAGCTGTTATCCTTGTCAAAGAGCCGGATATCCGGGTAGCTTACTCCTGCCGGAAACTGGTAGCGGCACAGATAAAGATCCGGCAAGTGGCTTTGGACAAGGGACGGCTTGTACATTTCCCTTTGCCGCTGGAGGTATTCGGTGAATCGTTGATTCATCATCGATACTTCTTTCTCCGGCATCAGGTGCATCTCCAGTTGTCGGGGTTGCCCTTCCAAGTCCTGGGTAACAAAGAAAATCATAATGTTTGAAATCTCTTGCTTTTGCATACGATTGAAATTTAAAATAGTTACATGGTGATACTTCTACTCTTTTTCTTTTCCTGTTTGGGCGGTTCATAGCCCCGTACCGCATAGTCCGTCTGTAGGATTCTCTTTGCCGTATCCTTGATGGTCCGTTCAAGTGCATTTTTCAGCAGTGTGCCATCCTGCTTCCCCACATAAGACAGCCTGATCCGTTCATCCAGGGAGACAAAGCTGTTTTGATGGTTGAACCGGCTGTCTTTTTCCAAATTCCCGATTTGCCCGGTCTTGCAGATCCGGTCGAGTACGCCTATGTTATAATTCTTCTGGCTCTTGCCCAGATTCAACTTTTCGGCCAGTTGGTTATAACATTCCAAAGAGGGAGCCATGCTGCATTCTACCGCCGGGGTATAGTTGGCTATCATATTTGAATCCAGGAAATGAGCCTTTTGGGGAAGGTATATCTTTTTTAAGCCATGTTCAAACATGTTCGAACACTTTGACGCCTCTTTGATCAGATTGATATTGGAAGTGCTGAAATAATATATTTGCAGTTTATCCGCATCCCTGTAAACCGGCGAGAAGAAATTATCGCCAATATGCTGCAGGTATTTCTGCGCACACTGTATCCCCCTGCCGGTATCATTGAACATCAGGACTCCCTGGTTCGTATTTATTGCAGTAATCACCCTGTTGTAGATATCTTTTTCCTTTTCTTGATGGAATGCGCGGTAAGCGTTCAGTTGTTTTTTCAGCAGGGGATTGTCTTTGGCCTTTTGAAGCATTCTCTGGATGCTATCCACATTATGGATGCCATAAGGAGATGTATTCTCGTAAACGAAGGCGATATCCCGCAATGGGAAATGAGTTGCACAAGACAGTCCTCCGTTATGGGTCATGTCCTTGATGAACCTTTCAATGTTCCCCGGTTGTACAGCACCCTGATATGGTATTAAATAGACTTCTTCCTTAGGAATGTAGGAGCCTTTCAAGGCCAGTTCTGCCTGCCCGAAAAGAAATTTGCCGCCATCTGAATTGATGCCATAACGATTCTCTATGGTCTGGAAATGTTCAATCTGCCTGTTGCTGTTCAAATTGAAACCAATGTATGTACTCATATTATTTTATGGTTTAGATGAATGGTTGATTAAGATAGTCTATGCCGTTTCGACGGGTCGGGAACTTTTTTATTCTTCATTTTCTGCTCCATTTTCTGTTTTTCTTCCAGGTCTATAGTCCATGGAAAACAGGTCATGATCTTGTCCGGGCAGCAAAGGGAGATTCTTTTTTGTTTCATGGACTCATCATCCAGCCGGATATAGACAAAGTAATCCAGTTCCCCTTTTCCGGTTTCTTCAATGGCTGTTACTGGTCCTTTATAGGGAACAACGGGAGTTTCCTCTTCCGGATCGTTCTCTACAATCCGCGCTCCGAGGTACATCTGACTTTTAGGTATCATATCGCTTTATTTTAAACGGTTATTGTTATGTCTGTTCTTATTCTCAGTCTTTTTAACGGTATTCTTCTCTTCCGGCAGCGGACAGAGCAGTCCGTCCTTTATCACGTATGTCCTGACGCCGAAGGGCTTGGAGGAACCCTCAATTCTGCCCTGCTCAAAGTCGGCCTTGCAAAAAAGGAGATGCCTTGTCGCCTCCTTGTTGTTTTCCGGGAGATACAGTGCGTATCCCGAAGCCAGTGCCGTCTTTTGAACTTCATTCAGTTTTCGGCTTCCGACGGTGAAGGTAACGGTGGAGTCATTCAACATATTCTCAAGGGAACGGTGCCCTCTCACATCGAAATCCCTTTTCAAAATTCCATCGGCAGCCTTCCGGATTTCCGTAGACAACCGCTTGAACTTTCCCGTATCGAATTCGCCGGCAGATTTAACCTGCGTGACTTTTTCAAATTCCTTGGCATACGGCAGCAGTTCATTGAAATAGGTAAACGGTTGTTCATGAATATTCATATAACCGTTACGCATGACGGTCAGCAGCCGGTAAATGTCATGGTTCTCCCGGCTGATGGAAACCTGCGTATCCTTATTGAAATGCCAGTCGGTGGCGAATTTTATAAAATCCCCGGCTGTCGCTTCCATCGAATGGTAGCATACCGGTTTTAAACTGTCGATGAATTCTTTGGGCAGTTCGTCAAGACCGATATAGGATGCCGGATAAAAATCGAAGGAATAATCCAGTTCCATCGGTTTGCACGGCTTGTAAGCGGCATCTATGAGAGGAACCAGGTTCTTGTCCATGAACGTACTGTCGTAGACGGCCAGATGGCCGGTATCGTAGTGCGGGTCGAAGTAATGGTCCGTGATGTACCGGATGCACTCCCTGAATCCGTTCCTGCCGATCTCGTTACCGGAAAAGATAAGGTATCCGAAGTCATTCTCCACCACTTTTAAGGGGAATGTGTACCGCGGCTGGCACCGGTACAATGTCCTTTTTTCCTGTTGCTGTAATCGAAACTCCAAGTATGCGGGTTCCTGCATGAGATACTTCTTCAATATGCCGCCGTCCGGTTCATTCTTGTATTTATAGGTATAGACCGCATCACGCAGGGAAATGCGTTTGGCAGGGGGAATGCAGTGTTCTTGAAAATACGGCAGCAGTTCCTTGCTGATATATTCCTCGAAAGGGGTATGGGTATCTACCGGTGGAACCTGCCTCATGTTCGCCAGGTCAAACCGGAGCAGTTCCGTATCCGGAATATAGGGGCAGCACTCCGCTTCCTTGATATTGTCAATCAGGAATTTGCGGAACAGGCTGTCCGCATCTCCTTTCTGAATGAATGTGAGGGCATTTTGGGGCTGGTGGGGAGAGTACTGATGGTAACGGTCCATACCGACAAAAATACTTCCCGGCTTGTCGGGATCGAAAAAAGGATTTTCCATTTGGTTTCTCTTGTCCATATTTCTACAATTTAGGGTGGGTATTTCTTTTCTTTTTCACGTCCTGCTTTTTATTCAAAGCCTTTTCGATGACTGTTTTCACTTTGAACACCTGTTTGTTCGCAGGAGGATCCTTAGAAAATACGATCCGGGTGAAATCCCCGTTTATCCATGCATAGGCATGGGACGGGTTGCTTTTTGCCTCTCCCGGCAGGAAGAGTCCGTGCCCTGCCGCCAATACTTGCCGGTGAGGGGTAAAGAGCCGGACACCGTCTACGGTGACACATTCCATCGGGTCGCGGAGGATGTTCCCAACAGTCCGGTGTCCACGCACATCGTAATACTGCTTGAGGAGTTTGTCCAGCAAGGCTTTATCCTGGCCGGTTTCTTCTATCTGCTGCCGGATATCCGATGCTGTACCTTGTTTGGAAAGCTCCAGTAATTTACGGTCCTTGCTTTCTATTTCCTCCAAAATATCAGCGATATTACGGTTGCGATGGCTGCTGGTACAATGCATATTGTGGCAGAAACTACCGAAATCCTCCCAGGTCGGCTTCATCTCATTCCGGTAGACCAGCTCCATTTCCGGTGTCTTATCCATCTGCAGGTAAGCATATTCCGGGTACAGGCCTTCACCCGGATTGACATAGGGTCCATCCTTTAGGACTCCTTCTGCCCGGTAAACATTTACCGGACCAAGATTGAAATGGGGATCGAAGTAATGGTCTGCCATAAATTGCAGAAAGTCCTGCCTGTTTTTCTGTCCTTCCGTCGTATCAGTAAAGAACACAAAGCCATGGGCTGTCTCTATGGCTGTATAGGATTGTTCAGGTTGCTTCATATCATTACATTTTGAGGGAATTGTTCCTTTTCGTTTTCGATACCTTTTTCAAAGCCGGTACATATGGAATGATTTTGCCGTTTTTCTCCTGATACACGGTCTTGTTTACGGGAGATTTGGTATATGCCATTACCCGGTTGCATGTCTTTTCGGCATGGAGGAAATGTAAATCTGGCATTGACTTGGATATTTGGGGACAGTAGATCCACTTTCCTTCCAGCAAGGCTTGCCTCATGGCTTCGCCGGCATCGGTTCCATTGATGAGAAACGGGACGCTCCTGTCATTCAGTGTCCTATCCAATGTACGGTGTCCACGGACATCGAAATCCGTCAGAAGGATATTCTTCGCTTTCCAACGCATGTCATCCAGCACATCTGACAAATCTGGCCCCGAGGACTGTCCGTTGATACAGTCGTCTATCCGGGTGACATACTCCTGAAAGACATTCCGGTATCCGAAATCGGGATCATTTATTATATCCCGCTTGAATCCGTTCTCCATCAGATACAACAGTTTGCTGATATCCGCATTGTTACGGCTCGCAGGACATCCGGCAAATTCATTCAGGCGGAGAAATTCAGAAGCGCTCGGCTCCATGTCCGTTTCAAACGCCAGTTTCCACTGTTTCCTGTCACGGAAAGCCTCTTTTGAGAATACAGCATTATCAAAATCATATTCCCCTTTTCCGCTTTGGGGATTCTTCCGGTAGCAGGCATCCACCAAAGGACAGATATCGTCGGACAGGCAGTTGACGTTGTATTGCCTGACAGGACCGGGTTCGCCATGAACCCAGAAATAATTGCCGGATAACTGTTGGTAAAAGCTCTTCAATCCCTCCCGTCCCATTTTGGTATCACTGAAAAACAAGATTCCTTTGGACGTTTCCACAGCATGCAGCGGTAATTTGTAAACCGGATTATAATCATACCTGGCAGCCAGCTCATCCTGCTTCTGATGAAAATGGACCAGCTCGTCCAACTGCTGTGTGGTCAGTTTCGGAAGTTCTCCCGATATCATGAGGATATCGCTGCGTGACTGCGCAAACAGGACATTTCTCAGATTGGTACTTATTAGAGGAGCCAGTCCCTTTTCCCGGATATAGGGTAGTAATACCTGATTGATATATTCCTTTTTGGAAATATCTCCGGAGATAGCCGGTACATCCGTCATCTTCGGGAATGAATAGATTTCCAGACGGGTATTCGGTACGAAGGCGGAGTATTTGGCTTTTATCGATTGTTGGCTGAACAAGGCCATAAACGTATAGACAGGGTCTTGCCTGTCGGGATTGGCAGGATAAAGCATATAGGAGGATTCTGCATGGGGTTTCTCCTTGCCGGTTTCATAACCGACAAGGAGCTGGCCTTCACCGTCTTTCCTGAAAAGCTCGTCCAATAGTTTGGGATCATCAGAAATATAGGTTGCCATTTTTCTTACATTTTAGGTGTGATGGACGGTTTACGGGTACGCGGTTTCTTTTCCGCTTGCTGTGAGGCTTCCTCTTTTTTCCGGGGTTTTCCGGCTACTTGTACCGGTGCATGGGGCTGCTGCTGGCTTCCGTCTTGTTCCTGACCTTGTTTCTGTGCCTCTTCCAACTTCTTGGTGCTTCTTTCCCAGAGGAATTCCACCCCTCGCTCGGCGGCACTCATCTGGATGGAGGTGGCATAAAATTTTCCATTATCAGACTTGAAACGGATCGGTACTTCCTCACCGCGCACGGCAGCATCGTATTCTTTCGGAGAAAGCGTATAATCTTTCACCTTACGCGGAATGCGTGTCTGCTCTACGGGCATATGGAACAATTCATTGGTCACCGGGTCTTTGGAAAGGTAGCAGGATTTGGTTTCTTTGGTACGGTAGTCAATGACTACATCCACCGCCTTGCCGAGATTGCCGGTCTGGTTCAGGGCCTTGAGGTCTTCTTCCGTCAGGACATGTCCCCTGTAGTCTTCCCCGATCTTGGGAGCCTGACGGATGTAGTGGATGTCGAACTTGACAGCTCCGTTCTCGTCGCGGAACAGGGAGAGTTTGGCATCCCCGTTTTCACGCCCCAGCTCGGAATTTTTTGCCACACGGAAAGCGATAGCGGAAGTCTTTCCCTGCAACATTCTTTCGAGGCTGTCCTTTGCGTTCTTCAGTCCGTCCGGGGTAATGCCGTATTTGGCGGCCTGTTCCCAATTCACTTCCCGCTCGTTGAAGCGATGGTTATTATACACCCTGGTCGAAGCCAGTTCCCTTCTGACTGCTTCGTTCTGTGGTTCCTGCGCCGCTTCGATCTTTTCTTTGGCCTGCTCTACGGGCGTTTCCTTCGGCATGTTGTAGAGGGAGTAACGACCGGGATTATTGTACTGGTAGAGAAAATTCTTCCCGAAGTTGGTGAAGAAGTTTCCACGTTGGTCCACTTTGATAAACTGGTCCCTGTTCGCCTCGTTAGCTTCGAGCGTTTCCAGCTCTCCGTTCGCTGCGATTCCTTTTACACCTTTGGCTTTCTGCTCTTTCTTGTCATACGCCATCAAATACCCGTGTTCCGGGGTTGCTTCCTTGTTTTCAGGAGCTAAATTCACATCGTTCATATACGTTAATTTTAAAGATTAATGAATCATTTACGAGGGTAAAATTACTATCTTTGTCATTAAATAGTTTGATTATGAGGAAGTTGTCATTAATTGTCATGTTCTGTCACTTATTGTCATGTCCGGCTTTTGCACAGTCCCCGTCAAAGGGATATAAAGCCGGACTCAGTGCTGTCATCTACCGTATCCACTCTGCCCGGCAGTGAAAGTCTTTCATATGAGACAGCCGGTTGCCGGTTACCGTACTGGCCGATTATCCTATTCTGTATCCATTGAATGAAAGTCGGAGGAGGTATGCCGTTTCTTCCGGTTTCGGTATAAGGATGCATCCGGTGAAAAAGAAAAGGATACTCCATGCCGGAGTGGATCTTGCCGCACCCTATGGCACGCCGGTCTATGCTTCAGGAAGCGGGAAAGTCGTTGAAGCCAGGTATAGCAGCAGTTACGGCTGGTACATCGAAATCCGGCACGCGGGCGGCTTTTCCACGTTGTATGCACACTTGAGCAAATTGCATGTGAGGAAAGGGAGCGATGTACGCATAGGTCGGCATATCGGCAATGTCGGTCATACCGGCATAGCGACCGGCAACCATCTGCATTTTGAACTGAGAAAAAACGGGAAGCCGCAGAATCCGTTGCAGTGGGTGATACTAAAGGATTCCCGTTCTAAAAAGAGTCATTAATTTAATCCGTTACACAATGAACATTGAAGAAGCCAAGAGCATTCAGTTGGAGGATTATCTCCGGCGTATGGGGTTCAACCCGGTAAAACAACAAGGGGACAGTATCTGGTATTGTTCCCCTTTCCGTGAGGAGAAGACACCTTCTTTCAAGGTGAGCGCATCCCGCAACCTATGATACGATTTCGGCATCGGACAGGGAGGGGACATCATCACCCTGGCGATGGAGCTTCAAAAGACGAAGGATATCTCTTATGCGCTTAAAACGATAGAGGGACATTTTCCGGCTGCTTTCCGTCCGGTAGCAGCCTCTCCCCGGCAGGCGGAACCGCAGGCTACCGGCTACCGGCAGGTACGCATTGATCCGCTGACGAACCCGGTCTTGCTGGGATATCTCAAAGAAAGAGGCATCTTGCCTGAAATCGCAAGGGAAGCATGCAAGGAAGTGCATTTTCAGAACAAGGGAAAATGGTATTTTGCCGTAGGCTTTGCCAACCGGAGCGGCGGGTACGAGATCCGTAACAAATACCTAAAAGGCAGCATATCGCCCAAAGAGATTACCCATATCAAAAATGGCAGCGACCGTTGCATAGTGGTTGAAGGCTTTATGGATTATCTCTCATACCTCACGCTCAAGGCTACGCATCCCGGTAACGGACAGCCTAAAGGAAACGGTCCGGACTATATCGTTTTAAATTCGGTCAGCAATGTAGGCAAGGCTATCCCTGTCTTGAAAGAGTATAAGAGTGCCCTCTGCCTACTGGATAACGATTCCGCCGGAAGGCAGGCTTTTCAGCAGATGGCGCAAGCCGGATGCCCGGTCAGGGACAAGTCCGACTGCTACCGGGAGTATAACGATTTGAACGATTACCTGTTGGGCAGGAAGATGGCGCAGGAGAACAAGACGGATCATCAGCACGAAACAGCCCCGAAGCTGATTGAAAAGCCTGCAAAGAAACAGTCCGGTTGAAAATTATAAAATACTGGTCCTTGTCTGATGCATGAAAGGCAGGCAATAAAAAAGAGAGTCAAATCCCTGCTGGAGGGAATTTGGCTCTCTTTTTATTGCTACCCGGCTACCACCGGATATTTATTCTTAATAATTTCTGATCAGCAATTCATTGACCGCTTCTCTTTTCTCGGCTATGGAACAGATGGAACGGAAGATGCTGATTCGCTGGATATGGAAACCGGCATAGAGGTCGTCGAAGAAGGTGTTCTCAGGGTTCTTTTGCCGGGGATCGGAGTTGGAAAGCATTCATTTGGCACCGGTTTCACCTATTCCCTTGCAGAAATTTGCCAGGTTGATCTGCTCTTCATCTCCGAAGTCCTGTGGCATGTAGGAGGTGCAGGAGTTACCCTCATTGACCGGCTTATAAGGCGGGTCAAAATAAAATAGGGAGTTGGCTCCGGTGTATTCTGCGGTCTGCCGGTAGTCACCGTCCAGAATCACAACATCTTGCAGCAGCTTGTGGTTAAAGCGGATCAGTTCCTCTTCCAACAGTTTTACCCGTCCCCCGGCACCAAAAGTGACGGACAGCTTTCCGCTATGGTTCACGGAGTAGATGCCGTTATAACAGGTACGCATGAAGAAGATAAACAGGGCGGCACGGGTGATGTTATTCGGGTTTCCTTCATTGTAGTAGGTACGTTTCTCCATGAAGTAGACCCTTCTTCGGGCATGTTCCTCCAGCGCGATGTATTCGTCCTGTATCCGGGCAAGCACTTTAATAAGCTGCTCCGGGGATTCCTTGATGACGCGGTAGACATTGATCAGAGCCTCGTTGGAGTCGTTGATGACGCAACGGATTTCCGGATAGGCTTGTCTTATTCAGAAGAAGAGGGCGCCGCCACCGACAAACGGTTCTACATAGGTATCCATCTGTCCGAAGTCTTTCGGAAGGGATTCGATAAGTACGGGAAGCAGTCTTCTTTTACCTCCCACCCAGGGGAAGCAGGGTTTTCCCGGCAGGTTGGCCGGAGAACATTTCTTTTTTTCCATGTTTACAACATTTAAATGATTAATAAATTAAATAGGGATTATTCATCGTCTGCCGTTTCCAGCAGGTGTTTCAAGTTGGGATCATTTTGGATGCGAAGCAGCTCTTTTTCGATGATTTGCGTCACGTCTTCCTTGATTTGATAGTAGTTCCTTTCGATTTCCTCTTGCATGTGGTCCTTACCATCCGCACCGGTAAAGTCGGTTATGACGGGGATAGGCTTGTAGGCTTTTGTTTCGGCGGCTACCGGTTCATTGTCCACCACGATCTCGCAATGGAATATCTTCTGTTCTATCTTCTCCCCGAAGTTGTCGCAGACACTGCCGACAAACTCTCCTTGCGAGAGGTTGGAGATTTTGGAGGCAGGTATCAGCGAGTCGAGCTGGGTACTGATATTGGTTGAGGTGTCTTCACGGGTCATATTAATGGATTTGCGCTGTTGGAGCACTTTCCCAAACCTTTCAGAAAGGTTTTTCGCTGTTTCTCCGACCACTTGCCCGGAAAAGATATTTCCAATTGTGTTCTGGATCACCCGCGCCTCCTTATCACCGTAGTCACGTATTAACTGGCTGAAATCCTGTGCTCCCAGACATACTGCCACTTTGTTGCTACGGGCGGTAGCGATCAGGGTGTCAAGTCCTTTAAAGTAAAGTGTGGGAACCTCATCCACTAGAATAGAGCATTTGAGCCTGCCTTTTCGGTTGACCATTTTAACGATACGGGCATTATACAATCCTAACGCACATGAGTAAATATTCTGTCTGTCAGGGTTATTGCCGACGCACAAAACTTTGGGTTCCTCCGGATTATTGATATCCAGCGTGAAGTCATCTCCGGTCATAATCCAATATAAGGCAGGTGAGATCAGCCTTGATAGCGGAATTTTGGCGGAAGCTATCTGCCCTTGGAGCTGCTCCATCGCACCACCTTTCCATGCATCCATAAAAGGTGACAGGTAATTCTCCAGCTCCCGGTAAGAGGTCAGTATGGTGAACAGGTCGGAATACGGTTTATTCAATAGCTCTATGGCATGTGGGAAGGTGCAGAATTTCCCGTTTTCATAGATTTTAAGATACCAGATCACCGCCGCAAATAGCACAATCGGGCTTTCTACAAAGAAATCTCCCTGCTTTTGAATCCAACTCTTGTTCAAATTTAACATGATTACATACGCTGATTCGTATGCATCCGCGATATCGGATAGAAACGAAGGATTGAGGGGATTGCACCGGTGGCTGTATCTGGGATCATCGAAATTAATCACATAAAATCCGACCGGCTTGGCATACTTATCCTTGTTTTTAAGCAGCTGGTTATAAGCAATTATGCTTAAATCCGGATACTTAAAATCATAGATATAGGCGGCGAATCCTTTCTCTATCTGCTGGCGGATATAGTTATTGATGATGGCATAACTCTTTCCTGATCCCGGCGTGCCTAATATCAATGAGGCGCGGAAGGGATTAATCACGTTTATCCAGCCTGAATAGGTCTTTCGTTGGTAACGGAAACGGGTGGGCAGGTTTACCGAGTATTCATTGGCAATCAACCTGCGCTCCTGCATGAAGCTCTCGTTCTCGTCGTTAAAGACGTCATCCATGAGTTGGTTCTTCAACAGGCGGCTGATCCAGGTTCCGGCGGTAAGCAGGCTGATATATCCGGCAGCTACGGTAGCTACATATAATAAGGTTAGAAGCGCGACGGGGAAGCGTGCCGTCAGTAAGAGCTCGCTACCAAAAAAGAGCAGCATCCCGGCTATAAGGTAACAGCCGATACTCCTTCATGACATCTCCACGTCCTTCCGTCCTTTCGCTCCCATGCAGGAGAAGAAAAGGAAGAGCAGACTGAAGGACTTGCTCACCAGCGAATGGGAAAACAGCCCGGTATCCCGCTGGAAATTGAGCAGTATCTTGTCCACGACACCGATGTTCAGGTTCATGGAAAGAAAATAGGGATAGCAGAAATAATAGACATTCATCACTAAAAATAGGATGCTGATGGCCCTCATGAAGTCAAGGTTCTTATTGAGCCCTCTGGTTTCGTCTTGTGACATAAGCGGTATGATAATTAATGGTGATACATTTTATTAGCCCAGATGCGGACCTCTGCGTTTTCTCTTTTTCTTTTTCCCGTAAGGGCTTTGCGTCAGGTCGTCTGCCGGATACGGATAGGATTCCAAAGAGAATATATCAAGCAGTCCTTCCACCAGCTCCGTCTCTTTCATTTCCGGTTCGGACGGATGGATAACAGGGGCTTCTTCAGTCTTTTCCGGTGGGATCGTGCCGTACTTCCGGTTTATAACCGATGCCGAATATTCTTTGCCCAGAAGCGAGCCCTTGAATACGGTCTTTGAGTTATGGTCGATGTAGGTCACGCCATAGATCACACCGGAATCGTTCTGCCAGAGTATGGCGGCAATGCCTTTTCCAGAAAGTTCCTGCAGGAATCCCTGACGGGTGGGCTGTCCTTGCAGGGCGGTAGCGATAGCTTCCTTCGTCTGTACGGGTACGGGATGTCGGGCAATTCATTGTTTGCTTTTCACAAATTTCTTTTGGAGTGCCTCGTAGCCTACGCTTTTACCGATCTTGCTGGATTTGATGGCTACGCCGGTCCGTTCTCCTTTTTCATCGGTAGCCGCATAGACCAGTCCATGATAGGTCTTTCCCTTTATCGTCTTGTGGGCCTCTTCCACCGTTACATGGAAAAGGCCAAGCAGGGCTTTAAACTCCTTGACGGATTGGAACTTGTATCCCTGCATGACGGGCTTGACCACATTGGCTATCTGATGCTTGATATCCCCCTTCCGGTAATCGACGGCAGTCAGCGGCAGGGATTCCCGTCGCTCCATCTTCTCGGCGGGTAGCAGATGGTATTTCCTCTCCAGCTCCCGGCAAACAGCGGTCGAGCGTTGCCATTCTTTGTAATCTTTAATTTTCTTTCCCTGCTCGTCAATACGCAGGGAGACGATATGGATGTGGGGCCTGCCGATATCCTCATGCCGGTAGATGATATAGGGTTGGTTGCCATATCCCATTTTTTCCATGTATTCCTGGCCGATAGCGGTCAACTGTTCATCGGTCAGCACATCGTCCGGGTGTGGATTTAATGAAATGTGGATAACGGGCTTCTCAGTCCGGCGGTTAGCCGCCAGATACGGTTCGAAGGAACGGATGCAGTGCTGGATGGTCGGATGGCCGTCTGCCGGTTCCATGATCCGGTTTCATGCCAGTGGCCGTGCCTGCTGCTTGTCCACTTTTTCTTGATTGTAGTATAATGCCCCGTAAACGGAGGCTCCTGATGTTATTTTTGCAACCATTGTTCAAATTCTTGGGTGAGACGGATAATCTCCCGGTTGAGAGATATTAGTTCAATAGTCAGTTGCTCCAATTTATAGAGCATGGCAAGAGCCTTCTTTTCGGATAGTCCGGTATGCAGAGCTTTGACTGCCTGGTTATAGTTTACTCCGATCCGGCGGTATTCGCTCTGCAGGTTGGTCAGCTTGATGTAGTAGTCCGTTGCCGCCTTATCTATTTTCACGACTTTCATCGGTTTGTCGAAAAGGGCGGCAAGGATGAACTGGGATTTATTTTTAGCTCCCGAATTCTCAAAGAGCCTCTCAAACTCGATGTTCTGGAGTTCGTCCAGACGGAATCCGTAATAATAAGAATGAAGTTCTGATTCCTCTTTGGGATTCCGTCCGCCTCTTCATTTGCTCGAAGTGTCAGCCCGTCCGGGTTTGCGTGTACTATTGATTTTAGCCATATCTTTTCAGGTTTTATTTATCCGGCAGCAAAATAAGTGATAATTTTGATACGAACCTAAAATCGGAAAGTGACTACAAATGACAAGAGATGACTATTTGTGACAGGGGGTAAAAATACCCCTGTTCACTTCCCGTTTCCGCAAGCCGCGATGTTCTTTTCAAAGGTTTCCTTTAGTTTGGGCAGCAGGACGGAATAGTTCTTTTTGCGCCGGGCAAGGTCGGCACGCAGGTCATATGGTTTGGGAATGGCAACATTGAAGAGTTTCTCAAAAGCGGAAACGATACCGGCGAAAGAGAGGCGTTTGCCGCTTTCGTCCGTAATCAGCCCGCTGTAATCCAGCGAGGAGATCAGTTCCATCAGGTTGACCAGCGAACCTTTCCAATGGAGCGATGAAAGAAACGAGGAAGGTGTCGTGATGGTTCCGGGGTACTGTACACCAAAATTGACCAGCTCTATTTCCGCCTCCACCAGCAGGAGGCATTTGTCCAGATAGAATTCGGCTACTGCCGTGTGGAAATGTCCTGTTCGGGTGAATAACTTCTTTAGGGAAATCAGTTCTACCTTGCTGTGAAGCAGATGGCGCAGCCTTTCCGATACAGAAACCGATTCGATGGCGAGGTCGTAAAGGTATTGTTCATATTCGGTATAGGAGGAAGAGAATTCTTCATCGGAAACTGTCTGTTTTGGGCTTGAAGCCAGAGATAAATAATTGAATATACGGCATTCTGTAAATGGTTTCATACGGCATACATTTGATTTGTTTATACCGGAGTAGGCCAAATGAAATGCCTCTGCTACCGTTTAAAGCTCTATACCTTTTTAAAATACTGACAATCAACAATAAACAAATTTCATATAGAAACGGGTGTAAATAAAAAGTGTAAGCCGTCCTTGACAAGAATGTTAGGACGGCTTACACTTTTGTAAACCTCATTTGCTTCGGGTTATCCTCCGGTCAGTCGATGATATGGTATTTCCTTAGTTTCTCATACAGGGTAGTCCGGCTGACATTGAGCAACCGGGCCGCCTTGGAACGGTTGTCACCCGTCTTTTCAAGGGTCTGGAGAAGCAACGCCTTTTCTTTTTCTTCTTCCGTCCACTGCGTTTCTTCTTCTTTAGGAAGGGAGATTTCAATGTTCAGGTCTGAAACGGAAATCCATTGCTCTTGGCAGATGAGTACGGCTCGACCTATTACATTCTTCAGTTCACGGATATTCCCCGGCCAGGGATATTCCAGCAGTGCCGCCTCTGCCAGCCGGTCAAAGCCACGAAACGATTTATGGGCCTTGGCACAAGTGAGTTTCAAGAAAAAATAAGCCAGAGGAAGGATGTCTTCCCGGCATTCTGCCAGTGTAGGAATCCGCAGAGTGAACTCATTGAGCCGGTGGAACAGGTCTTCCCGGAAGCGTCCTTCTCCGATGGCTTTTTCCAGATTCTCATTGGTGGCGGCAACCAGCCGGATATCAAAAGAGTATTCTTTCGTGGAACCTACCGGCTTGCAGCGTTTCTCTTGCAAGGCCCTGAGCAGGAGCATCTGTGTCTTATAGGAAAGGTTGCCTATCTCGTCCAGAAACAATGTCCCTCCGTTAACGGCACGGAACAATCCGACCTTGTCGCTTTCCGCACCGGTAAAGGCTCCCTTCTGATGACCGAAAAACTCGGAGGCGGCAAGCTCATCGGAAATGGCCCCGCAGTCGATAGCCAGATACGGCTTGTTCTTCCGATGGCTCCGGGCATGTATCTCGGCTGCAATGTGCTCCTTCCCGGTGCCGGAAGCCCCACGGAGCAGAACGGAGATGTCGGCACAGGCAATCATCTCTATCAGACGGTACATCTCATGGGCTTTGGGGCTTTCACCTCGGTAGAACTCCTGTTCGTTATCGTTTTTATCCAGTATCTCCGTTATCAGAGCCAGGAGATTGTCTGGCTGCACAGGCTTACACAGGTAGTTGATGGCTCCCAGTTGCATGGCTGTCACCGCATTCTCCACCTGTCCGTAGTTGGTCATGATCAGAAAAGGGATAGAGTAGTACTTCTCATTCATCCATTTCAGGAGCGAGGTGCTATTTCCGTCCGGCAGGCGCAGGTCTGCCAGTATTAGGTCGAACTCCTTTTGCCCGATGGCTTTACGGGCATTCGCAAGGGTTGCCACGCATTCGGTTTTCATCCCTTTTTTCACCAGCCAGTTGCTGATGCTACGGCTGAACACAATATCATCTTCAATAATCAGGATTGTTTTCATAGGCTTTCCTCCCGTATTTTTCAGCGTATACTATCAGTTTTTCCACTGCCCGGATGATGTCCCGCATTTCCATGGATTGTCTATTGGTCCACTCTGTCGCAGGTTCTGTCACCAGTTCCCGTAAATGAGACAAGGGGAAATCCAGACGGACGGTTTCCCATAGGGGCAGGTTCTTATGCAGGATGGAGGCGGCGGCCTCCTTGTCTTGTCGGTCTAAGGCAGCGGTTAATGCGGCAAGGTCTTTCCGGCTCTCTTCGATAAACAGGGCGAGCATTTCCTCCCTGTTGTCCTCTCCTGAAAGGATGAGTGAGAAATCGGGAGCATACTCCTTTCTGTCTTTTTCTCCTATCACTTGTGCCACTGTATTTATCAGTTCTTCCATAGAGAATGGTTTATGGATGCAGCCCGAAAAGCCGCCCGACAGATACTCGTTGTCATCATCCACCCGTGCCGTTACCGCTATGACGGGGATTGTCTTTGCGTTCTCCATATTGGATGCCCGGAGCAGTTCAAGTATTCCGTAGCCGTCCGTTTCAGGCATCTGTATATCCGTCAGCAGCAGGTCATATCTTTGTGACCGTAGCCGGGTAACCAGTTCACGGCTGGTCTGGCAGCAGTCGCACCGCACTCCGTTACGGTTAAACATCTCTTTGGTAATGTTCAGTTGCATCCGGTCGTCATCAATGACCAGTACGTTGATTCCATCCAGATGATAATCAGTAGCGATGCGTGTCTCATCCATCTGGGTGGATTCATCCGCCTCAAGGAGTGGCAGGAATGCGGTAAACGTGCTGCCTTCACCCGGTTTGCTTTTTACGGTAAGGCTTCCCTGCATCCCGGAGACCAGCCTGCTTGCAATGGCCAGCCCCAATCCGAAACCGGGAACATTACGGGCATTGTCCAACCGTTCAAAAGCTGTGAATATCCGGGTTGTTTCTTCCTCCGTCATCCCGGTACCGGTGTCCTGTACCGAGAAATGCAATTCTTTATTCCGGTATTCCGCTTGCAGGCGGATTTCACCTTGCCGGGTGAATTTAATGGCGTTGGAAAGCAGATTGTTCAGGATTTGCTGGAGCTGGGAACGGTCACCGCTTACTACCACATCCAGACCGGAAAAGGCGGTTGTCAGCCGCAGCTTTTTCTTTTTGGCCAGCGAACCGTAGTTCCGGGCTGTTTCGCTGAAAAGGGTCTCCAGCCGGAAAATCGAAAGGATGGGTTTGTTCCTGCCGGTATCCAGCAGGTAGAATCCGATCAGCGTATTGACCAGCCCGATCATGTAATCGGAAGAATGGAGTATATTTTCCGCATACTCGTCCTTGCGGCTCTTCTTTTCTTCCCCGGGGAGCAGTTCGGCGCATCCTTTGATAGTAGCCAGTGGCGCACGAAGGTCATGAGCGATGGTGAGCATCATGCGTTTTCTGGATTGTAGGAGCTCCGTGTTCTCACGATTGGAGGCTTCCAGCTGACGCTGATACTGGTTTATCCTGTTCAGATCCCGGTGGATGATAAGATACAGGAGGACGGTCAGCAACGAGATGAGGACAGCCAGCAGAGAGACCGTATGGAACGAGCGGTCGCGTGTGGAAATGAATTGCCTGTAACGCTCATCAAGCCGTATTCCAGCATCCGCCTCAAAGTCCCTGACAATCCGGTGTAGCCTGTGGTTCAGGTCCGTGTTGTTACTGTACAGGAGGTCCATCTGTTCCAGCAGCCTTTCCCGTTCGGCTTTCTGCATGTCGGTCACCTCCCTGTCAAGGGAGTGCAGCATGCTCGTGACAGATGTGGTACCCTGATGTTTACCAATGGACTGTCGCTGGCGTTCCAGCTGTTCCTTCTGCTGCAGATAGGCCGATTTTTTCCTCCCGGGCCTGATGAATGACCAGAAACCCTTCTTCGGAGTTTCCTCCTCCTTCTTTTTCTCGGCAGGAAGGACATCCGCCTGCTGGATATGGGACACGATTGCCGGAATCTTGCTGTTCACGATCTCGCCGGTCTTGCGCAGACGCCCGAACGTGTCCATGACCGTGTCTAACAACAGTTCCTTTCTTTCCAGCAGCAGGCATAACGAATCTATGCGCGACTGTTGTTCGGGAGACTTCACATACCTTTTCAGTGTCTGCAACATGTTACAGACACTGTCTTTTTTTGTGTGGTAGAGTCCAAGGTCGCTTTCATCCCAGACGCTGGCTGTTTCACCGTAAGTGGCCAGTCCCAGCAAGCCCGCGTATGTTTCTCCGGCCAGATGCCGGATACAGGCCAGTTCATGCTCATCCTGTCGCAGGCTGTTCCGCCTCGTCTGTTCCTTGCGGAAGATATGAATGGTCAGGACGAGCAGGAGAAGCAGTATGACATATCCTAAAAGGATTTTAAGTTTCAACCACATGGAAGTCTTCATTCTTATATTGGAATCCTACAAAAAGGCGTGTTCGCTCATATAAAAGGGAATAATAGAAACTTATGATAAAAGTTTATTACTGTTTCAAACCATTTGAGGATACCTCGCAAGTTTGCTATCACACAGTTGATCTTTTAATCTTTTTTTATACTCACAGAAAGGATAGGAACCTGCTTTTTATGACTGAAACATATCACATCCCCTTTATTGGACATTACATTCTCATTCGATCATATTGTTTTCATTTCGGCTCATCCGTTTCTTCACCCGTTCTACTGCTTCCGATACAATTTCTTTGTTTTCAAAGCGTTGTGTATAATTGGTATAGTCTGGATGAATCCGTTTGTAGGTCGGGTCAAGAAACAAAGGACTGGAAATAATATGGTCCGCTGTCGAACGGTTACAACAGAAAACTATATTTTCAACTCCCGCCAGCCGGGTCAGTGCCTTTACATCCGTGTCATGTGGCTGCAATGTCATCGGATCCGTGAAAAAGAACAAATAATCAATCTCTCCTTCCACAATACGTGAGCCCATTTGCTGGTCACCACCTAAAGGACCGGATTTCAGAATCGTGATATCCCATTCTGTTTCAGGATGTTTCTCTTCGAGCGCTTTTTTAATGAGTGTACCGGTGGTTCCCGTACAATAGAACTTATGCCCTATCAGACGTTCCGAGTTCCAAAGAACCCATTCTATCATGTCCTTTTTCATTGCATCGTGTGCAACCAGACCGATTTTACGAACAATTGTTTTCATCATAATAATAAAATATGGTTTATGTGATAATATAATTAACAATATCCAACAGCTTTATAAAAAACAGGAGAATGACTGTATGAGTTTGAGCAGCTCCTTGTTCGCCCGGCTGTCCACGGTGGCTTCCCGCCTCTCCTCAAACAAAGTAAGCGTTGCGGAGCATTCCCCGCAGATATCAATGCCGACTACACGTTCCTTTCGAAGGACAATTGCCAGTAATTCCTCCAGTTCCTGCAGGCTGAAAGACCCTTGATCCCAGTCTGTTACTGCGGATGCCGGGTTCAGGACATCCTTGTCTATGGACAAGTAAACCGGTCCTTCAATATACGCAGAGGAGAAATTGCGCCAGCCCTTCTCGTGAGCTAACGTCGCTTCGCTATAAAAACTGACTCGTTGTCCGTATTCTTCCGGTACGGTGCGTATCAGTTTGTCCGATGCACCGACTATCACCACTTTCTTGCAAAGCATATTCCGGTCTAACATGTCTTTTACCCAGCTCCCACAAGAAAGCATGCCCTTGAACAAGGGAGGCTGCATGTCGGGGTGATGGTCGAATACAATCAGAGAGAACGGAACTCGAAGTTTGTCTGTCCATAATTTGGTCAGGTAATGATAATTGCCCGAATCAATGAAATGGATACCTTCCGCTGGATAACCGGCAATCACCCGCTTCAATTTTCGTATCCCCTCCTTGTCACAGTAACCTCTCGTTCCAGAAAGGTGACGGCAGTCTAGCCAAATGAACTGATTGTTCCGTGCAAATACCTCATGGGCATACACACCGGTGAAGTCCATGATGACAACCGGCCAGACGGTTTCTCGGTCCGCCTTCTTCTTACACCGTCCATTTGTCAGTAACTCTTGCTTATTCATGTCCGTTCAGAACCATCGTACATAACAAAAATCTTGCCGGTGAGGTAACAGGGGATGGTTGGGATACATTCTGAATGCCTGTTTGAAACTTCCAGCGCTGAACATTCTGGTTATTGCCTTGAAAGTGTATAGGTTTCCGTCTTTGGATGTCAAAGAAAAAGGAATGACCTCATGGATGCGATCCTCATTCTCCTCATGCCGTATAATGACCGATTCCAATCCGATCGCGTTGTCCAGCCCTTTCTCGTCAATGACGACCGTCATCTCGTATTCCTTACCAGCCTCCACCGTGGCGTCCAATCCTTTTCCCGCATTCACGGAAACGATTTCCACGGCATTCCATCTGCTGTCGACAGCTGCCTTCCAGCCGGCAAGCGTTTTCGCCTTTGCATAATTGTCCGCCGCCAAAACATGAAAGTGTTCCGACAACTTGTTGTAAAATCCGTCATAGTAGTCATCCAGCTGTCTTTTCATCGTGAAGCGGGGAGCTATTTGCGCAACCGAGTTCTTGATGTACTTGACCCAGGTTTCCGGATAGTCTTTTTCTTTCCGTTCATAATATAACGGCAGGATATTATGTTCCAGCAGGAAATAAATTGTTTCCGCATCCAGTTGGTTCTGGTACTGTTCATCCTGATAGGTGGCCTTGTCGGTGATGGCCCATCCCGCCTCCTTGCGGTAGCCTTCGTACCACCAACCGTCCAGCACGGAGAAGTTGAGTACGCCGTTCATCAGAGCCTTCTCACCGGAAGTTCCGGAAGCCTCCGCAAGACGGGTGGGAGTATTCATCCAGATGTCAACCCCGGAAATAAGATGCCGTGCCAGGTCCATGTCATAATTCTCAAGGAAGATGATTTTACCCAAGAATTCAGGACGGCGGGATATCTCCACAATCTGCTTGATGAGCCCTTGCCCGGCAGTGTCGTTTGGATGGGCTTTTCCTGCAAAGACAAACTGTATGGGATGTTCCTGATTGTTCACAATCCGCGCCAGACGATCCAAATCGGTAAACAAAAGATGAGCTCTTTTGTAAGTTGCAAAGCGCCTTCCGAAGCCGACAAGAAGAGCATTCGGATTAAACTTCTCGAAAATGGAGACACCCAATGCCGGGTCAACCTGGCTTTTGAGCCAGTCCCGGCCGCATTTCCACTTGATGTAGGATATCAGTTTGGTTTTCAACCTTTTCCGCATGTTCCATATCTCTTCATCGGGTATATTATAAACGCCTTTCCATATTTCCTGATTGGACTGGTCGTTCATGAAATTCTCATCGAAATTGTCCTTAAACAGCTTTTTCCACTCCGCCGTACACCAAGTGGGAAAGTGTACGCCATTCGTCACATAGCCCACATGGTTCTCTTCCGGGAAATAGCCTTTCCAGAGAGGCGCGAACATCTGCTGTGAAACGGACTTGTGCAGCTTGCTGACACCGTTTACCGCCTGGCTGGTTTTGCAGGCGAATACCGACATGCAGAAACGTTCTCCCTTGTTGCCCGGAGTTTGCCGTCCGAGGTTCATCAACTCGTCCCACGTAATGCCCAGCTTATCAGGATATCCTTTCATATATTTATTGAAAAGCCCCTCATCGAAATAGTCATGGCCGGCAGGCACAGGTGTATGCACAGTGTAAAGCGAGGAAGCCCTAACCAGTTCCATGCCTTGTCCGAAGTCCAGGCCTTCGGATATATAGTCGCATAACCGCTGGATATTGATCAGTGCGGCATGCCCCTCGTTGCAGTGATATACATCTTTCTCGATGCCCAATACTTTTAATGTCATCATTCCTCCGATGCCGAGCAGTATTTCCTGCTTGAGCCGGTTTTCCCAGTCACCGCCATACAGGTGATGGGTAATCGGACGGTCGAACTCGCTGTTCAGTTCATTGTCCGTATCCAGCAGGTAGAGGGAAACACGTCCCACATTGGCCTTCCATACATTGGCATGGACCGTGAAACTGTCGGCATAGGGAACATGGATTACCAGTTGTCGCCCGTCAGGCTGCATCACTTTCTCTATCGGAAGCTGCCCGAAATTCTGTGGGTCATAATGAACCTGTTGCTGCCCGTCCATCGCCAGAGCCTGGTCAAAATAGCCATAACGATATAAAAGCCCTACAGCGCAGAGGTCTACGTTACTGTCCGAAGCTTCCTTCAGATAGTCACCTGCCAATATGCCCAGACCGCCGGAATAGATTTTAAGAACCCTGTCCAGACCATATTCCATGCTGAAATAGGCAACTGACGGACGGCTGTGGTCCGGCTCCACATCAAGATACGCCTTAAAAGTGGAATATACGTTTTCCATCTTACGCATGAAGTTTCCGTCATGTGTCAGTGCCTCCAGCTCTTCATAATCCATCCGTTCCAGAAACAGTACCGGATTCTGTTCCGCCTCTTCCCATAGTTCCGGGTTCAAACCACTATATAAACTCTTCGCATCCTCGTTCCAGGTCCACCAAAGATTATGTGCCATCTCCGCAAATCTCCGCAATTCTGCCGGAAGGTGTGAACCGACTGTAATCTCCCTCCATTGTGGGACGTTTACATGATAACTTGAATATTCCATAACATTTTACTTATTTGATAGTTCATGATTTTTTTCTGTGGAGGTTTCTCCTGTTTCCGGTTCTTCCTGTGGAAATGTCCCGGCTGTACCCTGGAAATTCTCGAGGAACTGTTTTTCCATACTTAGCGATCGTTTCCGTATCCACTTGGAAAAATAGATAACGACAATGATCAGGAAAGATAATATCAGTCCTGACCCCAAAGCGACATTGAAAAGACGGATGATGATACCCATTACGATAATGATACAGATCAACACCTTGATCACTATCATTGATACCAACAGCCCCCTGTTGAACCTGTTGTCCGCCCAAAGTTTGCGGAATTCGACGGAATTGTTTTTCTTCATGATGATGGCGCACAAAAACGGGGATATGATAAGGAGGACAAGAACGAAGCTCAGCAGGCTTCCTTTCATCCCCGGAATACGTCCCATTACCAGAGGATACGCATAGGAGAAGAACAGCGCTATGAAAAACAGGCATACCACCAGATAAAGGGTGACGGATACCAACATGGACCTGATGAGCTTGTGCCAGGAGCCTTGATGTCTTGTGGTCATTGTTCCAGAAGAATAATGCGTCAGGTAATCTTTCAGGAATTGTGGCAAGTGCCTGTCTGCAAAACAGTAGACGGGATCCGACAGTCTTATCATATAAGGAGTAAGGAAAGTGGTGATGACCGATACTGCCACTATGACCGGATAAAGGTATTTGTCCATTACATTCAGACTGATTCCTAACGAAGCGATGATGAACGCAAACTCACCCACTTGTGCCAGGGAAAAGCCGGCTTGTATCGCAATCTTTAGCGGTTGTCCGGAAAGCAACACGCCGAAACTCCCGAACAGGACCTGCCCGCATAGGACCAGTGCCGTCAGGATAAAAACAGGAACGGCATATTCCCATATCATGGCAGGGTCGATCATCATTCCCACTGATACGAAGAAAACGGAGGCGAACAGGTCCTTTACCGGTTGCACGATATGTGCGATTTCTTCCGCTTTATCTGTTTCTGCCAGCAGGGATCCCATGACGAACGCACCCAGCGCGGCGGAGAATCCCGCCTTTGTCGCTATCATCACCATTCCCAGGCATAGTCCCAGGGAGGTTGTCAACAGTATTTCATTGCTAATAAAGCGGTTCAATCTTTTCAGAAGGGTAGGAATCAGATAGATTCCCAATGCTGACCAGAAAATAAGAAAGGCCGCAAGTTTCAATATGCTCTCCAGCATTTCGAAGCCTTCAAAATGCTTGCCTACAGCCAATGTGGAGAGGACCACCATCATGATTACCGCCACCACGTCCTCAATGATTAGTATCCCCAGGACAATACCGGTAAATTTCTGATCGAGAAGCCCCATGTCACTGAATGCTTTGAATACGATGGCGGTGGAGGACATGGACAGCATTCCGCCCAGAAAGATACAGCTCGTGTGTGAGAAGCCCATCGCATTGCCTGCCGTATATCCCAGGAACATCATGCCGCAGACGATGATAACAGTGGAGAATATGGCCGAGGCTCCCACACTTATCAGCTTTCTGAACGAGAAATCCAGTCCTATGGCGAACAGGAGGAAAATAACACCGATATCCGCCCATATCTTGATATTGGCCTGGTCGGAAACAGTCGGGAATAGGGAAATGGAAGGACCTGCCATAATACCGGCCACAATATATCCCACTATGACCGGCTGTCCCAGCCATTTGAAAATGACGGTTATGATACCGGCTATAATCAAGATAGTGGCAAGGTCTGATATTAAAGGGGCAACTTCCGACATAGGAGTAACATTTTATATGGACAACTCGTTAAGGACACGGATCAGGTTTTTGTCAATGGGCTTGTCGTTCTTGATAGCCTGGTCAAAAGGAACATAGACAATCTCATTGTTATGTATGCCTACCATGATATTGTGCTGGTCCTCCATCAGGGCCTGTATGGCGGCCTCACCCAGCCGGCTGGCCAATATGCGGTCGTTGGCACTTGGCGCTCCTCCCCGTTGTAGATGTCCCAGGATAGAGACCCTGACATCATATCCGGGGTATTCCCTTTTTACCCGGTCGGCATAGTGCATGGCTCCGCCATTCTTATTGCCCGGGCTTTCCGTCACGATGACGATGCTGCTGTTCTTGGTCTTCCGGAATCCGCGTCCGATAAAAGTCTCCAGCTGATCCGCATCCGTCCGGTCTTCCGGAATAATGGCGGCCTCGGCTCCCGAGGCTATTGCGCTGTTCTGGGCGAGGAAACCGGCGTCGCGTCCCATCACCTCGACAAAGAAAATTCGGTCGTGCGAGGTGGCTGTATCCCGGATTTTGTCCACACACTCCACAATGGTGTTCAGGGCTGTATCATATCCGATTGTAAAATCGGTACCGTACAGGTCATTGTCGATGGTACCGGGCAGTCCTATGCACGTGACAGGGTATTCCTCGGCAAATATGCGGGCTCCAGTCAGTGAGCCGTCGCCCCCGATGACTACCAGCGCCCCGATTTTTTCTTTCCTCATGGTATCGTATGCCTCTCTGCGTCCTTCCGGGGTGGTGAACGCTTCGGAACGTGCCGTTTTCAGGATGGTTCCCCCACGCTGGATGATGCTGCTCACATCCTCGGTCGTAAGTTCCCTGGACTCGCCCGCTATCAGGCCTTCGTACCCTCTGTAAATTCCTTTGACTTTGAAGCCGTTGAAAATGGCGGTACGGGTCACGGCACGGATTGCCGCATTCATTCCGGAAGCGTCCCCTCCGGAAGTAAGGATTCCTATATATTCATCTTTTTTCATCTATCTCAGTTCTTGTTTTGTTTCATTCTGCCAATATAGCTTTCAGTTTTTTCCGGCAGTGAAAAATACGGCTCTTTATGGTTCCCAAACTCACACCGGTTCTTTCCGCTATCTCACGGTATTTGAACCCTGACAGGTACATCTCAAAAGGTATGAAATGCGACTCCGGTATACTTTTGATGGCATTACGTATCTTTTCCAGGTCATAGTTCCTGTCCACTTCCTCTGTACGGGACTCGTCCATGATCCGCGAATAATATGCAGGATCGGAGGATATGTACAGACGGGTATGACCGACCTCCGCCCGGTAACCGTTGATAAACGTGTTACGCATGATGATAAACAGCCACCCTTTGAAATTCGTGTTCTTGTTGTAACTTTCTTTGTGAAGCATTGCCTTGAGCAGGGTATCCTGCAGCAGATCTTCCGCCTTCTCCCTGTCCGCTGTCAGTTTGTACGCGAAACGGAACAGTTCGTCCTGTACGCTAAGCAGCTCTTTTTCAAAATTGAATTCCTTCATCGGTTGTGCCGGTTCCCAGTTCCGGAAGTGCCTGTTAAAGGCCGGACGGCTCTCCGGACAGGAAAAGCCTGTCCGGCCTTACACCATTCCAGATATGGAATTATTTAACCTCGATAGCCTTGGAAGTTTTTTGTTTTTCTTCCTCCTTCACTTTCGGGATTTCAATGGACAGGATCCCGTGTTCGACTTTTGCGGAAATCTTATCCTTCTCCACGTTTTCAGGTAGCAGGATGGTCTGCTGGAACTTGGAATAAGAGAATTCGCGGCGGAGATACTTCTTGTCTTTCTTCTCCTCCTTCTTCTCTTCTTTCTTTTCCATGCAGATTGTCAGGTTGTTGTTTTCGTCAACATTCACCTTGAAATCATCCTTCGTCATTCCGGGAGCCGCCATTTCAACCTTGTAGTCCTTGTCATTCTCAATGACATTGATGGCAGGAGCCGTAACTCCCGTTTTTGCCAGCCACTCATTCTCGAAGAAATCGTTAAAAATACTCGGCAACCAGTTTGAATTTGTTTTTACAGGTACCATTTTTACCTCCTTTTTTAAATTGTTAATAAATAAAATATTCAAAAAGACAATACAAATCAGTCTGATTGACTGACTCTTATCGTCTGATCATACCTTGTTCGGCTACAGCCTCCGTCCGTCTCCGTATCTCCTCCTGGTCTCCGAGGAAATAGTCCCTGACAAGCACCGGCCGTTCATCAAATTCGAATACATAAGGTACTGCCGTGGGCAGGTTCAAGAGGGATATGTCCGTATCGGAAATATTCTTGAGATGCTTGACTATCCCGCGCAGACTGTTTCCATGGGCAACGACAAGCAGGTTGTCCCTATGCATCAATGTGGGTAGGATGACACATTCCCAATAGGGCATGACACGCATGACGGCATCCTTCAGGGATTCAGTCCGTGGCAGTTCCATTTCGGGAACACCGGCGTAACGGGTGTCGTTCCCCGGATAGCGGGGATCGTCTTCCTTCACCGGCTCGGGCGACACGCCGTAACTTCTCCGCCAGATATGGACTTGTTCCTCGCCATATTTGTCTGCTGTCTCCCTTTTGTTAAGTCCCTGAAGTATGCCGTAGTGTTTCTCGTTCAACCTCCAGCTTTTCTCCACCGGGATCCAGTCTTCATTGAGACGGTCCAGAACACAATTCAACGTTTTCACAGCCCGTTTCAGATAGGATGTGTAAGCCGCCTCAAAAGAGAATCCCGCTTCTTTCAGCATATCACCGGCTTTACAGGCTTCTGCGATCCCCTTATCACTCAGGTCTACATCGGTCCAACCGGTAAAGCGGTTTTCCTTGTTCCATAGGCTCTCGCCATGTCTCAACAATACGATCCTTTTCATGCCATATAGTTTTTATGCAACGGTTATCGAAGGATCCAGATAGACATCCTGAATGGTGTTCAGAAGCGAGACCCCGTCTTTCATCGTCTTCTGGAAGGCTTTTCTCCCACAGATAAGTCCCATACCTCCGGCACGTTTGTTCACCACTGCGGTTACGACGGCATCATGCAGGTCAGATGTCCCATGGGACTCGCCCCCCGAATTGATCAGGCCAACCCTTCCCATATACCCGTTGGCCACCTGGTAGCGGCAGAGGTCTATCGGATGGTCGGAGACCAGTTCCGTATACATACGCCCGTCGGTCTTACCGAATCCGATGGCTTTAAAACCTCCATTGTTGGACGGCAGCTTCTGCTTCACGATATCAGCCTTGATGGTGACCCCGATATGGTTGGCCTGCCCTGTCAGATCTGCTGCCGCATGATAGTCAATCCCGTCTTTCTTAAAACTGCTGTTTCTCAGATAACACCACAATACCGTGGCCATCCCCAACTCATGGGCATATTCAAACGCCTGTGAGACCTCCACAATCTGGCGGCGGCTTTGTTCCGAACCGAAATAGATAGTTGCCCCCACGGCAACGGCACCCATGTTCCATGCCTCCTTCACTGTACCGAACATGACCTGGTCATAACTGTTCGGATAAGTCAGCAGCTCGTTATGGTTCAACTTCACGATGAAAGGAATCTTATGGGCGTACTTACGTGCCACAGCTCCCAGAACTCCGAATGTGGATGCCACGGCGTTGCATCCTCCCTCGATAGCGAGTTTCACAATGTTCCCGGGATCGAAGTAAAGAGGATTGGGTGCAAAGGATGCTCCGGCAGAATGTTCTATCCCCTGATCCACCGGCAGGATGGAGACATACCCGGTATTGGCCAGACGCCCGTGCCCGTACAGGGCTTGCAGGCTCTCCAAGGTGCGTATATTCCTGTCGGAATCCACCCATGCCTTGTCTATCATATTCGGCTCGGGGATATGGATGAGTTTCTTGTCTATTGTCTTGCATACATGGTCCAGGTAGTATCCTGCCTGCGTTCCCAACAAATCAATAATCGTGCTCATGTCAGTCGTTTTTTTATTCCAAATCAGGACTGGCGTTCCCCCAGTTTTGCATCCATGAAAAGGATGCCGCTCTCTCCGGCTTTCTTCATCAGGTTTACGATGTTCAGGAAATTCGCCTCTTCCTCCACCTGCTCCCTGACAAATCCCCAAAGAAAATCACGGGTGGCATTGTCTTTCTCCTCGGAAGCCAGATGTACCAGTTCGTCAATCAATCTGGAAACATGTCTCTCGTGTTCCAAGGCATGTTCAAAGACTTCGGTGGGACTGCCCCAACCCTGTGGAACCACATCGACCTTGTCCACTTTTGCCTCCGCCTCACGTTTGGCCATATATTCGGCGATGGCACATGCGTGTCCTGTCTCTTCCGCCGATTGCTTGCGCATCCAGCGGGCCATGCCGGAAAAACCTTCCTTTTCCAGATAGAAGGACATTGAAAGATACAGGTTGGCGGACCATAATTCCGCAGTAATCTGCCCGTTCAGGGCCTTTTGTAAATTCTCGGTCATAATGAATCTAATTTTTAATGTTGGTACTATTTTTTATTTTTCATATTCAGGGGCAAGCGTGTGCTTGTCTCAAAATATCTGTCAGGACAGGTTGCATCCCGTTTATGAAACATTCCACGGCGATGACCATCAGAATAAGCCCCATCAGTCTCATCATCACATTATTTCCGGTTTCTCCAAGAATTTTCAAAAGCCGCGTTGACACGCAAAGGATAATGAAAGAGAGGAGACAGACTAGGGCGATCACGCAAACCAGTGCAATTTTGAAAATATACTCAGGGGCATCTTCCATCAGTGTTATGCCGCTTGAAATTACACCCGGACCGCACAGCATCGGAACGGCAAGAGGCGTGACGGTGATGTTCCTGGAATATTCTTTTTTCTCGTTCTCGTTCAGTTTCACATGGGTGAAGTGTGCCTGCAGCATGTCATATCCGATTTTAAAGATGATGATACCTCCCGTAATCCGGAAACCATTGGTCGAGATCCCGAAAAAATGGAACAGGAACCTGCCGCACAAGGTGAAAAGTACCAGTATGACGAACGTGAGGGCGCAGGATTTTAAGGCGATGCTCCGGCGTTCTCCGGCACTCATGCCCTCGGTCATCTGCAGGAAAACCGGCATCACTCCGAGGGGGTCCATCAATGTGAACAACGAAGTGAAACACAACATTGAGTATGCGAATATATCCATAGGATGATACTTGTTTTATTTTTAGACCATTATTTTCTCTGTGAACAATAAACTCCGGTCAGATTACACGATTTGACACATCATATGAAGCAGGGCAGCCTGCGTTCATATTCCATGGCCAGGATACGCAACAATTCCATAAACGCCGTACTTACATATATCCGTTTTGTGTACAGCCCCTTGATGAAAGAATGGATGGATGAATCCGTATTCTGGCATAGTACGTGAAGTTCGGATATCTGACGGGATATATATTGTTCATGTTCAAGCAGGGTGTTCAAGGCAGCCAGCGGTGTCGGCCATTGCCGGATGTCACGCCTGATTTCATGGATGGTTACAGCACCTCCTTCATGATAGATGCGGTTCATCATCTGATAGACCTTGCCCATATTGTCCTGTGCCTGTACACTTAGCCATGAGGCCAATATCGGAAGTTGCTGCCCCTCAAAATAGACCTGCAATGACAGGTACAGGTTCGTTGACCAGATTTCTGTATTGATCAATGTGTTTATCGCATATTCAATTCGTTTATCCATGGCTGTTCTGATATTTGAAATTAGACAAAATAAATCGTAATTCATATCCTGCAATAATCATGAATTTATGTGATAGCATCTGTAAACCGGACTCTTATGGAGTCGCAAAATAAATTTTAATATTCACAAGACAAATAGTCATAAAATATATAATTATAATGTCTTTTTGTCACAAGTTTTCTGCAACATTCTCAACAAGATATCCAGTTCTTTTTCTATCATGTTGATCTTCTCGTATATGTAGTCCAGCGTATTATGATAGTGCAGGCAGGCCCTGCATTCCTGCAATTCCCTTGACAGGGAGAGTATTTGTCTCCAAAGTTCCTCTTCTGTATGTCCAGGGGTATTATTGAATGCCATAAATGGATTCAGAGAAACTGTTTGGCATGTAATTTGTGTAATAATAGCCGCAAGTCCCGAAAAGGGGCAGGAATGGAAACAAAAAGGCAGAGAATTCCACTAAAGATAGTAACAGACAGAGGAATGAAAACGGAAGGCGGGACCTGTCCGGTTTTGAAACAAGTTGCTTTCATAATGCGATTATATGACAACTCTGTTCCCTGGAGTTGTGTTTATATAAAGTTAAGCGTGGGAACTTTGGTATTACCGTTCAGAAGTATCCCCATACTCAACAACATATAATACACAAAGCCCCACGCCTATATATACTAATAAGATACATAGCCCGTGGAGCGTCCAATGTATTATCCAGTTGTTGTCTTGAAATTGGGGATTTCCTGAACATGGATAATGCCTAACGCTTACTGTTATTAATCTTTTTTGGTAAAAGACAAGGCAAAAATACTAAAAGAATTGATTCGCGTCAATAAAAATCCAACTTTTTTATTATTTTACTCTCTGCGCCACTGAATTTCATCGCTCTCCGCTCTCCAAATCCCGTGCCCTTCAGCGATAAGTAATCCTGAGTTCATCAATTGCCTCATAAAAGAGCTTTTGTACATCCTAAAATCCGCAACCTGTAATATTTTTGATATCTGGGGTTGCAGATACCTCTCTAAAACGACTCGTTTTCGTAAAGAACCCTAATGGTGCAGTCGCAAGAGACAAAATCCCCTTACCCCATGATGCGACTTGAGGCAATACGCAAAAGGCCACGAAGATTTGAGGCTACCCAAAATCAAATTTGAAGGCCATCATGTATGCATCATTGCTTGTGTATATGTTCAGTATGTGCTGTCTTGCAGTCTTAATCCATTTTGCAGGGACAGAAACATACTTGAATACAAAAGTTTTGATTCTGCTTGTGCGTTTAAGTCCAAAGCTCTTCATGTTTGCGTCAGATATGAGGTGTCTGTAAAAGTTTCGTATTAAAGCGGTCAGAAGCAGGAACACCGTGTTTTCCGCCATGAACGATTTTGGCAGCCGTTTCCAGCCAAAGCCGTTGTTCATGTCGTCCAATACACGCTCAGCACCGCCACGCTTGTTGTAATACTCCACGATGTCACGGTCTGTCGAAGTATAGTCATTTGTCAGTATGCATCTGTATGTATATTCCCCTTCCCACAGGTCGAGTTCCTTGTTGATGCTTCTTTGCCGCTGTATGACAAGGCGGTACGCTTTGCCGACCCATTTCTCTGCAATGATGGAGCATATCTCAAACTCGTGACCGTTTATGTATTCGGTCTTCCATCCGCGCAAGGCAAAGATATCGTCATACAACGATACACACCTGTTTGCGCGGATATAAAAATGCCGACTGTGCTTCTCCACCATTTCCACCATAGCCTCAGAGCATGAGCCACAATCCATCCTCGCACGGTTTATATGTATTCTGGCATTCTCCAAACGCTCAAAAATACGTTTTAGAGTGTCTTCCTGATGGAAACGGACATTGGTATTGCCGTCGCGGTTCTCTATCCCGACGATGACATCGCCGACCGTTGCTATTCCTGGACTGTAACCGGTAAACTTCTTGTAGGTTATTTTTGCGTCAAATTTCTCCGTCTCAATGAACTGGTGGTCAAAATCAAAGTCATATTCATTGTCTGGCAGCAACTGTCCAGTTGCCAGCAATGCATTGACAAGCAGATTGTTAAGGTCGGAAGCCACGTTGAAGTCGTAGCTTTTGCCCGAATCAGACCTGTAGGTCAGATTCGGTGTGGTCAATTCACGAATGGCCCTAAGTATTGTGTCTGCGCTGCATGTACGGAGGGGTGGATGCAAGCAAAGTGCTTCCATAAGGTGTGAGGTCACGTCTTCGACACATGACCCTCCACAGAAATATACGCACATCAGAGAACGTATTATCTCGCTATATTGATAGCCATACACTTTGCTACGCAAACCTAAAGTAGAGTCTATTGTACAAGACAACATCCTGTCGAATTTCTCCATAATTGGAAATATACCACCAAAAGATGTGAGTTTCTCGGATTTTATTTGTACTTTTACCATGCTTGATGAGGTTTTGTTTGACTATTTTTGCAACACTAAGTTAAGTGAATCCTTTGACATGACAAAATCCTGAGCCGCTCGGCTTTGCCGCTTGGCTTGTCCAAGAACTTTTTGTTGTTCAGGATATTATAAAAGTTAAAATTTATAGTGTTGCGGAATTAAGGTAATAACAATACTATGAAATCGTTATTCATATTACAACTTGTATGTTGCGTCATTACAGCCATGCTAGCATTGCAATTAGCCATGGCAAGTTTGCAGGTGAGATGGAAGGTGTGGCGCTACGAAATATCAAGATGGATTCTCGTTGCATCCATGCTATTCTTCTCCGTCCACTACCTCTTACAGATGATTCATGGACTCCGTGCACAAGGTACCGATGTGGGCGCAGCATTCAACATATTGTTCTATACTCCAGTGGCATTTGCCATCACTCTCTCCATAATCAACATAGAGAGCACAGGCAACAAAGTGCGACGGTATTGTTTACGTGGTATGATGGCATACATACTCATCGCCATAGTTTTCGTCATTGGCATGTTCAAAAGTCAAAGTTTACACATTGGCAATATGCTCTATGTGATGCTCGGTCTTTTTGTGGCTAGCATGGCATATTTTATTCTTATCATTCGCAAAGAAACAAAAGCCCGAAAGCAGAAGCTCATGGAGAATTTCGGAATCGACTTGATTCCATACGTGCGCTATTCGCAAGCCAGCATCATTTTGCTATACTTTGCTGCTGGACTCCTTCCTGTAGCAATCCTCTTCAATACCTTATTATATATAATAGGTCCCTTGATATTACTCTCTGTCATCTTTTTCGTCCACACTTTCATTGCTATGGGCTATTACATCACACCCAAAGAAGTCATTCCTGAGGAAAATGACGCAGAAGCAAAAGTCACGGAAGCAGAAGACATGAAAGACGGCAAGAACACTCATGGCACAAATATCTTGACAGCTAATAGAAAGATGGAAATAGAATTAGCCCTCAAGAAATGGTGTGAAGAGGGATTTTATAAGGACTATGAAGTTAACATCTATTCGCTAGCTACCAAGTTGGGATACAAGAAAAACGAACTGACAGAATACTTCAATCAGTCAGAATACACCAATTTTAGAACCTGGCTTAGCGACATTCGTTTTAATGAGGCTGTTCGCATGATGAAAGCCAACCCCGAATATAGCATTGACGCTATTTCCACAGAGTGCGGTTTCTCATCCCACACATGGATTTATCGTATATTCAAACAAAAAACGGGCATGTCACCTAGCCAATGGCGCAAACAGTTTGCCTCCATCTAAATGCGTATTTTTGTAATTTCGCATTAAATAGCATTTAAAAGAGGTGTGTCAGCGTTTTGACACAACCTCTACTTAAAAGATTTAATTTACAATAGTATTGCGGAATTAAGGTACATGAAACCGATAACTTGTCATAGTGGCATTGGGAAAAGCCGTTCAGACGATCCGCATCATGGTCGGCAAAAGATCTAAAGTGACCTCTTTGGCTGTCTTGCGCTTGGAGACATGAATCATTTCAAGCACCTTTATGACGTCTTCAGACTTCGTGCCACGTATCATGGTCACAAGTGTACCTCTGCCACCACGTCCCGCACGATTAGTGACAACAGTATATAATTCTCCGCAGCTTAAAGAAGTCTCGTCAATACAAAGGCTAGGGACCTGAGGTTGTGCCCGCATTCTGACACATTTACATTTGTAGTATTAAATATCCCAATAAAAATATAAGTGTATATTGTAATGGGATCTTAATAGAGGATTAAAAAAATAAATACTTAATGGGCTGTTTCTTATGAATTCTACTGAAATCTTATAATAATTGCTCAAAAAATCACATTCTTTGTATACGTAATATCCTAATTTTGGAACGCAAATTAAAAGAATATTAATAAACTAAATTATCTGATTTATATGACAAAATTAAGATGTATGCTTTGTTGCCTGATGATCTGTACTATTACTATTGATGCTAGGACTGTTAATGATATATATAAAAGAATATCTGCACAAGTCTCCTTGAAGGTTCCCGGTAATCAATCACGAAACTATTCCCTTGCTTTTCAAGGAGCCGTTGATGATAAGGGAATCTATCTGTTAGAGTCTGAAGAAAAAATACCATTAATCATTACAGAGAGAATAGAACGTGACAATGTTAAATGTGTAATGGTAGTAAGTATTACGGCATTGGAAGACGTGTACTTTAATTATCAACAACAGTTGAAAACAGGCTTCCGACATAATGACTGTATGTTTTATCTACCAGGATTCTGGTATAGTCGCAATTTACGTTCTCCTAAAGGTGCTCCTTCATTTCATATATCAGAGAGTTGGCTGGTACGTGAGGATCGTCTGAGCTCACCCCTTACCGGTATCTTCAATCAGAAAGATGGACGTTATATGACTGTGGCACGCAAGGACGATTTTCAATGGGATGCCCTTGCTACCCACCAAACAGGCGAAATCATCCTCTCGGGCAAAACGTCCCTAGGGTTCACCGGCTTTGAGAGCCATGACGGAACATCAACACTATCTTTTGGATTTCCTTACCGAGAAGCTCCTAAAACCTATATTCGTAAGTTGACGCTGGCTCCGGAGGTTACATCTTTCCAATATCTAAAAAAAGGAGAAACAGTACTCCTGACCTGGGAATTTATTGAGGGGCAGGCTACAGACTACTCAGATTTTATTTGCCATACTTGGGAATATTGTTATGATACATACCGTCCCCAACCTGTGAAAATACCTTTTTCTCCAGAAGAGATAAAAGGAGTGCTGAGCAATTATTTTGTGGAAAGTTTTGTTGAGGACAAAGCTCTTGCCTATTACTCCAGCCCTGAAATGAAAGTGGCAGCCTGTGCCAACATGAATGTAGCAGAGATAGGTTTTGTCGGTCGCGTACTTCTAAACGCTTTCAATGCATGGGAGTTTGGCAATGAGAATGGACGTGATGACCTTGCAGCTAGCAGTAAAAAGATATTTGATAGTTACTTAGAAAATGGCTTTACGGAAACCGGTTATTTGCGTGAATGGGTAAATCTGGAAAATGATAGTGATGTGAAAGAAGAACGCCCAGTGCATAGCATACGTCGTCAGTCGGAAGGAATTTATGCCATGTTTCATTATCTGAATTATGAACAGAAGTATAAACGTCACCATCCTGATTGGGAACAACGCTTAAAGAAAATGCTCGATATGTTCTTGCAACTGCAAAATCCAGATGGAAGTTTTCCACGTAAATTCCATGATGACTTTACAGTTGTTGACGGAAGTGGAGGAAGTACTCCATCCGCTACATTACCTCTGGTTATGGGATATAAATATTTTAAGGACAAACGCTATCTGTCCGCTGCCCGGCGTACTGCGGAATATCTGGAAAAAGAGCTTATATCAAAGGCTGACTATTTCTCCTCTACGCTGGATGCAAACTGTGAGGATAAGGAAGCTTCCCTCTATACCGCTACGGCAACTTACTATTTATCATTGATAACAAATGGTACGGAACATAACCACTATGCCTCTCTGACACGAAAAGCGGCTTATTTTGCCTTGTCCTGGTATTACGTCTGGGACGTTCCGTTTGCTCCCGGGCAGATGTTGGGTGATATCGGTCTGAAAACTCGCGGCTGGGGAAATGTCTCGGTGGAGAATAATCATATTGATGTATTTATTTTTGAATTTGCCGATGTGCTCCGTTGGCTTTCCAAAGAGTATAATGAACCTCGTTTCTCTGATTTTGCTGAAGTCATTTCTACTTCCATGTGCCAGTTACTTCCTTATAAAGGACATATGTGTGGAGTGATAAAAGTTGGTTATTATCCGGAAGTGATCCAGCACACCAACTGGGATTATGGAAGGAATGGAAAAGGATATTATAATGACATGTTTGCTCCCGGTTGGACGGTAGCATCCCTTTGGGAATTGCTGACACCGGGACGTACTGAGAATATACTGTTGAAATAGCTCTGATATCCACTTTTCAGGATATTCTTATATCCTGTTGTATGTTAATTAATGAAACTAACAATTAAGACAATGCAGAGACTACGTATTTTAGTTATATTAATACTTCTTTCTTTGATGCCTCTTTATTCCCTTGCCGTTCTGAATGAAGGACAATATGCATTCCGTTCACTTGATATCAATAATGGATTATCCCAGAATACGGTCCATGCCATCCTTCAGGATAAACAAGGATTTATGTGGTTTGGGACGAAGGATGGTCTTGACCGGTATGATGGTATCTCTTTTCGGACTTTCATGAAAGAATCCGGAACCTTGGGCAATAATTTCATCACTTCTTTGTATGAAGACAATCTTGGGCAAATATGGATTGGGACAGACGTAGGCCTATATGTCTATTGCCCACAAATGGAAAAGGTCAGGCATTTTACTCTGATAAGTAATCCAAACATAGATATAGACTGTACGGTCAATCTGATAACTGGGGACCAGAAAGGAGGTATCTGGGTTGTAACTCAGACGCGGGGAATCTTCTATTACAATCCCCAGGATAGCCAGTTGGTTAATTATCAGTCGGACGGGTCCGGTACTCTGAACCTTAAAACTTCCGGCCAACTCTATTTTGATTCGGACGATGTCTGCTGGTTGGACATACGTGATGGAAATCTGTATTATTCAAAAGACAAGCTTAAAACTTTAACTCCGATTTTTCCAGAAGATTCAAAAGTGTCTTTCAGAGATGAATACATCTATAAATTGCTCCCCGGACCCTATAATTGCATGTATGTGGGAACTGTATTCGGACTGAAAGAAGTGAACCTAACTAATAAGACTATCCGTACCCTTCTTTCCAAGGATGAATTGGGAGGTGATATTTATATCAGGGAACTTGCATTTTATTCAGATGACGAATTATGGATAGGAACCGAATCGGGACTTTATATCTATAATCTGCACACGGCAAAAATCATCCACTTGCAGAACGTCAACGGTGATCCCTATTCAATCTCTGACAATGCCATCTATTCGATTCTCAAAGACCGTGAAGGCGGAATGTGGATAGGGACTTATTTTGGGGGTGTGAATTATTACCCCCGGCAATATACCTACTTTGATAAAGTCTATCCCCAGAAAGAATCAAACAAAATGGGAAAAAGGGTGCGGGAGTTTTGTGCCGCCCATGACGGCACACTCTGGATAGGTACAGAAGATAAGGGGCTTTTCCATTATTATCCTAGTACTGGAAAAATCGAACCGTTCATTCATCCGGATATTTATCATAATGTTCACGGATTGTATTTGGACGGAGATTATCTGTGGGTTGGGAATTTTGCAAAAGGATTGAAGCGTATTGATTTGAGGACATACGCTGTAAAGCACTATGATAATATTGCAAGTGATATCTTTTCTATCTGCCGGATAACTGCGGGCGATCTGTATCTTGGAACAACAATAGGATTGTTTCGGTACAACCCAGATACGGAACGTTTTAAACGCGTCCCCGAACTTGGGTGGACGTTTGTTTATTATATAAAGGAGGATAAGCAGGGGAATTTATGGCTGGCAACTTATGCCGATGGCGTCTATAAAAAGAATGTCCGTACAGGTGGTTGGGAACATTTCGTACATGAGGAAGCAGACTCGTCCACCCTTCCATCCAATAAGGTGCTGAGTATTTTTGAAGACAGTCAAAATCAGCTATGGTTTACCACACAAGGAGGTGGCTTCTGCCGCTTTGTGCCTTCCGCCAACACCTTTGTCCGTTATGACGGTATCGGTCTGCCAAGCAACGTCATTTATCGGATTGAAGAAGATGAAAAGGGATTGTTCTGGGTTTCAACCAATAAAGGGCTGGTGCATTTTAACCCGAAGAATTCCAGTTTTAAAGTGTATACAGTTGCTAATGGGTTGCTGAGTAACCAGTTTAATTACCAGTCCAGCTATAAGGATAAGAATGGACGGATTTATTTTGGCTGTATTAACGGTTTCATCTCCTTTGCCCCCTCCTCCTTTATTGATAATGATTTTTTACCCTCTGTTTTGATTACCGATTTTATGCTCTTTAATAAAAAGGTGGTAGTCGGAGAAAAAGGCTCTCCATTGAAACAAAGTATCACTTTGTCAAACCATATCGAACTTCAGTCAAATCAGAATTCGTTCTCCTTCAGGATAGCTGCGATAAGTTATCAGTCACCGAGCATGAATACACTGCTATATAGACTGGAAGGGTATGATTCCGAATGGCATACAGCGGGTAAGGGCCCTATTACGTATTCCAATTTACCTTATGGGACATACATGTTACGCGTGAAAGGTGCGAATAGTGATGGTGTATGGAATCCAGATGTACGCACATTGGGGATCAGGATATTGCCCCCGTTTTATTTATCCGTATGGGCATACCTGATTTATATCCTATTGATACTCGGTACATTTTTCGCCCTCTTCTTTTATTTAAGGAAGCGTACTATTGAAAAGCAGCGTAAAGAGATGGAGAAGTTCGAACAGGAAAAGGAGCAGGAACTCTACACCACTAAGATAGATTTCTTTACAAATGTGGCACACGAAATCCGTACTCCTTTAACACTGATAAAGTGCCCATTGGAGAATGTACTTGCTGATAGGGAACTCTCCGAAAATGTAAGGATGGAATTGGAAATTATGGATCAGAACGTGGAGAGGTTACTGAACCTGATAAACCAATTACTTGATTTCCGTAAAGCGGAAAATAAAGGTTTTAAATTGAATCCGAAAGAATATAATATCGGTACTATCGTCCACTCTGTTTATAAGTATTTCACCACTTTGGCAAAGCAAAGGGGAATTAAACTTGAAGTAGAAGTTCCAGAGGAAGAATTGTTGGCTTCTGTTGACAAAGAGGCTTTGACCAAAATTCTCAGTAATCTGTTTGCTAATGCATTGAAATATGCCCGGACATACGTTTATCTCCATTTGTCTGTTGATGAGAAGAATGAGGTGTTCACTATCTCTATGAGTAATGATGGGAATATAGTCCCTATCGAAATGCGTGAAAATATTTTTAAAGCTTTTGTCCAATACCGGGACGGGAAAGATATTGTCTCGGGCACAGGCATCGGATTAGCTATGGCTCGTTACTTGGCAGAGTTGCATCAAGGTATGCTGGTGATGGACCGGGAGCTAGATTGTAACCGTTTCATTCTTTCCATTCCAATATTACACCAGACACTTCCGGATGATTCGGAAGAACAACATAAGAAACCTGGGTATGATGATGAAGATCGTGAAGTTTCTGATAAAGATAAAAGAGAGGTTGCTTCCATATTGGTTGTAGAAGATAATAAGGATATGCTTGCTTTTGTGTTCAGGCAATTGTCTTCATTGTATCATGTACTGATTGCGGAAAATGGGGTCGAGGCGTTGGACGTTCTTGAACAGAAATCTGTGGATCTGATAATAAGTGACATTATGATGCCTCTGATGGACGGGGTTGAATTATGCAAGCATCTGAAACAAAATCTGGACTATAGTCATATTCCTGTAATATTATTGACAGCTAAAACTAATCTGGAATCAAGAATCGAAGGACTTGAAGAAGGGGCGGATGCGTATATTGAAAAGCCGTTTTCTATGGAGTATCTTCGTGCCAATGTAGCAAATCTGTTGAGTAATCGGGAAAGATTACGCCGTCACTTTATTGAATTTCCTTTTATCAAAGCAGATGCAATGGCGCAGACAAAGGCCGATGAGATGTTTATTAGCAAGTTAAATGAGTATGTATTACGCCATCTTGATAATACGGACCTGCAAATTGATGATATAGCGGATGCAATGAATATGGGACGTTCCAACTTTTACCGGAAATTGAAAGGAATCCTAAATATGAGTCCGAACGAATATCTCCGCCTTTTCCGTTTGAAGCAGGCAGCTTCCATACTGAAAGAAGGAACCTATGGAGTGGTGGAAGTCTCTTACATGGTAGGGTTCAGTACCCCCTCCTATTTTTCAAGCTGTTTTAAAAAACAGTTCGGAGTACTGCCTAAAGATTTCATATCGCACTAGTAATATGTATTTTGCTTTAAATTTTATAATATCAGGTCATTTTCTGATATTTTATCCGAGTTGTTCCGGGTAATTTTGCAAATATATTAACAACTAAATTTGATGTATGACAAGGTATTTACTTTTTTTTGCCAGCCAGCCTTCGGGCGGAAGAGAGAGTTGTTTTCCTATCGTATATATAAACGATTCTTAGTTTGAGAATTTGTACTGTAATTTATATAAAGTCAAAGAAATAATTATAAAATAAATTGCACACACAATGAATAATAGAAAAGAAAATGAACAGAGTTGTATAGTAATGAATAAAAAAGAGGGTACATCGTGCATTACGACACACCTCCCTGTATTTCAGAGAAAAATCTACACTACTAATCAAAAAATCTATTGATATATGAACTGTAAAGTAAAACAAGGATGCCTTACCAGCGAAAGCTGTTGCATCCTGTTATGGTTAGCCTTCACATTATTTCCCGTTTCCGTTGTAACGGCGGCAGATAATAGAAAGATCGACGAGAGCCAGCAAAAAGAAGTAAAAGCAGAAACGAAAGGATATGTGGGAGACGAAAACGGAGAGCCTGTTATTGGAGCTACCGTATTGGAAAGTGGAACGCAGAACGGGGTTATAACAGATGTGGACGGTATATTCACTATACAGTTGGCAAAGAACGCATCATTGACCATTTCATATGTTGGGTACCAGAAGAAAACGGTAGTGGTAAAAGATAAGAAGTTCATTTCCGTTAATTTGACTCCGGACAGGAGTATGATGCTGGATGAAGTGGTCGTGGTCGGTTTTGGCAAACAAAAGAAAGAATCCCTCGTGGGAGCTGTGCAGGCAGTGAAGCCGGAAGACCTGAAGATGACATCCAGTAATCTTAGTACTTCATTTGCCGGGAACGTTCCAGGTATCATCGCCGTACAAACACAGGGTGAACCAGGCTCTGATGAGGCGAAATTCTATATACGTGGTATATCAACTTTTGGTTCGAATACCTCACCGCTGATCATACTTGACGGTGTGGAAATCAACGCTACGATGATGAACAATATTCCTCCAGAATCTATCGCGTCGTTTTCTGTGCTGAAAGATGCTACGGCAACGTCCCTATACGGCTCACGGGGGGCTAACGGAGTTATCATCGTTACTACCAAGCAAGGACAGCTTTCCGAGAAAATGTCTGTAGATATCCGCTTTGATAATACTTTCTCCATGCCTACCTATGTGCAGAAAATGGCAGATGGCCCGACTTACATGGATATGTATAATGAAGCCGTTTATAATCAGGCTATTTCCAATAACCAAGAGTATGAGCCTTTCTATAGCCGGGATAAGATAGATAAAACACGTGCCAATGCAAATCCCTACCTGTTCCCAAACAATGACTGGTACAGTATGTTGTTCAAAGACTTCGCCGTTAATCAGAATTTGAATATCTCCATCAAGGGCGGAAGCAAAAATGTGGATTACTTCCTGAATGCTGGAATCTTCTATGAAAATGGTATCATCCGGCAACCCAAGGAAGATAAGCTTGATGTGGGTATGCGCAACAAGAAATACCTGTTTCAGAGTAATGTGACAGCCCGTGTTACCTCTACGACGAAAGTGGGGCTAAATATGAATACGCAGTTGTTCTACCACCATGCCCCCAAAACAAGTACCCGGAATTTGTTCGCCTATTCCATGCATGGGAATCCCGTACGTTTTCCTGCTACACTTCCTGCTGAACCAGGGGATACATACATCCGCTACGGTAGCAATGATCCGTGGGATGTGGGAAAATCAGAGCCGAATCCTTACGCCAAATTGAGTGAAGGTTATACGGAACGAAATTATGTCTATATGACGACCGCTTTCAATCTCGAACAGGACTTGAAGTTTGTCACACCAGGGTTAAAACTCACCGGACTGGCATCTTTCTATAATTACAGTTTTAACTGGCTGGATCATTGGATTGTACCTTTCTACTATAAAGTATCTGATGACTATACGATGGATGATCAGGGAAACTACCTTTATAAGACTTCGACTATCGGTGAGCCGGGAGAACCTTATCTGAAGAGCAATTCCGGGCGTGATCCGACAGAGAGTGTCTGGTCTTTACAGGGAGCGCTGGACTACTCACGCCAGTTTGGTGGACATGATGTGGGAGCTACCCTTGTTTACCACATGAAAGAAACCAAGAAAGTGAAGGACGGCGGAGCTGAAAAAGATCTTCTTCCTTACCGTGAGCAAGGGATGGCCGGACGTCTGACCTACAGTTTTGGTCAGCGTTACCTGCTTGAGGCTACCTTTGGTTATAATGGCTCGGAGAATTTCAGAAGCGGGCATCGTTTCGGATTCTTCCCTGCGATTGCCCTAGGATGGACTATTTCTAATGAAAAGTTTTTCCAACCGTTAAAAAAAACAGTTTCCACTCTGAAAATCCGAGCTACTTATGGATTGACCGGAAATGATGCGCTTGCCACTCGCTTTCCCTATGTAACAGAAGTCAGTATGAATAATAATTTGGATTGGTGGACTGGTAGCGGTACCCGCGTGAATGGGCCGCTTGTAAATATTTATGGTAATGCGAACGCTACATGGGAGAAATCGAAAAAGCTGAATTTAGGTGTCGATATGACCCTTCTTGAATCTATGGATATAACCATTGATTATTTCAAGGAAGACCGTAGTGGAATTTTTATGCAACGTTCGTCCGTCCCTTCAACAATGGGAGTGACAGGTATGCTGCCTTATGCCAACATTGGCTCGGTAAAGAATAAGGGTGTGGATATGAGTGTAGCATACAGCAAAGTAATTGGCAAAGATTGGGTGCTCCGCCTGAACGGTAGTCTGACCTATGCGCATAATGAGATTACGGAGATAGACGAACCGGTGAATGTAGAACCCTATTCTTCAAGAATCGGACACCCGATAAACAGTATTATGGGATATGTGTCTGACGGATTGTTTACTTCTCAGGAGGAAATAGACAGATCTCCCAAACAGTCGTTCGGAAATTATACGGTGGGAGATATTAAATATAAAGATCTGAATGGTGATAACGTGGTGAATGGTTATGACAGGACGATTATCGGCAATCCTGAAATTCCGGAGATTATCTATGGTTTTGGAGGAACGTTGAAGTATAAAAAGTGGGATTTGTCTCTGTTTTTCCAGGGAGTGGCCAAAGTCAGTTTAATGATGAGCGATATTCATCCGTTCAGCGAAGCGGGCCATAAAGGATATAACATTGCACAGTATATCGTTGATGACCACTGGTCGGAAAGCAATAATGTAGCCGGTGCCGCCTATCCCCGATTATCACCCGAATTTATCACGAACAATGCGCAAACCAGCACTTATTACCTACGTAACGCAGCTTTCCTGCGCCTGAAGAATGCCGAACTGGGCTATTCCTTCTTCCCGTGGCTGCGTGTGTATGCAGCAGGTACTAATTTGCTGACATTCTCTCCGTTCAGTACCTGGGATCCTGAAATGGGAAGTGGGAATGGTTTGAAATATCCGCTACAGCGCACGGCCAAGATCGGAATTCAGTTTCATTATTAATTAAGAACAGAATAAGTTATGAAAAATATATATACAAAGTTATGCCTGTCGGCAATCGGCTGTTTAATGATGGCATCATGTGATTTTCTTGATGTGGTTCCGCAAGGTACTGCTACCGTGGATGATATCTACCGGACACAATATCAGGCTGAAGGAATGGTACTGTCTTGCTACGCGAATATCCCTAACTATTTCCATCCCCAACAATTTCCTGATTTTACCGGAGGAAACGAAATCATAACGAGCAAAGGAGGAACAACGCGCTGGTTTCATTTCCGCAGTCTGGTTTATGGGGAAGAATCCCCAACAACGACTTATTACTCATTATGGAGCAATACAGCAAAATCTTATCCGCAGGGTGCTGTGAAGAAAGCAGTATGGGAAAGTATCCGCAATTGCTATAATGTGCTTAATAATCTGGATAGGGTATCGGACATTACCCCCGAAAACCTGAGCTGGTGGAAAGGTGAAGTGCTGTTTTTGATCGGGTATTATCATCAGATCATGCTGGAGTACTATGGACCGATAGTTATTATTGACAAGGAAATACCAATGGAAAGTTCTCCGGCCGAGATGATGACCTCCCGTTCTCCTTATGATACATGTGTCGATTTCATTGCCAATAAATATTCGGAAGCAGCTAGATTACTTCCTGGCGTATGGGATTCAAGTAAGAGAAACAGGGCTACCTCTTCTGCTGCCTTGGCTTTCAAGGCTCGGCTGTTGCTTTATGCCGCCTCGCCGTTAGTCAATGGGAATAGTGAGTTTTATTCCGACTTTAAAAACCCCGACGGCACTTTTCTGATTAACCAGACTTATGACCGGGAAAAGTGGAAGAGAGCGATGGATGCTGCCAAAGAGGCCATAGACCTTTGCGAAGAGAACGGTTACAAACTTTATGGAAATTCGACCAATGACTTGGAGCAAGGGAAGAAAAACTATCATGAAGCCTTTGTCGGTGATGGGATCAGTGGTAGCGGATTTAACTGGAATGAAGTCCTGTTTGGCTTTGCTGAACAGGGAACTATTTCCTACTGTATCAAGAATATGGCTCCTCGTGTTGAATTTACAAGTTATTCGACCAAAGGTTTTAGAGGGTCCTTATTCCCGACGTGGGATTGTGTGAGTAGGTATTATACCAAGAACGGTCTACCTTGGGCAGATGACCCCGAGACTAAGAAGCTTGATCCGTATTCCATTGCACCAGGTGATAGTACGGTACGTTTTCACAGGAATCGTGATCCGCGCTTTTATGCCTCTATTGGCTTTGATCGTGGAAATTATGACGTGCAGGGAAAGACAATAGTGCTCAAATGCAGACGTGGTGAAATGCAGCAGAATAATGGCAATGCCAAGGATGAGTATCAAACGGACAACGGTTATTATTGTCAGAAATGGGTGTCTAAATATGATACCTATAATAGGACTACCGATCAAATAACCTACAACCGTTGGTGCTTTCCTTATATGCGTCTGGCCGAACTCTATCTGAGTTATGCAGAAGCGGATTTCGAATATAGCGGCACACTGAGTACTGCCAGTCTGTCCTATTTGAATAAAGTACGTGAACGTTGCGGATTACCTACCTTTGCAGATTCATGGGCAAAAGCCGGTGGTATTCCTTCAGGAGAGAAGTTGCGCGAAATATTACATGATGAACGCTCCATTGAATTGGCTATGGAAGGCAGACGTTTCCATGATATGCGCCGTTGGAAAATTGCCCATACTGAAATGATGCGTTATCAGAAATCCTGGACATTATCCGGAAAAACCGCTGATAGTTTTTATAAACTTACGGACATGAAAGAAACCGGCGTTCGTAATTTTACCGCTCCCAAGAACTATTGGCTTGCTATTCCACAAGATCAGATAGAAGTAAATCCCAATCTAGTGCAGAATCCGGGATACTAGAGAATCAGCTCTTATATAACTAACAATTAGAGGAAAGGACAAAATGAAAAAGGTAATGTGTTTATTGGTAATTATGTTTATGATTGCCAATACTTCGGCACAAACACGGGTGATTTGCCCATCGTGGTTTCTGGAAAACCCAAGGATCAGCACAGAATAGCATTACATCTTTGTTGAAAGCGGATTCTATAGGATGTTATGGTTCGGAGTTTGATGTCTGGCTGACAAAAGATAATGGTTTGGTGGTTAGCCATGATGGGATTATTCAAGGGCATAAGGTTGAAGAGTCCACTCTGAAGGAATTAACCGGGTTATGGTTAGCGAATGGAGAATGCGTACCCTCCTTAAAAGAGCTTCTGGAAACAGCTAAGCGGAAAACATCTTTGAAGCTGGTGCTGGAGTTGAAAGCTCATAGTAAACCCGAACGGGAGATAAAAGCTGTTGAAGAGATCGTTTCGATGATAAAGAAGATGGGACTCGAACCCCGGATGATATATATCACCTTTTCGTCTCACGCATTAAAGGAACTGATCCGTCAGGCTCCCACAAGCACTCCTGTATATTATCTGAAAGGGGACTTATCTCCACAACAACTGAAAGAATTGGGTAGTGCCGGACCGGATTATCACTTCTCTGAATTTTACCGTTATACCGATTGGATTGAAAGTTGCCATGCCTTGGGGCTAAAAGTGAATGTATGGACGGTTAATAAAAAAGAGGACATGCAATACTTTTGGGATAAAGTCGACTTTATCACTACAGATGAGCCGTTGGGACTGTTGAAAGATATAATGAAGGTCAAATAGATATATTTTCTGAGATAATGTATAGTCCAACTGATTACCTTTAATAATCTGTTGATTATTTATGTTTTTGGAAAATGAGTTTCAAGTTTTCAAACGACTGTTCATGTTGATACAGTTGAATGCTGATTGAAAACAAAACAATAGCGGAAACAATGAATGTCAATCTTGTATAAGAAGGCAAACGTCCAAATTTATAGTTCAGCTCCATTAATCGAACTGAATAGGGGTATTTATTAAATAATATAAAATTAGCCAACTAATTCATAGCCAAATTATTGCGAATTAGTTGGCCTTTTTGTATCTTTAGGTATTCCGTGCGACAAGAAGTCGTACAAGTAATTGTTCAGCACTGTGCCTGAACCTATTGTTCTGTCAATAGTAGTCTAAAGAGGCGTGCTTTACCAGTCATGGTTTAGTGCGAAGCCCTCTTGACAATGCAGTCCTTTACAGAAATATCCAATGTATAGGCTGTTAGGCTGACTGATATGAGTAACATATGTGAATCGCTACACCATCGTAATAAAGAAATAGCTTACGGATATTTATAAGCTATAGCCAAAAGGTGGGTAGTCAGGATAGTCTTTTGGGAATGTAAGGCTACACGGACATCATACTGGCGGTGGAGGGGCGGGCTCTAAGTCGGGCGTCAGTTACTTGTACGGAACTTGGTAAACCCGTATTTCTCCTGTCTATGTCAGGCAGGTAAGCCAATTGCAAGAAAAGCCGAATGTGGTGCGGGTAAAGGATTGCGGAGAAAGTGAATGATTCTGTGTAATGCGGAGGATAGAGGTTTAAACATCACCCCATGCGAAATCAGGCAGACTTCCGCAGGGTAATTCTTTGTGAAACGATTGTAGAACTTTAATAAAATGAAGAAACTGCAAATGAGCAAGGCAAAAGCCGAGTGTGCATCTTTAACCGTACGAAACACGACATGAAAAGATATCGATTCTTCCAAATATGAGCGTAAGGTGAGAAAACTGCAGGTCCGAATAGCAAAGGCCCACAAAGAAAAGAGGTACAACAAGGTAAAGGCCTTACGGTACCTACTTGCCACTTCCTACGAAGCCAAGGCATTGGCGATAAGGAAAGTAACTTCCAATAAAGGTAAACGTACGGCAGGGGTTGACCATATGAAGTGGGACACTGATGCCAAGAAAATAGAAGCTATATGTTTATTGAAAAGGAGAGGATATAAGGCCTTCCCGCTGAGGAAGGTCAACATAGCCAAAGCAAATGGCAAGACAAGATCTTTGGGAATACCAACCATGAAGGACAGAGCCGTGCAGGATATATCTTATGGCTTTAGAACTTATAACTGAAAGTGAAGCGGATGCGAACTCATATGGGTTCAGAAAGTTTAGAAGTACTGCAGATGCAATAGACGCACTTCATAGATGGTTGAGTAGAGACTGTTTACCACAATGGATACTGGAAGGTGACATTAAGGGTTGTTTTGATCATATTAATCATGAATGGCTTCTCAACAATGTGTAGATTGACAGGCTGGTATTAAGGAGATGGCTGAAAAGCGGAGTAGTATTTAATTGCAAAGTATCAATAGATACGCTACACTTTTTCTTTTCGTTGGCAAATCTTAATCCGTATCTTCGTAGCATGAAAGAAGATATACGGATGCGCCAAAAATGGCTTGAGCTATACGTCGAAACGGGTTCTGTGACAAAAACTGCCCTTCGGTGCGGGATTACCCGTTCCACGTTATACCGTTGGATAAATTGCGAGAAAGAACAAGGCAAGTCGGAATTGTCCGATAAGTCTAAACGTCCATCAAGACTTGCCAATATGAAGATAACACCTGAAATTGAAACCATTATCCTTAATCTGTGCGTGAGACAAGAAGAGGGGGAGCGTGGAAAAGCCACTCAACTTTGACCCTTTTGGCCACGCAGAATTATCCCTTTTGGCTAAAATATGATTGACCCCTTTG
>NZ_JAHQUN010000130.1:0-827 GCF_019052485.1 Bacteroides sp. MSK.20.82
TGTATGAGCGTTCTTATTGAGAAGGTTGAATATAATTTGTTCTATACTCATTCTTTTTTTCGTTATACGTTAATTTCTAATTTACCCCTATATTTGTTATATGGGCTTTCTACATAAAATTCCCACTCACCAGTAAATCGTAGCCGAAAGACTTGTTTTGCAAGCTCAATGACATCTTCTATTGTTTCAAAACAGTTAGTCAAATCACCTTCATTGTAGTAATCTCCCCATCGTTCCGGGTTTTTGTCTATTTCTTCCTTAGTAAGCGGACGTTTAAGCACAAGCTCATAGGTATAATGTGCCAATGGGATATTGTTGTCAAATATCATTTTACTATGTCCCGGTTCTCCGTCACATTCCATATTGACGCCTTGAATCTTTATCTTTCCGTAATGATGTACAGCGTTGAAAGAAATGCCTCTGAACGTCGTAATTTCAAGCGTAGCGCGCCTTTTGGGATTACCTTTGGTGTACCCCCAAGACCTTACGGCATGAAGTTTATCATTAGAAAGTATAATATCAAGACCGCATTTATCTGTAAACACATCGGGATAAACATATTGTTCCCCTTGGCTTTGTTTTACTATCTGCTCTAATGTCATATTTCCTCCTTTCTTATTTAGTTTTGAGAGTTATTTTATCACATCTGTTAATCGGTGTTTTTACTTCTTTCCCATACCACGAACACCAATAATATGGCTGAAATAAATTGGGTGAATGCGTGCAATATTTACATCTTTCACACAGGTGGATTCCATTCATTTTTATATCGGTTTATAGTCATATCCAGCTATTTCCGTTGAAAATCAAAAATGGCTTTCTGTAGC
>NZ_JAHQUN010000131.1:0-818 GCF_019052485.1 Bacteroides sp. MSK.20.82
TGTCTTACCCTGGATTTGGTTGACTACTATAAGTATCAACTAAAATGAATAAAAGATGAAAAAGAGTGACATGACCTTTAGTCCTTATCAGCTTGAACTTCTTGGCGATTTCTATCGTTCGAATTTCTCAGTTTCTCGTTTTGCCCAAGAAAAAGGGATTGCCCGCATTACATTTTGGCGTTGGGTTCGTATCTTTGAGGATTCTAATCCTGAAATATCCGCTTATATGAAAAAGAACAAGTCTCCCAAGTCCTCGGATGAATCCTCCTCAATTACTGCCTTACGTCTTGAGAATGAGCGTTTACGTGCAGAGCTTAAAGATGCTAAAATGCGTGCGCACGCCTTCGATACGATGATTGATGTTGCCGAGGAGATGTTTAATCTTCCTATCCGAAAAAAAGCTGGTACCAAACAATAAAAAGGCTTTGTAAAGGGAGGCATGCCTATACGGTGGTCTCTCTTTGCAAATTGTTTGGTGTAACAAAGCAAGCCTTTTATAAGTATGTTGACCATAGTACGGATAGTTCGGCCCGTGAACGTTTTGTTCTTGAGTTTGTCAAACGTGTGCGTTCAAAGGACCCTGGTATTGGGGGGATGAAACTTTGGCTGATGTACCGTAATGAGTTCGGCACCAGCCAGGCCTTTGTTGGGCGTGACTGTTTCTGTGCTATATTGTCCAAGTATAAGCTGACAATACGCAAACGTTTTCGGGCTCCACGTACGACAGACTCCTCTCATCACTTGCCACAGTATCCTGATTTAACCAGGACATTGCTATTAGAACATCCTGATCAGCTGTGGGTTAGTGATATCACTTA
>NZ_JAHQUN010000132.1:0-816 GCF_019052485.1 Bacteroides sp. MSK.20.82
CCGGTTTCTCTCCAGTGCAGGCAGAAAAGGTATCAATTAGATGCAATCCTTTTGCCGATGGGCGGTAGTTCCTGAATGGTGTCGGTGTCTTTTCTTTTATGATGCAGCCGTTTTCCTGTATTCAGGTATAGAGAGAAACGACACAAGGAACTTTAGGGAAAAGAAATAGTAACGCTGTCTTTATCACTAAAATTATATATATAAATATTATATATACATATATTATTTGATTGACATCAACTTACGCCAAGTAACATTCAATTTATCTTGCATAATTACATAGTCTGCCATTTTCTTTTCTACCTCATTAAGAACCTCTTGATTAACTTCTTCCTTATGAATATTTACATACCTAGCCAACTGATTTATATTATTTCCTATACGTTTCATTTCCAAACAAATTTCATCCATCGAACGAATAAATTCTTTAGGGTCAATAAGACCAACTCCTTTCCTAAAGACTCTCTGTCTAAAATAATCTGACATACATTTGCTAGATTTAGAAGCTTTAGTTAGTTCTTCATATTCTAAATTCGTTAAGCGAACTTTCACTATTCTATCTCTTTTATTTGCTTTCATACTATGATACTAAATAATATATGCCCCCAAGTTGCGAGGGGGCTAAACTCCTGATTTATCAGGCAAGATTTGGTTTTTGTGGACACAAAAACACATCTTGCTATTAATTTCTACAAACGCAAATATATAAATTACTAAACACCCTCCCAAACAAAAGGGAAAAAAATACAATTAGATAAGTTTTTTTGGTATCATAATAATGTTCTCTTATCGTCTATGCCGGGCAGAACCCGGAAA
>NZ_JAHQUN010000017.1:0-103703 GCF_019052485.1 Bacteroides sp. MSK.20.82
TATTTGTTGTGATTTAAAAGAAATAGAAACCAGACAGAGTTTAAATTACACTCCCCAAATGGGGAAGAGCGGGTGAAGGGCTTCCTGTTTCATGGCTCTTTCATTGTTCTTTATATTTTAAATCCACCGATACCCTGTAATTACCCGGAACCGGAGTATATATCGGTTGATAGATCGTCCCTTTATTTTGCAATTTCTTTTCTGCCATTAACCTCTTGATATGGCGATATGCAGTGATTTGTGTCATTCCGCAGAGATATTGAAAATCTTTCCGGGTGATAATCTGATTTTCAGCAAAATATTCAGTTAGTTTCATGTCTATTTCTACTTCTGATAAATTGGCGGAGTGCGGTCTGATTTTAGAACGCTGGAATTTCATGTGACACAATTCCCCTTTCAATTCTTTATCAGCTTTAAACTTTATAGCTTTCAATTTTACCCGGTGCACACGTTTGTCTTTCGGGTTACGTATTTCTTCTTCGCAGGAAAGAGTGACCTGAAAGAATCCTAATCCATCGACATGCACCTTTTTACCTTCCAGGAGGCACTGAGCTACTTCATTTTTCAGTTCTTCCAAGGTTGAAATAATGTCCGATACTCTTAATGTGGAGCGATCATGGATGCGATAAGCCAGTTTCTCGGTATTGACGGTCTCAAAACTTACCGGACGGGCATGATAACGCGTCTTGTTCTTTTTCTCCTTTGGCATCGGAGTCTTATATAATTCAAATTGTACTGCCATTTCTGCTTTATCTTTAAATGATTTCTTGTTTTTAGTGCTGATATTTTATACTTATCATTACTATGATAAGATCTTATCACAATAATGATGTTATTTTATCATAGTAGTGATAATATCTTATCACATTGGTGATAAATATAATTTGTCGGTGACAAAGATAAGGTTTAATAGTATGATAAACAAGAAATGATAGGATATTAATGATAAGTCTGGTTTTCAAAAAATGAATAGGATGAAAAGTTGCAAATGGCTTTTTTTTGATATTATATTCGCATCCATTAATCATAAAAAAAAGAAGAAAATGGAACAAAAAAATGGTTGGTTTGCCTTTTGGCAAAAATTGATGAAGTGTCTTTCAAAACAAGATGAAACGGGAGTAGGGGATACAAAAAGTGTAGCACCTGTCAATACTATTATTCAGTCGATTAAGGGGGTATCATCGTCTAAAGAAAAAGACTCATCGAAAGTGAAGTCACTAACTGAGAGCGTAGATACTTTTTTAAAATCCCGCTATGATTTCCGCTACAATGTGCTGACAGAAGAAACGGAATATCGTTTGTTGGAACGAATGGAGGAAGGATTTGCACCTGTGAATCAGCGTGTCTTAAATACATTCTGCCTGGAAGCTCACGAATCAGGTATTTCTTGTTGGGATCGTGATCTTTCACGCTGTATTTTCTCCACCCGTATTGCAGAGTATCATCCTTTCAAACTTTATTTGGAAGAATTGCCGGTATGGGATGGAGTGGATCGCTTGGCGGCTTTGGCACGCAGAGTTTCGAGAGACCAATTGTGGGTGAAAGAATTCCATATATGGATGCGGGGTATGACAGCACAATGGATGGGGGTTACGGGAAGTCATGCCAATAGTGTGGCGCCTTTGCTTATCAGTACGGAGCAAGGATATTTAAAGTCTACCTTTTGCAAATCGCTACTTCCTCCTGCGCTTCAGCGTTATTATATGGATAAGGTGGATTTAACCAGTCAAGGGCATATAGAACGGAGATTGGCGGAGATGGGACTTCTCAATCTGGATGAGTTTGATAAATATGCTCCGACGAAAATGCCGTTATTGAAGAATCTGATGCAGATGGCTTCATTAAGCCTGTGCAAAGCTTATCAGAAAAATTATCGCTCGCTACCTCGTATAGCTTCTTTTATCGGGACATCGAATCGAAAAGATTTATTGACTGACCCGACTGGTAGCCGCAGGTTTATTTGTGTGCTGGTAGAGTATCCTATCGATTGTGAGGGGATTGACTATGCACAACTTTATGCTCAATTGAAAGCGGAGATTTTGACGGGTGAACATTATTGGTTTACAAAAGAGGAAGAGACGGAATTGCAGCAAAGTAACATGACGTTCTATCGTCAGGGACCTGTGGAAGACGTATTGCGTTCCTGTTATCGGGCGGCAGAAAAAGGAGAAGGGTGTGAACTTCTTTCGTCTGCTGATATCTTTCAGCGATTGAAGAAGATAAATCCGGCAGCTATGCGTGGGGCAAATCCGGCGAGTTTGGCACAAATACTGATAGCAGTGGGGATAGAACGTAAGCATACCAAGTTTGGGAATGTGTATCGGGTAGTCTCCGTCTGATGGGAGGTGAAGCGGATGGTGAACAGGAGACCTTCACCCGCAATCGTCGTGCCAGAGGGAGTTGTGAAGGGTGAAGGGAGGAAAGGAGATTTGCTTATTTGGGATGAAAAATTGTATCCTTTTTGGGGACACTCTTTCCTTCTCTTTTTCGTTTTTTCTTCTTATCTTGCGAATGATAATTCATCTCATGTAAAAAGGTGAAGTAGAGAGATGTTTGATTATGGACAACATAAAATTTAATAGAAAATGAAAAACATTATTTTAATAGTAAGTTTATTATTGATGGGTGTGAGTAGTCGGGCAGACATATTGAACTCTTCTGATAATAAGAATGTGGCAGATAAATTTGATCCGATGCTTAAAGCAGCGTTGTTCCAAATGAAGATTATAGCTGATACCAGCTCTATTTTATTATCGGATATTGATTACGTGGAGGATTTGGAGCTGAAAACCAGTTTATGGATTAATAATGACGTGAATAGAGCGAAAACTACGAGACATGAAATTACCTCATTAAAAGGCCTTGAGTATTTTTCTTCTCTACGTCGGTTAAAGTTGGTGGGAAATCGGACTGATACATTGGAGTGTATTCCTGATTTTTCTAGATTTAAAGAACTTCGTGAGTTGGAAATTATACAAATCTACCTTCCGAAACTGGATATAAGTGGTTGTAAAAATCTCACGAATTTAAGTTGTAGAAGTTGTGATTTGAATACGATAGACTTGAAAAAGAATATTCAATTAAGAACTTTAGATTGTACTTATAACCGACTGATAGAATTGGATCTTAGTCATAATAAACAACTTCGAACGGTTATTGTTAAATCTCAAAGAAATAAAGGATTACTTTCGGAAGGAGGTCGTGCCGGGATATTATCTAAGTTGATTCTTCCGGATAACCGATCGAATACAGAAGGAATAAGTATACTTGAATGTTCGGATAATAATCTGGAGAAATTGGATATTAGTCGATCACCGCATCTTAGAAAAATAAATTGTAGTTGGAATAAGCTAAAAGCACTTGAAACATCACATAATCAAGAATTGCGGGAACTAAAATGTGAAGCAAATTATATTGGAGAGTTGGATTTTAGTGCTAACCTAAAGATGGAATTTTTAACTTGCGGATTGCAGGGATATGAGTGGATACGCCAAGAAGGGAATGATTATCGTTTATTGAAGAAATTGATACTCCCTGAGCAAAAAGAGAATGTGGAAGGAGGTTCGCTGCGTAAACTTTCTATTAAAGAAATATCAGAAGAAGCAATTCCGGTTTTTAGTGACTACCCTTATTTAAAAGAATTAAATTGTGCTGATAACAGACTAAAAACAATTGATCTTAGTGCAAATATATATTTGGAGGTTTTGGATTGTAGTAGTAATGCTATTTCCCAGCTTGATTTGCATTCTAATGTCAACTTGTATTCATTGAATATTTTAAATTGTCCATTGCAAGTATTGGACTTGTCCCAGACAAAAGTGAAGCTAATTATGTGTGATTTCTATGATAGAAGAGAGAAGGGTGTGAAAAATGGATACATATCTGGTTTGTATTTAAAATTGATTGTTCCTAAAGGATACCATGCTGAAACTATAAACTTTAGAACCCCCACCTTAGAAACTGCCTCTTTTGAAAATGGCTCTATATATAATTATTTACCTCCACAATATGTCAGGATGGTAGTGTCAGGAAAATAGATACAAAACCTGATATAGCAGATAAAAAACAGCTGGAAATTTCTGGTAATGGATTATTTTTAAACCTATTGAGTGATTTTTGAACTCTTTATTTTGTATCATTTTAAGGAATTGGAGTATTTTGAATGATTTGAGTACTCATTTCTTTTCTATTTTTATCAACTTTGCCACTGTGAATCATTCGATGATTTGCGGTGGCTTTTAAATTTTAATAAATAATAGAATAGACATGAATTGCACAAAGATGAAAAAACTTTTTAGAAAAGGTACGTTGAGTATACTTCTTTTAGGAGTAATAACGTTTTTCACTTATCCGCTCTCAGCCCAAACAAATAGTAGATCCGGTAAAGGATTATATGAAATCTTTAGTACTAAAATACCGGACGGGGCGCAGTGGAAAGCTCAGGATAATAAATTTGTCCGTGATGGGGGATACTCTAAAAAATCAGAAAATTATATATATGTAGGAGCCTCTAAAAGTCCGGCAGAGTTGACCGGGCTATCCATTCCTATTCGCGAGAATCCGGGACCGGGTGAGTTTCGCTATATCACTTTTGCCTGGGTAAAATGGGGAGGTGATCAAATTGGAATGAAATTTCATGTTTCCGAAAAGTCTGCAAATCAAAAAGGCAAGAAATATGATTTTACTTATATAGCCGGCAAGTCCAAGGATTTGATAAATCCGATGGAGGGTCTTAATCTCGGTGAACTACCGGGACACTGGATGGTGATGACCAGGGACTTATGGAAAGATTTTGGTAATATTACGTTGACTGGTATTTCTTTTATCTGCCCGGAGAGACGTGATGCGGGATTTGATGAAATCTTTCTCGCTAAGACACAGGATGATATAAAGAATGCTCCGAAAGTACTTCCGAGCGAAATTGCAACTCCGGTACCCGTTGATGGAGAAGAGGAAGGGCTGGTATATGAAGAGGGAACAACTAATGAGGATGAACAACCGCAAGGGGTACAGATTGACTGGGCTGCACAGATTAAAGCGGGAGGATTCATGATGTATCCGTTGTATTTGCTTGGATTGCTTGCCTTAGTAATAGCTTTGCAACGCTTGCTAACTTCAAGAGAAGGAAGACTGGCACCAAAAGGACTGCGTAAAACAGTCAGCGAATGCCTTGCACAAGGAGATTTGAAAGGTGCGATTGCAGCCTGTGATAAATACCCTTCCACATTAGGAAATTCGCTGCGTTTTATTTTCGAGCATGTGAAAGCCGGAAGAGAAGTTGTCAGCCAGACAGCTGGTGATATGGCCGCACGTGATATCCGTACACATTTGTCACGCATATATCCTTTGTCAGTCATAGCTTCCCTGTCGCCCCTTATCGGTTTGCTGGGAACAGTTGTCGGTATGATCGAAGCGTTTGGTCTGGTAGCATTGTATGGTGACGAAGGCGGCGCTTCTATATTGTCCGATTCTATTTCAAAAGCTTTGATTACGACTGCTGCCGGTTTGATCATCGCAGCTCCTGCCATTGCTTTGTATTTCATTATTAAAAATCGTATTATGAAATTGGCTTCTTTGGTGGAAGTAGAAGTTGAAAATGTAATTACTACGCTCTATCTGGAAGGAGATTCGACGGATATGAACACACCGGGGAGTAAGGAGGAGAAGCATGAGACTAAACTATGATGAAGAAGACAAAGTAGAGGTGCAGATGTCGCCCTTGATAGACTGCGTCTTTCTGCTACTGATCTTCTTCCTTGTGACTACTATGATGAAGAAGTGGGAAATGCAAATACCTTTATCACTTCCTTCAATGACTTCCAGTTTGTCTACCACCCGCGCCGGAGAGGAAGCTGTTATCATAGCAGTGGATGAGGAGAAAAATGTGTATCAGGTAGTAGGACATGATGCGTACACTGGTGAGAACCACTATGTGCCGATTTCTGATCTGAATACTTTCCTTACAGAACTCCGCAACAGTGAAGGTACGGAAATTGCTATTGATGTGGCGGCTTACCGGACTGTACCCGTAAATACGGTAATAGAGATATTCGATCAATGTCAAATACAAGGATTCACGCGTACGCGTGTCCGTTTGGGTAGTAAACCTTATTAAGCTTATGAGATTATCACTATTTAATAATGAAGATGAACCGGAAGTGTCTATGTCGCCCTTGATCGACTGTGTGTTTCTGCTATTGATCTTCTTTCTTGTCTCTACAATGACGAAGGTGAAAAACAGGGATATTTCAGTGGATCTGCCGACTTCGGAATCAGCCATAAAACTGAAACCGGATGATAAACAGGCTATTGTAGGACTGGATGCTGAAGGTAACTTCTATTGGGACGGACAACCTTGTTCGACCAATTTCATGATGGAACAATTGCGGGAGACCTGTATCTCTGATCCGGGTCGGCGTATCCGCATTGATATGGATAAAAACACTCCATTCGGACGTTTTGTGGAAGTAATGGATGCTTGTCAGTTTTATAATTTAACGAATATAGGAATACGAACATATGACGAAAACTACAACAGGGAGTAGCCGTCTGACGGTTATCCTATCATGGGTTATTGCACTGGTCTGTCTGGTAGGAGGAGCGTTGTTTATCTGGCTGATGCCATCACCAGGACAGGGAGCTGTTGACTTGCAAGCGAAAAAACAGAAATCTCCGAAAAGTATCAGTGATAAAATAAAGCAGGAGCAGGCTCAGCGGGAGCTTCCCGCTAATTATTCTGAGCAATTAGTGAAGCAGTCGGAAGTATTGGTCAAGAAAAATTTGGAAGATCAGCTTCGTAAATTTCAGGAAATGGCTAAGAAGATGAGGCAGCGGAAAAATGAATTGTTGACTAAAGTAGAGCAAAGAAAGTTACCACGTACGGCACCGGATGATGCTAATGATACTTCGAAAGCAAGGAATATTCCGCAGGCGGGCAAGTTATCTGCGAATCCGTCGGTAGAAGATATGTATGCTCTTTTAAGAGAATATGAGGCTGAAATACAGCAGAACCATTTGGCTGCCAATGCAGCTAAACAGGCGCTTTCCAAGGGACTTTCGTTTCCCGAGGTTTATAGTTCTCTGAAGACAGGTTCTTCCCGTATGCCAAGTTTTGATGAACTGATTCGAATGCAGACTAAAGGAGGGGAATGGGCTACTTCAACGGGAAGTAATGCCAGCGCAGGTCTGGAAATAAAAAGTACGGCAGACTTGAACAACTACCGTGGTCTGTTGGGACAAGCGACCCGACAAGCCGGACTTGCTCAATCTCGGTTGGAAAATCTCTTTGGAGTAGTGAAGCAGGTCGGAAAGCCCGGTGGCGGCTTTGGAATTGGCAATGGTCAGCCGGGCGGAGGTGAAGGCAGTGGCAATGGGAACGGTTTCGGTGGCATGGGGGAGGCAGCTCAGGGCAGTGGAAACAGACGTCCGATGAATGCTTATGCAGGTCCCCGGCTTAATCAGGAAATGGTAAAAGCTCAGGCATTGCCCGGACGGCGTTTCTCAAAAAGCGCGGATCGTAAAGGGTGGTTATATATTAACACATGGTATATGATAGGACCGTGGGAAAGCTTTGGGCGAGAGGACTTTTCGATTGTCCATCCGCCTGAGATATCTGTGGACTTTGATGCGGTATATACTGACGGACAAGTAGGTACAGGGGTGATGGAAACGGATTCTCATCCGATAAAGGTCATAGGGGAAGAAGTGTATTTGGATGGTACGCTGCGATGGAAGTTTATGCAAAGTGAATCAATGCATAATACGGTTCCTGTCACTACCGGACATTCTACTTATTATGCTTATACGGAACTTTATTTTGATGAGGCTACTACCATGCTGGTTGCCATCGGTACGGATGATAGTGGTCGGGTATGGATAAATGGTAAGGATGTATGGCGCGATTATGGTACCAGTTGGTATAATATTGACGAACATATTGCTCCTTTCCAGTTCCGTCAAGGGTGGAACCGTATTCTTGTGCGATTGGAAAATGGCGGAGGAGGAGCGTGTGGTTTCAGTTTCTTAATTATTCCACAAGAGTAATATGATACACGTTGGCCGGCTTATAGAAATTGAACTACATCGACAAGGATTGTCTGTCACTTGGTTTGCAGAACAGCTTTGTTGTGCGCGGACCAATGTGTATAAAATCTTCGGGAAGTCAAGTATTGATACCGAACTCCTTTTGAGAATCTCTGATATCTTGCAATATGACTTTTTTCAATGTTACTCAGCATGTTTAAAGAACAAAAAGGAAATGATGTAGTTGTGGATACATCATTTCCTCCTCTTTTATAATTTTAGTTTTGTACCGATTGTCGTTTTCTTTTTTGTCCGAAGGTATTGAACCGATAGGCAATATATGCCATAAAATATACGTTAGATGTACTGGATTCTCTGTCGGTGATAGAATTCTCGGAAATGGAACGTTCCGAACTTTCATTCTCACGGAGGATATCATATAGGTGAAATCGGACGGTTGCCTTTTTCTTCTTGAGGAAGCTTTTCGATATTTGTGCGTTCCATAGGGTGCGGTTAGTATCATTTTTACCGCCATATCCTCTTTTTAATCTACAATTGATATTGGATGAGATTTTTATATCCCAAGGTAAGTTTAAGTTTGCTTCAGTTCCGAATGTATAATCAAATGTTTCCCGTCGGTTCTCTTTTTTGATAGAATGTTCTGATTTTCGATATCTGACTTCTGCAGATAACTCAAAGTCAATCAGATCGCTACGGTAGCTCCCTTTTAAGCGTTCTGATAAAAAGAGGTTAGTCGTATTACTTTTAACTGCATCTGACTCTTTGTTGAGCACAGTGAAACCGACAGAGTTGCCGTAATTTGTATTGGTGTGTGTATTTACTGTGAATTTTTTGTTGGATAATGGAGTACTGAAGGTAAGCGAACCGTTTATTCGCCAGTTCCCGTTCACATTAGTCGGTTGGGTAGTCTGTCCTCCGGTATTTTCGTCATATGTGACAATACGTGTTGTACTATTCATTGTATTATTATAGGAGAGGTTAGCATTGAAACTGCGGGATGTTTCAGTAAAGTAAGTATTAAATGTAGCTGATATGTTGTTATTGAATGATGGTTTAAGTTCGGGGTTAGCTAGCCGTATGTTTAAAGGATCAGAAATATCTTTTTTTCTATATAAGTCGGTCATACCGGGTTGTGCCGTTCTCCCACGATAGTTTATTTTTAAGGTTGTTTGTTTAGAGAAGGTATACTTAAAGTTTATGGTGGGGGAGTAGTTTATTGCATTTCTGGATAAATACTCAAAGGTCGTGTCCCGCATATAGCTTTTATTTGTCGTTTTTTGTGCCTCAACTTCTATACCTATATTATAAAAATAGTTGGTGCGGATAGTACGGAAAAATATGCCGGTTTGGTGGGTGGAATATTTATTTTTGTAGCAATCACTGTGCGCTGTGTCAGGATATTGACTGTATGTATCTTCTTGTTTATCCCAGTCATAGGCATATTTTTCAGAGAGTGAGGAACGGTGTTGATAGCTATAATTAATTTCGATAAACCGATTGGTAAATACAGGTTCCATATATGTTATCTGAACTTGATATTTATTGTTTTTGTCAAGTTTTTCAATCCATTGGTTCAAAGTTTTTATACTATCACCATACTTCAAGTAATAAGTATTCGAAAGACTATACCGATCGGAATTGCCGTCATCCAGATCGTAATAAAGACGTAAGGCGATGTTTCTTCCTTTGCTGTTTAATTTGCGGTTCAACTGCAAAGAGCCATTGGTGGAGAATCTGTCATTCGTTTGGTGGTTTGTGGCTTCTTTCCGGTTGATAGGAGTTGACTCGTTGTTGAGCGTTTCTGAGAAGTTGCCTGAATTGGAGTTTCCTTTGGAAAAATTAAATGTCGGTCGATACATAATAGTGGTGAGGCTGTCTAATTTCCATTCGAAACGAAAATTAGCGGAAATAGCACTTGTCTTTCCATCGGATTGGTTGTTCTGCAGGGAAAACTGAGAAGTGTTGTCTGACAAAAAAGATTCTGTATGACGCTTGCTCCATGAATCGCGTTTATTTTCCCGGACTTCAATACTACCTCCATATTTGAGTTTCTGAGTATTCTGAGAATAGTTGGCACCTATTCTTTGATTGGAATTAATTCCATTGTCGTTGGCGGTACCATTGATTGATAAGTTCATTTTGTTTTTGAAACGATTGGCCATTCCTTTTGCCCTATAATGGTCGTCATTTCCATATCCTGCTTCAAAGTTACCATTCCATCCTTTTCTCATACTTGGTTTTACGCGTAAGTCGAGTACCATTTCTTCTTTACCGTCATCTACTCCGGTAATACGTGCCATGTCTGATTTCTTTTGGTAAGTTTTTAGTTGATCTATCATATCGGCTGGCAGTTCTTTTAAAACCGTATTGGGGTCGTTAAGGAAGAATTCTTCTCCGTTCATCATGATTTTTTTGACTTCCTGACCATTAATGATTAATTTCCCTTCTTCGTTTATTTCGGCTCCGGGTAGCTTTTTGACTAGTTCTTCCAATGCAGCACCTTCACTGACGCGGTAAGCGGAAGTATTATATGCGGTTGTATCACCTGTGACGACAACAGGCGGGGCTTGGGCTACAATGACGGTTTCGTTAAGAAGTACAGCATCAGGTTTCAACTCTATTTTGCCTAGTTGAACAATAGTCTGGGTTGTGTTTATTTGCAGGGGCTTATATTCGGTAGCGAGGCCTATGAAAGAAATTTTTCCTAAAAAACGTCCCGGGAGAGTTGTGAGTGAAAATTTTCCCTGTTCCAAGCTGGAAATGCCTTTTACATAATTACTGTCGGGCAAGGATAACAGTTGTATGGTAGCTTGCTCAACAGGGAACTGTGTGTCTTTTTCCAGAATACTCCCCTGTACTGTGACACGTTGAGTCTGTGCTTGAATATAAGCAGTATTTATGTATGATATAATTAATGTTATTAGTAGTATAAAAGTCGTTTTATTCATAAGGTCTCCCGTTATGAGGTGTTTTAGTGTTTATGGTATTTCTTGCAAATATCTTGATTTTTTAGAAAAAAAGAGTTCATAAAATGATAAATAAAGTTCATTTGAACGATATTCATACCCTTTTGACTTATTTGAGGACCTTTGTTTACGCATAATACCTCATCTTTGCACCGTACTCAGTTTTCAATAGGTATTATTTTAGTTTTTAGGAACACTTGGATTATTTTCAAATTCGCTGTCGGTTTAATGGAAACATTAGCCGATAGTGAATTCTCTTTATTAAGTATGAGATATATCATGAAAACAATAGATAGAAAATGAAGAAACCTTTATTGTATTTACTTATTTTAGTAGTGGCTGTTCTTGGCAGCTCATGCTCTCAATCTTCGGAGGGCACATTTGAAGTGGGGAAGAATACTTTCTTGCTGAATGGAGAACCGTTTGTTGTAAAAGCGGCAGAGATTCATTATCCGCGTATCCCGAAAGAATATTGGGAACATCGTATTAAAATGTGCAAGGCACTGGGTATGAATACGATTTGCTTGTATGTGTTCTGGAATTTTCATGAACCGGAAGAAGGAAGGTATGATTTTGCCGGACAGAAAGATATAGCTGCGTTTTGCCGTTTGGCTCAAGAGAATGGAATGTATGTCATAGTGCGTCCCGGACCTTATGTCTGTGCGGAATGGGAAATGGGCGGCTTGCCTTGGTGGCTGCTGAAGAAGAAGGATATCAAACTTCGCGAGCAAGACCCATACTACATGGAACGTGTGAAACTCTTTTTGAACGAAGTGGGCAAACAGCTGGCTGATCTTCAGATTAGTAAAGGAGGGAATATCATTATGGTACAGGTGGAGAATGAGTATGGAGCATTTGGAATCGATAAGCCGTATATATCCGAAATCCGTGACATGGTAAAACAAGCCGGTTTTACAGGTGTTCCTTTATTCCAGTGTGACTGGAACTCGAATTTTGAGAATAATGCACTGGATGATTTGCTCTGGACTATTAATTTCGGTACGGGTGCTAACATCGACGAGCAATTTAAACGGTTGAAAGAACTACGGCCGGACACTCCATTGATGTGCAGTGAATTTTGGTCCGGATGGTTTGACCATTGGGGAGCCAAGCATGAAACAAGAAGTGCCGAAGAATTGGTAAAAGGTATGAAAGAAATGCTGGACCGCAATATTTCTTTCAGCTTGTATATGACTCACGGGGGGACTAGTTTCGGGCATTGGGGAGGCGCGAATTTCCCGAACTTTTCACCGACTTGCACATCGTATGATTATGATGCTCCTATCAATGAATCCGGTAAGGTGACTCCTAAATATCTGGAAGTACGGAATCTGCTTGGTAACTACCTGCCGGAAGGTGAAACCTTGCCGGAAATTCCGGATTCGATACCGACTATAGCTATTCCTACTATTAAAATGACTGAAATGGCAGTCTTATTTGATAATCTGCCTCACCCCAAAGAGAGTGAGGATATCCGGACAATGGAAGCTTTTGATCAGGGATGGGGTAGTATTCTGTATCGGACTTCATTATCCGCTTCTGATAAAGAACAGACATTACTGATCACAGAAGCTCATGACTGGGCACAAGTCTTTCTGAATGGTAAGAAACTGGCTACTCTGAGCCGTTTGAAGGGGGAAGGTGTAGTAAAGTTACCACCATTGAAAGAAGGTGACAGACTGGATATCCTGGTGGAAGCAATGGGAAGAATGAATTTCGGCAAAGGTATTTATGACTGGAAAGGTATTACCGAGAAAGTAGAACTGCAATCTGATAAAGGAGTTGAACTGGTGAAGGACTGGCAGGTATATACTATTCCGGTAGATTATAGTTTTGCCCGTGATAAGCAGTATAAACAACAGGAGAATGCTGAAAATCAACCGGCTTATTATCGGTCGACGTTTAACCTCAATGAGTTAGGGGATACATTCTTGAATATGATGAACTGGAGTAAAGGTATGGTATGGGTGAATGGCCATGCGATTGGTCGTTATTGGGAAATCGGACCTCAACAGACCTTATATGTACCGGGCTGCTGGTTGAAGAAAGGAGAGAATGAAATCATTATATTGGATATGGCTGGTCCTTCAAAAGCTGAAACTGAAGGTCTGCGTCAACCAATTCTGGATGTACAACGTGGTAACGGAGCTTATGCTCATCGTAAGATGGGTGAGAACTTGGACTTAACAAATGAAACTCCTGTTTATCAAGGGATATTTAAGTCAGGCAATGGTTGGCAACATGTGAAATTCGGTAAGAAGGTGGAGACTCGTTTCTTCTGTCTGGAGGCTTTGAACGCCCATGATGGGAAAGATTTCGCGGCTATTGCAGAATTGGAGTTGTTGGGCGAAGATGGCAAACCGGTATCCCGTCAGCATTGGAAAGTGATTTATGCCGATAGTGAGGAAACGGATGCCGCGAACAATATTGCAACAAATGTTTTTGATTTGCAGGAATCAACATTCTGGCATACCAATTATTCCTCTTCCAAACCTGCATTCCCTCATCAGATTGTGATAGATCTTGGTGAAGATAAAGTTATTACGGGATTCTCTTATCTACCCAGGGCTGAAGCCGGTAAAACGGGGATGATTAAAGACTATAAGGTATATTTGAAGATGCAACCGTTTAAGATATAATGTTTGAGATTTTTAAGAAAAGGTTAATTATTTATTAGTTTGTTCATTAAGTTATGAAAATCAGAAAGCGACTTTCACGTGAGTGAGGGTCGCTTTCTGATTTTCGTTCGAAATAAAATAATTCTTGTGATGGTTAAAACCCTAAGAGGAAGTATATTTGTTCTCTCATCTGAGATGATTTATATAATTAACTAGTGTATAAATGATGAAAAAAAATGGGTTTAGCCGATGCGCTGAGATGTACATCGGTCGTTTACGAAAAGAGGGGCGCTATTCTACTGCGCATGTGTATGAAAATGCACTTCTTTCTTTTAGAGGGTTTTGTGGCACACCTACCGTGTCATTCGGACAAGTAACCCGCGAACACTTACGGTGTTACGGGCAGTATCTTTATGAACGTGGCTTGAAGCTTAATACGGTTTCGACGTATATGCGTATGCTACGTAGTATTTATAATCGTGGAGTAGAATCGGGGAGGGCTCCTTATGTTCACCGGTTGTTTCACGGGGTGTATACAGGAGTGGATGTCCGTCAAAAGAAAGCTTTGCCGGCAACTGAGTTGCATAAGCTTTTATATGGAGATCCTAAATCGGATATTTTACGGCGTACACAGGCGATTGCTGCTTTGATGTTTCAATTCTGTGGTATGTCTTTCGCTGATTTGGCACATTTGGAGAAGTCGTCTTTAGACAGGAATGTTCTTCATTATAATCGTGTTAAAACGAAGACTCCGATGAGTGTGGAAATACTGGATACTGCTAAGGATATGATTTATCAGCTTCAGAACAGAAAACCTGCTCTGCAAGATTGCCCTGATTATCTATTTAGTATTCTGAATGGTAATAAAAAACGGAAAGATGAAAGTGCTTATCGGGAATACCAGTCTGCCCTCCGGAATTTCAATAACCATTTGAGAGGACTGGCAAAGGCTTTGCATCTGACTTCTCCTGTCACTTCTTATACCATTCGCCATTCGTGGGCTACCACTGCGAAATATCGCGGAGTTCCTATTGAAATGATCAGCGAATCGTTGGGACACAAATCAATCAAAACAACACAAATCTATCTTAAAGGCTTTGCTTTGAAAGAACGTACTGAAGTAAATAGAATGAATTTATCTTACGTGAAGAATTGCTTGGAGAAAAGTGTAAATAATATAAAGTATTAGTAATCAGTATATATATGTGTGTGTTACTTCTTAGGTAACGGAAATAATAATGGCGCAAAGATAGACAAAAAAATAAATAACAAGCAAATAAACTATCCTTTTTTTCTTTTTTGATTTAAAAATAAGATAAAAATAGCCTAGAACATGAAAGAACCCTTTTCTTCATATTCTAAGATTTTTACGTCCCATAATCAAAGGAATTTCACCCTACGCTTAGACTGAGCCTCCTTTAGCAACTTGGTATGTCCTATTTTTCGTGTTTTAAGAGATTTCTCCCTTCCCCTGTGTTTTCCGTTACCTAAGAAGTAACAGAAAAAAGAATGGTAAAAATAGAGGATTTATGAATCAAATTGGGGTAAGGTCTCTATTTAGGAATATACATAGATAAAAAATGAAACAAACTGAAGCTATTTTGGGGGATATGCGATTTATTCCATTAAAGGGTGTTGTATTAATTCTGATTCTCATCTTGACAACAAGCCGGGTTCATGCACAATATGCTCTTGGGGCAACTGGGCAGATGATGATACCTACAGCCGAGATGCAGGAAACAGGAACCTTTATGGGAAGCGCAAACTTTCTTCCTGAAGAGGTTACGCCTAATAAGTTTAACTATCCTACCATGAACTACTCGGTAGATATGTCTTTGTTCTCTTTTGTTGAACTGACTTACCGTATGACGTTACTCAAAATGCGAACGTATAATGGCAGAGTCGGTTATCACAACCAAGATCGTTCCAATACTATCCGTATCCGTCCATTGAAAGAAAGCCGTTATTTCCCTGCTGTGGTAATTGGTGCTGATGATCTTTTTACAGAAAAGGCTACTCAGTATTGGGGAGATTATTATGGTGTCTTAACTAAGACGTTTGGTTTCTGCAAGGGGCATCAGTTGGCTGTTACAGCAGGCTGGTATTTTCATCAGGGCAATCAACCGGCTTTCAAGAAAGGCCCTTTTGGTGGTATTCGTTATACTCCCGCTTTTTGCCGTGAGTTAAAGCTGATGGCAGAGTATGATACCAATGGATGGAATTTGGGTGGAGCAATACGTTTTTGGAAACGTTTGTCCGTCCATGTGTTTACGCGCGAATTTACCTGTGTTTCTGCCGGTTTGCGTTATGAATGTACATTAATACATTAAGAAGATGAAAAGAGTATTTAGTATACTATATATAATATGTTGCTGCACTTTGGAAAGTGTGGACGCGCAATCTGCTGGGATATCTGAAGTCCTGAAAGAATTGCAAATGGAAAATATATCTGTGGCACAGAAGCAGGATACGATTACGGCAGCATTTGAGACTTCCGTATATAGGGGATCTTATAATGGTATAGGCATTGCAATACGTCGCCTGATCACTCTTCCGGAAGTCTCTACATTGCAGTTGGTCATATTGGATAATGCTTTGCCGCAACTTTGTATCACTTTGCCTGCGAAGCTGATTGAGGATTATCAATCGGGAAAATGTGATTTGGATGGAGTTTACTGTAGTATGCAGATGACTACTTCCACCAAAACTGCAATGGAGGCCTTAAAAGGAACCAAACGAGAGTCTACTACTTTTGGGAAAGTGGACGTAGTGGTTTATCCGGGGGTAATGTTAGTTAATAATGTTACTTACAAATTATATAAAGCAGCTTTTGAATTGCAACCGGCTGTAGAAATGCAACTTTGGAAAGGTGCTTCATTGAGGCTGCAGGTTTGCTTACCTATCGTCAATAATGAGCCGGGCAAATGGGATTGTATCCGACTGGGGTATTTGACATTGCGTCAGGAATTTCGTCTGGATAATCATTGGAAGGGATACCTGACTGGTGGAAATTTCTCGGATGATCGTCAGGGACTCGCAGCCGGTATTGGTTATTTTTCTTCTGACGGCCGTTGGACAGTAGAAGGAGAAGGTGGTATAACCGGTTCGTCTCATTTATATGGCAACGACTGGGGAATGAGTAAATGGAAAAGAGTGAATGGGCAGCTCAGCGTAGGTTATTTCATTCCACAAGTGAATACTCAATTGAAAGTTAGCGGTGGACGTTTTATATATGGAGATTATGGGGTATGCGGAATTCTTTCACGTTACTTCGGTGAATATGTCGTGGGACTTTATGGCATGTATACAGATGGAGAAACAAATGCCGGATTTCATTTTTCGATTCCATTGCCGGGTAAGAAGCGTAGTCGTCACGCGGTACGTGTGATGCTTCCGGATTATTTCGCTTTTCAATATGACATGCGTAGTGGGAATGAATTTGCTCGCCGTGCTTTGGGGGTAAGCTATAGAACCGAACCGAAATCTGCTGAAAACAGCCGTTTCTGGCAGCCGGATTATATCCGTTATTGTTTGATTCGTACCAATGAAAAGACAAAACTTAAATAAGAGTTGATATTAGTAATTTAAACAAAAATTGAACAATTATGAGAAATTTAAAATGGTTGTATGCATGCTCTTTGGCGATAGCCTTCGGTGTGTTGTCTTTTGTAACAGTTTCCTGTCATGATGATGACGATGAACCAAAGCAAGAACCAGGTGAAGTGATTGAAACTCCCGCTCCGGTTGTTGAGTATTATATTATGGGTACTGTGACGGATGCCGGGAAAGGTGTGTCTGGTGTTGATGTAAAAATTGGTACTGAGACAATTAAGACTGACAAAGATGGTAAGTTCTCTGTAACAGAGAAGAATGTAGGTAAGTATTCTGTAGAAGTTGCTCCTAAAGGTTATCTTGCTCAAAGTACTTCTGTAGAAATTGCTGCTAATGCGGAAAATCGTAGTGTGGTGACTGTTGCTGTGGCTTTGACTAAGCAAAGTGAACCTACGACTGTAGAAGTTGGAGAGACTGGTAATACAGAAGAGGTTAAGGTAGAAGATAAGAGTGCTTCGAATGAGGAAGTTAAAGAACCGGGTACTGTTGAACCGGAGGATGTGAAAGAAGATCTTCCTCTTGTAACTCCTGAATTAGAAATCCCAGCTGGGGCAATTCAGACAGAAGGTAATGAAGACGTTCTGGAAGGTGGTAATGCTGAAGTCAGTGTAACTACGTATGTACCAGCCCCAGAAACTGTGACTACAGAAGTGAAGAAAGAAGAAGAGAATAAAGAAGTAGAAAAGACCATACCTTTGGCGGCAGCACACTTTGAACCTAGTGGTTTGACATTTGCAAAAGACCACTATCCAACTATTTCAATTCCTAATCCTATTCCTGGCTTGACTTTCGCTGATGATATGGTACTTACTTATTTGGAGAATGGAAAGTGGGTTCCACAAACAGAGGACATTAATAAAGTTGTTTATGATGAGAAATCAGGTAGCTACACAACTAAAGTTAAGCATTTCTCTTCCTATGCTATGGAAAATAAAGTCACTAGTAAAGTTAGTACTGAAAATGTAGTGAAGAGTGAGATTTTAGGACAGGCAAGTTGTGATAACAGTGAAAATCCTAAAGCTGTAACAGGAATTGCATTGACTTATAAAGAAAAGTCGGGTTGGGAATGTAAAGATGCGGATATTAAAGCGGCTGTAGAAAAAGCTTTGTCAGGTGCAAAACCAGAAACAGTTAATGCTATGGTAGCTTTCTTCAAAACTCGTTTATACTCATTGATGGGATCGGCATCAGGTATTACAGAAACAACTCGTACCTATAATACTGTAAATGTGAACGGTTATACAACAATGACTTATACTTGCTATGCCAAGACTCGTACTACTACATTGTCGACCACAGTGAAGTATAATAATAAGGATGTGAAGATTTCAGTAACTGCAACACGCTATACCGGAACTGACCATCAGTATAAGACAGTGACTACTAATCCTACTCATAGTGGTGGTAAGGGTGGAAGTAACTAATAAATAATTAAGATCATAAAAATAACCCTTTTTTAATAACCCCCTTTTTTATAAACCCTGTTGGGCAATAATCATATGGGATATGAGGAGGAAGAGGTCACTGTGAAGTGGTTTCTTCCTTTTCGTTTATGAGATATATGGATGTTTGTTGAATGTTCATTTTAGACAGAATTCTACTAATATAAGTTAATGTTTATAATTATGATTTGTATCCTGTAAATAAAGCCTATCTTTATCACCCAATACAACATAGGACAAATAAAATGTCATGAGCATAATTATTAAGAACCTTAATAAGATCTATCCAAACGGAAATCATGCCTTGAAAGATGTCAATCTGGAAATACCTGCAGGGATGTTTGGCTTATTAGGACCCAATGGCGCCGGCAAATCTACTTTAATGCGTATTCTTGTAGCCCTTATGGAACCAACTTCCGGGCAAGTAGAAATTTGCGGTTATGATTTGATGAAACAGCGGAAAGAAATACGCGGTATTCTGGGGTATCTTCCTCAGGACTTTCGTTTTTTTGCCAAATACAAAACGTATGAGTTTCTTGATTACGCGGCGCGTTTGTCCGGTATGACCCATAGCAGGCAGAGAAAACAGGCTGTGGATGAAATGCTCGAAAACGTTGGGTTGTTCGATGTTCGCGAACGATATGCCAATAAATTATCGGGAGGTATGAAGCGGCGGTTAGGAATTGCACAAGCGCTGATACATCATCCTAAGGTAATCATTGTTGATGAACCTACTACCGGACTTGACCCGGAAGAACGTATCCGTTTCCGTAACCTTCTTTCAGAGGTCAGCGAGAATGATGTGACTATTATTTTGTCTACTCACATTGTCGGTGATATTTCCAGTACTTGTAATAATATGGCGTTAATGAACCGGGGACAAGTTTCCTTCAACGGTTCTCCGCAAGATATGCTGAAATTAGCCGAGGGCAAAGTGTGGAGAATTAGGGCTGCGGGAGATCAGTTGCATGAGATCGATAAAAAATATCCGGTAATCTCCACGATTCCATCGGGGACAATCTGGGAAGTACAGGTGGTTGCCGATGAAGTAGAAGGATACGAAGCGGAACCATTTCCCCCTAATCTGGAACACGCCTATGTATATTATATGGAGAATCAATTAAACCTTTGGACAAACGACTAAACACGATATGCTGATATGACCTTTATATCTAATATACAATCGGTAGCAAAATATGAAAGTAAATTATTAATCAGAAGCTGGTTCTTCAGAGTATTCACGGTACTCGCTGTAACTATCATTACTTTTTTCAATTTCCAGTTGTTCGTATCGGAAGATAGCGGAGGCTTCTGGATTGCTACAGCCATTCCATCGAACATTCCTTATCTAATTTTACTGTTGCTAAATACAGGGCAGGCTGTTATTGCTATCTTTCTGGCATCCGACTTCCTGAAAAGAGATAAAAAGCTGGATACATCAGAAGTCTTTTATGTCCGTCCATTAAGTAATGCTGAATACGTCATCGGTAAGATTTGGGGAAATCTGCGCGTCTTTTTGTTGCTGAATCTCATTATTATGGCTATTACGGCTGCATTCAACCTGACATTGGGAGAAGTGGACTGGATGGCTTACTTGCTTTATTTTCTGTTGATCAGTGTCCCTACGCTGATTTTCATTATTGGCCTGGCTATCTTTCTGATGCTGGTATTGAAAAATCAGGCACTGACATTCGTTTTATTGTTAGGATATATCGGACTTACCGTTTTCTATATTGAAGATAAGTTTTATTATCTTTTCGATTATATGGCTTATAGTCTTCCTTTGGTGAAGTCCAGCATTGTCGGTTTTTCCAACTGGGAGGTGATTTTAAATCATCGTGGCATCTATTTTCTTGCCGGACTGGCGTTTGTCTTTTTCACGATTTCCCTGTTCAGGCGTCTGCCGAATTCATCGCACAGTAATTATCCGTGGCTGGTTATTTCTTTTTGTACTCTCATGTTAGCTTTCGTATGCGGTTATTGGCATATACATTCGATTTTATATCAAAGTGATATACGCGCTACCTATACGAAGATCAACAACCAATATGTTTCTACTCCGAAGATGTTCATTCATGAATATGATCTTTCTGTAGAGCAGCATCTTGAAGATTTTCTGTCGGAAGTAACTGTGAAAGGAGTGGCATTGGACTCATCTGCCGTATTCACCTTCTGTTTGAATCCGGGATTAACCATTCATTCCGTTCATTCGGCCGGACAGCAACTCAAGTTTAAACGTGACAAGCAAATAGTATTGGTGGATTTCGGCACGAAGCATGCCAAAGGCGATACAATCTCTGCAACATTCAGGTATGACGGACAGATAGATAACTCATTTTGTTATTTGGATATTCCTCCCGAAGTGCTGCAAGCTTCCAATAAAAAGTTTCTGTTCAACATAGACAAGCAGTATAGTTTTCAGACGAAAAATTATCTGATGCTTACCCCTGAAACTTATTGGTATCCCCGTGCAGGAACAAGCTATAGTGATAAAAATCCTGACTGGCAGCAAACTTATTTCAGTAATTATCGCTTGAAGGTCAAGCCTCTACCGGGGTTAGTTCCTCTTTCTCAAGGGGAAGGAAAGTGTGATGAAGAAGGAGTGTATTCGTTTAAAGGAGATTATCCGTCTCAGACACTATCGTTGGTCATAGGTGACTATCAGCAAAAAAGTGCTTATGCGGACAGCATTCTTTATAGCGTTTGGCATTTAAGGGACCATGACTATTTTACTGCTTCGTTTGATTCTATTCACGATACCATTCCCTGGCTGATACGTAATGTGAAAGAGCAACTGGCACGGCAATATAAACTGGATTATCCTTTTAAGCGATTTTCTATTGTAGAAGTTCCTGTGCAATTTGCCAGCTATGAACGTGCCTGGTCGCAAGCGCAGGAGACAGTACAACCTGAAATGGTATTGTTCCCCGAAAAAGGAGCTATATTCTGGGAACTGGATGTGAAGAGGCAGGTGAAGAATCATATCCGGTGGTCGGGAAATAATGAAATCAGTCTGCAGGAAGCCCAGATGCGGACTTTTAGTAACTTTGCCTGGATGTTTTTGCAGACAGAAGGCGATTATAACTTTTCGTCGGGTAGTAGAGGACGGGGAAATCTTTCGTCTACGGCAAATCCTTATTTCCTTTTCCCGCAGATTTATAATTTCCGGTACAATATTTACTCTTCGGAATGGCCTGTTGCCAATCGTGCTATTGAGCTATATCTGCAAAAGAAGTCGGAAAATGAAGGGTGGGAACGTCAGATAAATGGGCTTAGTAACAATGAAAAGGCCAACCTGCTGCTGGAAAAGCATACGTTCAAGGAGTTGCTGGCTGATGTGGAACAGCGTAATCTGCAAAATAATATCGTAGGACTGGAGGCAAGCCGTCTTTTTGCCCGGTCAGAAATAAACATGGGCGTAGATGCTTTCCGGGATTCACTATATGCGATGTTGAAGCGTAATACATTTCTGAACATAAAGTTCGAAAATATGCTGGATACTCTGGGAGAAATGAGCCGGACGGATCTTTATTCATATTTGAAAGAATGGGAACAGTTGACGCCTCTTCCTTTTTATTCGATCGGAGAGCCCGAACTGACCAAAGTTGTCAATAAAGGAGGAGAAGAATTCTTTGTCTTGAAAGTACTGGTGAGCAATAACTCGGATTATGACGGAATCATTCAGATGAACGTTCTTCAAAATGGCTGGTGGTATCAACCGATGGAAGATCCTAGAGCCAGAAAAAAGGTAGAGATAGCTGCCCATACAAGCAAAGAATTTGTTTCTGTCTGGGAAGAACAGATACGTGATGTGGAAATCAATACGATGGTTTCCGGCAATCTTCCTTATATGATACGGCAATCCATTGGTAATGTAAAACAAGAACGGAATAAAATAGTCAAGGACACTATCTATACCTTGCCGGAATCATCCTTAGAAATGCCGGGAGAGGTTATTGTGGATAATGAAGATTCCACTCTCTTTGTACTTTCTACCCCTGCTGTCGTAGGACTTCTGCCTAAATGGCTGGATAAAGTGGAGGATACTTCCTTTAAATATTCGGGCATATCCTGGTGGCGTGCGCCTTTACAATGGACAGCTACCACCAATGCTAAATACTATGGCAAATATATCCGTTCGGCCTATGTGATTAAGAGTGGAGACGGCAGTCAGACGGCTACATGGAAAATTCCTGTGCCGGAAGCCGGTCAATATGAGCTTTATTATCATGTATTCAAGGATGATGAACTGCGATGGAATGATCGCCTTCAGGGTGAATATCATTTCAGGGTGGCATACGACAGTGAGATGGAAGATGCCTATATCAATCTGAGAAAAGCCAATGAGGGTTGGGAACAACTCGGTACTTACTATTTTAGTGCCGATACGGTTCGTGTCGTGCTGACGGATGAATGTAAGCTGCGCTCTGTGACAGCCGACGCAGTGAAAATAGTGAAACGATAATTATTAAAACAGCAAACTATATGCAAAGTGACTTACTACTATTAAAAAGAATGCTGCTGACAATCGTAACTTTTACGGGAATTGCCCTGACATCACAAGGACAAATTCCTTTAACGATTGACAAGGCAATGGAGATTGCGCAGGAGAACAGTCCTTCTCTTCGCCGTTCCTACATGAATTTGGAGAGATATAAGCAGAATCTGCTGGCGCAGAAGGCTTCATTAAAGTCTCGATTTTCATTAAATCTGAACCCGGTGGACTATAACAAGAACAGGCGTTTCGATAATCGTCTGTCACAATGGTACACGAATGAAACATTCAATACCAGCGGGACCTTTCAGGTCGATCAGCCCATTCTATGGACAGACGGTACTATTTCTTTAATCAACCGTTTCGGCTGGCAGGACAACAGTTCCATTATAGAAGGCGATAAAACTAGTAACCGGGCATTCAGCAATGACCTCTATCTGCAATTGACTCAGCCTATTTTTACATACAACAAGCGTAAAATGGAACTGAAGCAAATAGAATATGATTATGAAAATGCCAATATCAGTTATGCTTTGCAGCAACTGAATACGGAGAAAAGTATAACCGATCAGTTCTATTCTGTCTATATGGCACAGAGTAATCTGGAAATCAGTCGTGAAGAACTGGTTAATGCCCAGCAAAGTTATGATATTATCAAGAATAAGGTAGAAGCGGATTTAGCAGCGAAGGACGAACTCTTTCAAGCGGAACTGAATCTGGCTACGGCACGTTCGTCTGTAGACGAAAGTCAGGTGAATCTGGAGAATGCGAAAGACAAACTCAAACAGACTCTCGGAATGAGGCTGGATGAAGATATTCTCGTATTTGCGGAAGTGGAGATTAAACCGATTCAGGTAAATCTGGACCAGGCCATATCGCATGGATTGGGTTCGCGTCTGGAACTTCGTCAGCGTGAAATAGAGAGCAAGGAACTTGAGTTCGATATGATTAAGACAAAAGCGCTGAACGAGTTTAAAGGAGATGTATCCATCTCTTTCGGATTGATAGGAGATAATAGCCACCTGAATAAAGTCTATAATAATCCGACACAGAATCCGAGGGTTTCCATCAGCTTTGCTGTCCCTATTTTCGACTGGGGTGAAAAGAAAGCAAGGATTAAAGCACAAAAGATGGCTCAACGGATTAATGAACTCGAGTTTCAAGAGGATAAAGTGGATATCGAGCTGAATATTCGTCAGGTATGGCGTAACCTCGAAAACCTCCGGACTCAGATTAAGATCGCCGAGCAAAATGTACAGAATGCACAGTTGACCTATGATCTGAATCAGACTCGTTACCGGGAAGGTGACATAACCGGTATGGAAATGAGCCAGTTCCAGACTCAGCTTTCGAATAAGAAGATTACTTATACGCAGGCGTTGATTAATTACAGAATAGAATTACTTAATCTTAAAATCCTTTCATTGTATGATTTCGACAAGAATATCCCTCTTGTTCCTATGAAAGACATTATTGATAAAAAATAAGCAGACCATGAAACAGTATCAAATTTTTATTGCATCTTCTTTGTTAACAACCTTATTGTTAACCGGCTGTGGCAACAAACCACAAAACGCACCCAATAATATTGCAACTCCGGTATCTGTCGTGGAGCTGAAGAAAGGTTCTATCAGTAAATTAATAAATACAACAGGAACAGTGCAGCCGACTTACGGTGCATCTCAGAATGCGGAAATGAGCGGATTTTATAAACTTCAGACTAATCCGAGAACCGGAAAACCTTTCAAAATGGGAGACAGGGTAAGTAAGGGGGAACTGATAATCCGTCTGGAAGACAAGGAGTATGAAAACGGAATCGCTATTGACGCTAAAAAACTAAGTCTTGAAATTGCTGAACAGGAACAGTCAAAGCAGAAAGCTCTCTATGAAAAAGGAGGGGTGACGATGAGTGAAATGCGGAATACGGAAGTAAAAGTAACGAATGCCCGTTACGATTATGAAAACGCAAAACTCAATCTGGAGAAGATGAAAGTGAAAGCTCCGTTTGATGGTGTGATTGTTGATTTGCCTCACTATACGGCCGATACAAGAGTGGAGCAGGGAAAGGCTATGGTGAGTCTGATGGCTTATGATAAAATGTATATGGATATCAATCTGCCGGAAAGCAGCATTCGTTATGTCAAGGAAGCGCAACCGGTATATATTACTCATTATACCATCCCTGGAGATACTTTAAAAGCGAGAGTCGGTGAGCTGTCTCCTGCAATCAGTACGGAGACACGTACTTTTAAAGGAAAGATTCTGATTGATAATGACCAGTTGAAGTTGCGTCCGGGTATGTTCGCCAAAGCAGATATTATCGTTGACAGAGCTGATAGTTCTATCATTATACCTAAAGACGTAATCTTGTCCAATCGTCGCCGGAAATACGTATATATCGTCGAAAAGAATACGGCAAAGATACGCAATCTGCAAACAGGTCTGGAGGATGAATATAATATCGAAATTCTATCCGGACTTAATGTAAATGACAATTTGGTAGTGAAGGGTTTTGAAACACTGAAAGAAGACGCCAAAGTCAAAATCCAAAAGTAAATCATGGATGCGATATATGAACGCATCTTTTGAAAATAGGAAATACTTATGAAGAATATAATCAAATTTGCAGTAGGCAATCCGGTTACGATTTGTATGGTAGTATTTGCCCTCTTATTGTTGGGAAAAGTATCATACGATCAGTTGAGTGTGGATTTATTGCCCGATCTGAATAATCCCCGCCTGTTTATTGAATTAAAGGCGGGTGAACGCCCTCCCGAGGAGATCGAAAAGCAATTCGTTAAAAATATGGAGTCTATGGCGATCCGGCAGAGTGATGTTACTCAGGTCTCTTCCGTGATTAAAGCCGGGACGGCACGAATTACTGTAGAATATACCTGGACAAAGGATATGGATGAGGCTTTTCTAGATTTGCAGAAAGCCATGAATCCGTTTGCCCAGAACAAGGATATTACTGAACTGAAGATTACGCAACACGATGCGAACTTGTCTCCGGTAGTTTTGGTGGGAATGTCTCATCAGAGTATTACAGATATGGCGGAATTAAGGAAAATCGCCGAAAGCTATATCCGCAATGAGTTGATTCGTCTGGAAGGCGTGGCTGAAGTGACGCTTTCGGGAGAAGAAGTCAGTACTCTTACCATTCAGACTGATCCTTATAAACTGGATGCTTTTCAACTGAAAATAGAAGATATCGCTTCGCGCATCGAATCGAATAATCAGAGTATATCCGGTGGACGGGTCAGTGAACTGGGATTACAATATCTGGTGAAAAGTTCGAGCTTGTTTGCTTCGGAAGATGATTTTGAGAATCTGATTGTCGGATACAAAGCGATACAACAAGAGGAAGCATCCGGAAACAATGCTTCGGGAACAGCGACTGCCAACAGTAATAAAGCTCCTGTTTTTTTGAAGGAAGTGGCTACTGTGCAGTTTTTGAACGCTCGTCCGGAGAACATTGTACGGATTAACGGGAAGCGTAGTATCGGACTGTCTATTTATAAGGAGATGCGCTTTAATACTGTAAAAGTGGTGGATGAGGTAACCCGCCAATTGGCAGTGATAGAGAATGCATTGCCCGGTTATCATTTTCAGGTGATTTCCAATCAGGGTACTTTTATAAAAAGTGCGATAGGAGAAGTGAAGAGCAGTGCTGTTCTGGGTGTTATTCTCGCTATTGTAGTCTTGTTTGTATTCCTTCGCCGGATGGGGACAACACTGATTGTCAGTCTTGCTATTCCCATCTCGATTGTGGCTACTTTCAATCTGATGTTCTTCAACGGACTGTCACTGAATATTATGACATTGGGAGGACTGGCGCTCGGGGCGGGTATGCTCGTCGATAATGCCATTGTCGTCATAGAAAGTATCTTCCGAAATCAGGAGAAAGGATTGAGTATCAAAGAGGCTGCTATTAACGGGACGGCAGAAGTTGCCAATGCGGTAATAGCTTCTACTCTGACGACTATTGTCGTCTTCCTGCCGATTGTTTATCTTCACGGAGCTTCGGGCGAACTGTTTAAAGATCAGGCATGGACGGTTACTTTCTCACTGGTTTCTTCTTTGTTTGTGGCTATCCTGGTGATTCCGATGTTATATATCCAGCTTTCCGGCAAGAAGGTTAAGCTGGAAGAAGTGAAGTCCATTCGTATTACAGGATATAGCAGAGTGCTTCGCAAGCTGATTCAGCGACGTTGGCTGGTGATCGGTATGGCAGTGTTACTCCTTATCGTGACTGGATTGCTGACTCCGTTTATCGGAACTGAGTTTATGCCCCGTGCGGAAAGCAAGACGTTTACGGCTGTAATCAAAATGCCCGAAGGTACACAGATGGAACGCACTTCCGCTGCTGTAGGTAATCTGGAAGAATTGTTATATGCTATCGTTGGCGGTGATTCTTTATGTACGGTATACAGTCATATCGGAGAGGGGAGCGGTTCGGAAAATGCGATATTTGAAGGAGAAAATACAGCAATGATGAAAGTGATCCTTTCACCGGAATGTACACTTTCACCGGAAAAGGTGATTGCGTCTTTCGTGGAATCGGCCAAGAATCCTGACGGACTGGAACTGACGATTCAGCAGGATGAGAATTCTCTGAGTTCATTGTTAGGAAGCGAAGGGGCTCCTATTGTTGTGGAGGTCAAAGGAGAGGAGTTGGATGAGATTGCTCAGTTGACTGAAGAGGTGAAGGAACGGATGATTGGCGTAAATGGAATCTATGATGTTATTACCTCCGTGGAAGACGGTGCTCCGGAAGTTGTGATCTCGATTGATCGTACAATAGCCGGTATCAATAATTTGAGTGTGGCTATGGTAATCGAACAATTGAAGCAGCAACTAAGCGGTAAGGAAGTCGGTAAGATGGAATATCGCGGTGAGATGCGTGATATCGTCATAAAGGTGCCGGATATCCCGTTGAGTTCTCTTGGTGCTCTTGTCATCAAAAGTGGAACACAGGAATTTGTATTACAAGAGATTGTTACCATTACTCACGGACAAGCGCCCAAGGAGATTCTGCGCCGCAATCAAAGCCGTATCGGTAAGGTGATGGCTAATATGGATGCGAGTAAATCACTGGATAAAGTAGCAGCCGAAGTGCGTGAAACGGTGAAAGGTATTGAATTGCCTGCTAACTACAGTATTACAGTGACAGGAGAGGAAGAAAAACGGCAAGAATCAATGAACAGTCTGTTGTTTGCTCTGATGCTTTCTGTTGTACTTGTCTATATGGTGATGGCTTCCCAGTTTGAATCCTTGCTGCATCCGTTTACGATCTTGCTGACTATTCCTCTGGCTGTAGTAGGTGCTATCTTACTTTTCTTCATTACCGGAACCACTATCAATATGATGGGAGTTATCGGTATTGTCATGCTGGGAGGTATTGCCGTCAATAACTCTATCATTCTGGTAGACCGTATCAATCAGCTTAGTCAGGCGGGAATGGAGTTGACTGATGCCATTGTAGAAGCAGGGCAACAGCGTATCCGTCCGATCATCATGACTACTTTGACTACGATTCTGGCCATGCTTCCGATGACATTCAGTTTTGGTGAAGGTGCATCTTTACGTTCACCGATGGCTATAGCTGTGATCGGAGGATTGATAACTTCTACTCTGATGAGTTTGATGGTTATTCCTTGTGTCTATTATGTCTTGGAGAATATCAAAAGACGTATAAATCGCCGAACTAAAAACAGCTGAAGATGAACTTTTTACTAAATAGGAGAATAACGATTTGTATGCTGTTTATTGCACTCAGCCTGCTGGGCTATGTGTCGTATAAACAACTTCCGGTGGAGTTGCTGCCCAACGCAGAACTTCCGGTTCTGTTTGTCCAGGTGTCGTCACAGCAGGATATGGACCCTTCGTATGTAGAGTCGGAAGTGATTATTCCACTCGAAGGAGCGGTCAGTGCGATAGGTGGAGTAGACAAACTGCAATCCTACATTGACAGGAGGCAGTCCAGCATACAGATTGACTTTAAAAAGAATATCAACTTCAAGATGACCAGTCTTAAACTGCAGGAGAAAGTGAATGAAATCGCAGCCTCCCTGCCGACCGGTTTTACCGTACAGGTACAGAAAGTGGATATTGCTCAGATGAATAATAACTTCATGGTGCTTCAAGTGCGTGGTACGGGAGGAACCGACCGTGTCCGGAGTCTGGTAGACGAGGATGTTCGTTCCGATCTGGAGAATATAGATGGGGTAGCTTCCGTCAATATCTACGGAGGACGGCAGAAAGCCATTGAAGTGCGTCTGAATCCGGAGGCTTGCAAGGCTTTGAACCTCACTGCTTCCAAAATAAGCGGTTTGCTCTCGCAGAATACCCAGGAAAAGACATTTGTAGGCTTCGCAGATGAACCCGACAGCAAGAATTTTGTCCATGTCAATGCGATGTATACCAAAGTTTCTGATTTGGAGAATATAGTTGTCGCTCCTGGTCCTATTCTGCTGAAAGACCTGGCAACCGTCTTTTTTGACTTGAAAGATGAAACCACCTATAGTCGTGTGAATGGAAAAGAAGCCGTTTCGGTTGCTTTGATCAATGATTCACAGGCTAATCTGATTGAACTTTCACACCGTGTATCCGATGTGATTGAAAAGCTGAATGAGAAGCTGGCTCCGCTCGAACTGGAAATTGTCATTCAGGAGAACAAGGCTGAAACCATGGAAAATAATATCAACCAGATTATTAATCTGGCATTGGTAGGGGGATTATTGGCTGTGTTCGTTCTTTGGCTTTTCCTGAAGAATATGCGGTTGGTGTTTTTTATCGCACTTTCCATACCGATTTCTGTCTATACGGCTTTCAACTTCTTCTACGCTTTTGGTATCACTATCAATAGTCTTACCTTGGTAGGAATGGCGTTGGCCATCGGAATGCTGCTGGATAATAGTGTCGTGGTGCTTGAGAATATTTATCGTTTGTCGGGAAACGGCTATACGCCCGAACGTTCGGTAACGCAGGGAACAAAAGAAGTGTGGCGCTCCATTGTGGCGGCTACCCTGACTACCATTACTGTGTTCCTGCCGTTCGTTTTTTCTGATAATTTCCTGATAAAACTGATCGGGCACCATATCGGAGTATCCATTATATCAACTTTGACGATCTCGCTGTTTGTAGCTTTACTTTTTATACCGATGATTACTTACCTTCTTTTGAAGAGTAAGAGTGGGAACAGCGTCGTTTATGAAAAAGTCTCGATCGTTCAGCGTCCGATGCAGGTCTATCTGGTCTTATTGAAGACTTGTATGCGTAATCCGGGAGTGACAGTCTTTGGAGCTGTAATCTTGCTTTTTGCAACATTGATTTTGTCATTGACCTTGAATGTGCAACAGATGAAGGAAGTTGCTTCAGACCGGTTCAACATCAGTGTCGTGATGCCTACCGGGAGTACGCTTGAAAATACGGATAAGATTGTAAAGGTACTGGAAGAACGTCTGGAGGATTTTCCGGAAAAGAAAGATCTGATTTGCCGTATTCGGGAAAAAGAGGCGACTCTGACACTCGTTTTGCAGGAAGATTACACAAAGATCGCCAAACGGAAAATAGCCGATATAAAAGCGGATGTGCAGACTAAAGTCGCCAATATCAATGGTGCGGAAATCTATGTCTCTGATGCTATGGGAGGCGGAGGAGATAACTCGGCTCTGAGCAGTCTGGGCGGATTCATGCGTTTGTTGGGTATCGGTGACAACAGTGAACGGGTGGTGATCAGGGGATCTGATTTCGAAATGATGCAGATGGTGGCAGAGGAAGTGCGTTATTTGTTGGACGAACAGGATTTTGTACAGCATACTCATGTTTCGTATACTCCCCGTCAGGCAGAAATAAATCTGAACTTTGACCCTATTCTGCTGACTGCTTATGATATTAACCGTGGCAATATTACCACCGGATTGACTGCGCTTAATAATGAATACTCTTCCGAAGCTACTTTCAAGGTGGGAGAGGATATTTATGATATTATTATCCGTGACGAAATACCGGAAAAGGAAACTGAAGAAGAGGCACAGGAAAAAGCTCAGAAAGAGAAAACTGTGGATGACTTGCGTGCTATCCGGATAGAAAATGCCAATGGCGGTATGCACAATCTAGAAGATATATCGTCTCTGAATTATGGACGTGGGCGTTCGCGCATCATCCGTGTCAATCAAGATAAGCAGATTGAGGTATACTATGCTTTTCCGAGAGATGTTCAGTCTTCGAAAGATTTATTGGGAGGATATCGTTCCGATATCGACCAGTTGATTGCCAGTTATAATCTTCCGTCCGGAGTCGCTGTGCAGGTATTCCATGAGGAGGATGAATTCGGGGATTTCAAATTCCTTATTCTGGCAGCTTTTCTTTTGATATTTATGATCCTTGCTTCAGTCTTCGAGTCTGTAGTGACGCCTTTTGTGTTGCTTTTTACCATTCCGTTGGCCGCTATCGGTTCTTTGCTGGCATTATTGCTTTCGAGCAACAGTCTGATGAATGCGAATACACTGACAGGGTTCCTTATTCTGTTGGGAGTAGTCGTCAATAACGGAATCATTCTGATAGATTACGCCAACATTTTGCGTAAACGGGGATACCGCCGGAACAGGGCGTTGATGACTGCCGGTATGTCACGTATTCGTCCCATTCTGATTACTTCCATCACCACGATTGCTGCCATGCTTCCGTTGGCTATGGGAGATACGGAGTATGCAGGGGCTATCGGTGCACCTTTTGCCATTACAGTGATAGGCGGACTTTTCTTTTCTGCCATGCTGACGCTGATTTTAATTCCGACAGTTTGTATGGGACTGGAAAATGTGCTTCAGTGGTACCGTTCGTTATCCCGTAAACTATGGACCATTCACCTGATTCTTTTTGTGTCCGGTGTAATCTGTATCTGGCTATACACTGACGGAATGCTTTGGCAGTCAATCTATCTGGTAGCACTGATTGCAGGCATACCGGGGATGACATACTTTGCGCAAACCAGTCTCCGTAGAGCTAAGGCGGAGGTTATCAATCCGGATGAAGAAATACGTATTTCTGTCCGCAATCTGGTTAAGATCTACGATTGGCCTGGACACATCAGCCGTCAGTGGAACAGTGGTTTGCAATTACGCAAACGTCTGGGATTGAGCAATGAATACCATTCTCTGAAGGACTTTATCAATGTGCTATGGCAGTTTGGTATCTTACTGTTTGCCATTTATTTCACCTATTTCTTCATTCATAACAGGCTTTGGATATTCCTGTTCTCGTTCGCTATTTATGCAGCGGTACTGTATTTGTGGAGAAAGGTACGTTCCTATTTATATTATCGATACGGAGATAATCGGGTAACAAAGATCGTAAACCGGGTGATATTCTGGAGTCTTCCTCCCCTTATCCTGTTTCAGTTATTCCGGAAACTGGATAATAACGGGCTGGTCATCATGATCGGATTGTTATGGCTGGTGGGTATTGCCATCTATGTCACTTCTCAGTATCTGTATGATCACGATGTAAATATAGAGCGTGTCACCGGACGATTTGCAGGGCTTCGCCGTTCCTATTTCCGCATGGTGAAGAGTGTTCCTATGATTGGAAAACGACGCAAACCTTTCAAAGCATTGCGTGGGGTGTCATTCGAGATTCAGACAGGTATGTTCGGACTACTGGGACCCAATGGGGCAGGTAAATCGACCTTGATGCGTGTCATCTGTGGTATCTTTGAGCAGAGCTATGGTAGTATCTGGATCAATGGTCTGGATACCCGTATCTACAGAGAAGAACTACAGAGTCTGATAGGTTTCCTTCCGCAGGAATTCGGAACTTATGAGAATATGACTTCGTGGGAGTTTCTGGATTATCAGGCCATATTGAAAGGAATCGTAGATGGAGATTTGCGCAGGGAGCGTCTGGACTATGTGCTGAAAGCGGTACATATGTACGAGCGGAAAGACGAAAAGATCGGTTCTTTCTCAGGAGGTATGAAACAGCGTATTGGCATTGCGCTTATTCTGCTTCATTTACCACGTATCCTGGTAGTGGATGAGCCTACAGCGGGACTCGACCCTCGCGAACGTATCCGTTTCCGTAATTTGCTGGTGGAATTGAGTAAAGACCGCATCGTTATTTTCTCCACTCATATCATTGAGGATATATCCAGTTCCTGTAATCAGGTAGTGGTAATCAATAAAGGTGAACTGAAATATTTCGGTGATCCTTCGGATATGGTGGAAATGGCTAACGGAAAAGTATGGCAGTTTAATATAGATAAGACAGAATTTGAAAAAGTACTGGACAAATCGTTGGTAATACATCATATTCAGGAAGGCGATACGATTCGGGTGCGCTATCTTTCTGTCGGACAGCCTTATGAAGGGGCTGTAGAGGTAGAAGCTAATTTGGAAGACGCTTATCTCTGTCTGCTGAAGAATATGAATTAAAAAGAAAAGAAGGATATGACATTCAAACAATTGATACAACTGTTGCCTAAAGTAGTCAGGTATAACCTGAAGATTATATTTGCCGGGAAGTTTTTCTGGTTTCTGTTGGCTGCATTTGGCTTTTTTGCTCTTTTTATGTTTCAGAATGCGTGGAAACGGGAGGAGATTAACGAGGGACTCATCTATAGCATCCTGATGTTTCCGTCTATGCTGCTTATTTTCTATCCGGCTGTATTCGGCATTCAGAATGATGAAGATAGCCGGATATTGGAGATTCTCTTTGGAATCCCCGACTATAAGTATAAGGTTTGGGGCGTGCGGTTATTGATGATTTATGTGGCAATTTTTGTTATTCTGATTATCTTTTCATACATAGCCATTTTATTGCTGTATCCGGTCAATCCGCTTGAGATGGCATTACAGTTGATGTTCCCGATACTCTTTTTCGGAAACATGGCTTTTATGCTGTCTACCATTACGCGGAGTGGAAACGGAACTGCCGTATTTATGATTATTATAGGCATTGCATTGATGTTCTTAGGTAAGCCGGATTCTTTTTGGAACGTTCTGCTGAATCCTTTTCGTGTTCCCGATAATGTTCATCCGATTATTTGGGAGGGAATCCTTATCAAAAACCGCATTTTCCTTTTATCCGCCAGTTTAGTCTGGATGATGATCGGATTACTATATCTACAGAAAAGGGAAAATTTTGTATAACAGCAGATTAGGATACTGAATATTCTCAATGGTTCTTGCTGCGATGAGAAAAAATTCTCACTATGATGAGAAAAAAGTCTCATCGCAGTGAGAACTTTTTCTCATCATGGTAAGTATAGTCCTATGTATGCAGGAACCGAAATAGTGACTTAGAAGTAGTATCCCAGATTCACATAACAACTTCCTTTGTCAGTCTGATTGGAATACCCGAACGTAATCTCCAACGGACCGAACATACTGTCCATACCATATCCGGCACTGATACCAAACAGTTGTTTCCCTTTCAGTATTTCGAAGAAGTGACTGTCCGTCAAGCCATAATTACCTGTCAGAGTGAGATAATGAATGCTTCCCATCCGTTGTCTGAGCTTCACGGATGCAATCATGATTGAATTGTCCATCAGTTCCATATTGGTCACACCGGCAAACGGCAGTTGCTGTGGAATGTAGAGTCCGTATACTTCGCCGCCAATGGCATTTTGCAAGGGATAGGCGATGTCTTTTCCAATCAGAACACGGCCATAGATGGATGGGATAATGGAAAAACGTCGGGTAACAGGTATGACACTGGACCACGAGCCGCTCAACGCAGAGAATGGGGCATGATCATTATACTGCGCCATATTATCGGTATAAAGCGAATAGGCAGCTTTGAATTCGGTTCCTTTGGAAGGGAAATATCCCTTGTCGAATGTACTATAGTGTACCTGAGCGAAATAACTCAGGAAGTGTTCGGATTCTACATCCAGCCCAGTGAGTTCCGGTTTCTTGAAAAGAAAATCTTTGTATTTATAATATTCGAAACGAAGTCCGAGTCCGAAGCGGAGGTTTTTGTACCAGACATCCGAAAAACCAAATTCAGCTAAATGATACTTGTAAGTAGTGTTGTAAGCACGTTCACCTTCATCATAGATGTTGATGTCATTATATTGAAACATATATGAGAAATTGAAATTGCGTTGCTGCATCGGTTCGAGTGTGTAATCGATGCGGGCGGCATATCGCTTTCCTAATCGGCCGGTCAGGGATAATCGGGAAGGAATATGAGTTTTGAGATCTGCTGTGGCATTAATCAGCAGGGATGCTATTTCTTCCGAGTCGAAACGGATGCCCAGATTGATTCTTTTCTCATATTTTTCTTCTAACAAGAAATTAAGGTGATACCCTTCGGGAGTGTCGGTAAGTGTGTAGCTGGCGCTTGAGTAAGAATGACTGCCACGCAACTGATACACAGCTTGTTCTATCTGCTGAGTGGTAATGTTACTGTTCTCTTTGAGATTACACTTCTTCATCAGCCATTTTTTGTCATCAGCCTCTACGCCGGAGAAGGATATATCTGTGACGTATACTGTCCGTGAATTGGAAAGAGAAGAGTACGGTCCATGTTGTTTGGGGACATAATTGTCCGGTATACCGATTTCTTTTTTTAAGGCAATCAGGGAATTCCACTGTGCACGTGCGGCTTCTTCGCCCCGACGCATCAGGGAATCGATGGCTGCCGGAGTGAAGCTGGCGGAAGAAAATCCGTCTACATTTACCTTGATATAGGTATCAGTGAGTTCTACATTCTTTTCATGATTGGTCTGGCAAGTGAGATCAACAATCTGCCCCAATATGTCCGGAGCGCTGTTGAGCTTGTCGGCACTTTTCAGCGCATTCTGAACATCGACTCCGATAATAATATCGGCCCCCATTGCTTTGGCCACATCTGCCGGATAATTATTGACAATTCCACCGTCTACCAATACCATACTGTCTTTGCGTACCGGTGTGAATACACCGGGGATAGCCATACTGGCACGCATGGCAGTAGAGAGTACGCCATCATGGAATACGATCTGGTCCCCATTGACTACATTGGCCGATACACAGGCGAAGGGGATCGGTAACTTATTAAAATTGATCGAGTCATGGTAGCCCACTGTCAGATCAGAGAACAGATTGGCAAGATTCTGTCCTTTGATAATTCCTCCGGACATGGCAGCTTTCGGGTTCTTTGTGAAAGGAAGCGAAACAATGTATTTTGCAGAGCGTTCGCGTTCGGTGAGCGACATGGCACTGCGTTTGATACGATCGCTCAAAAGGAAAGTCCAGTCCTGTTTGCGTACCATACTGTCCAGTTGTTCCGGAGTATAACCGATGGCGTAAAGTCCACCGACTATAGATCCCATACTGGTGCCTACTATATAATCGATCGGAATGCCTGCTTCCTCGATGACTTTCAATGCTTTGATATGTGCCACTCCTTTGGCACCGCCGCCACTGAGGACAACGCCGACCTTCTTCCGTTGTTCCTGTGAATAAACAGAAAAAGGTAATATCAGGCACATTGCAAAAACTAATGTTGAAAAGATTTGTTTTTTCATTAGACATGTTATTGTGTTGATGTACAATATAACTACAAATGTAGGGGATAAATTGTTTAGTTGATGAAACAAGAACTATAAAAAATGTTCTAAAAGTCGGAAATGTGGATAAATTCTACACTTTAAGGATGTTTTCCACACTTCCGTCTTCAAGAGGAAAAATGTAATATGTTGATAATAAACAGATAAGATAAAACAGGATATTTTGGTATGTGTATTGCATAATAGAGTGTAGAACAAACATAAGTTAAATTAAATAATAAGATTCGATATGAGATTATTCTTTTCGAAACATGAGTTGAAACTGAGGAGAAAGAGAAACATTGCTGCTGTAGTATGTGTGGTAATTGTGTTGGGAGTATATTGGATACTGACTCGACCTCAGAAGGCTGCGCCGGAAATGCCGACAGTGATTGTTGAACCGGTTATAAAAGATGATGTAGAGATATTCGGAGAATATGTGGGGCGAATCCGTGCCCAGCAATTTGTCGAAGTACGTGCCAGGGTAGAAGGCTATCTGGAAAACATGCTTTTTGCCGAAGGCACTTATGTAAATAAGAATCAGGTCTTGTTTGTGATCAATCAGGACCAATATCGTGCGAAAGCCGACAAGGCACGGGCTCAGCTGAAAAAGGACGAAGCACAGGCATTGAAAGCTGAACGTGACTTGAAACGTATCCGTCCGTTGTACGAACAAAATGCTGCTAGCCAGCTGGATCTGGATAATGCGGAAGCAGCTTATGAAAGCGCTGTTGCGACAGTAGCGATGAGTGAGGCGGACTTGGCGCAGGCTGAACTCGAATTAGGCTATACCATTGTTCGTTCACCTCTTGCCGGACATATCAGTGAAAGAAATGTAGACTTGGGAACGCTGGTAGGTCCCGGAGGAAAGTCTCTGCTGGCTACAGTAGTAAAAAGCGATACCGTATTGGTCGATTTCAGTATGACGGCACTTGATTATCTGAAAAGTAAAGAACGTAATATTAACCTCGGACAACAGGATTCTACCCGTTCCTGGCAACCGAACATAACTATTACTTTGGCGGATAATACGGTTTACCCCTATAAAGGATATGTCGATTTTGCAGAACCGCAGGTCGATCCCCAGACAGGTACTTTCTCCGTACGTGCAGAGATGCCTAACCCGAAACAGGTATTGCTTCCGGGACAGTTTACCAAAGTAAAACTACTTTTGGACGTGCGTGAAGGAGCTATCCTTGTTCCGATGAAAGCTGTTACCATTGAAAAAGGCGGAGCTTATATTTATACAATGCGTAAAGATGATACAGTAGAGAAACGTTTTATTGAGTTAGGACCCGAAGTGGGGAATAACGTCGTAGTGGAAAGAGGACTTGCTGTAGGAGAGACAATTGTTGTAGAAGGTTTCCATAAGTTGACCCCGGGCATGAAAGTACGGATCAGTCAGCCGGAAGCGGAGGTGAAGGATACCACTATGGTGGCAGGTGATTCTACAACAGGAATGAAGGATAACGCAAAAGGAGAATAATCAATGAAAGTTAGTTTTTTTATAGACAGGCCGGTATTTTCGGCTGTCATTTCCATCGTGATTGTGATTGTCGGAATCATCGGGCTGACCATGCTTCCGGTGGATCAATATCCGCAGATCACGCCTCCGGTGGTAAAGATCAGTGCGTCTTATCCGGGTGCGAGTGCACTTACCGTGTCGCAGGCGGTGGCTACTCCGATTGAACAGGAAATCAATGGTACGCCCGGTATGCTTTATATGGAATCAAACAGTTCTAACTCCGGTGGCTTCTCGGCAACAGTTACCTTTGATGTATCTGCTGACCCGGATTTGGCTGCTGTGGAAATTCAGAACCGTGTGAAGCTGGCTGAATCCCGTCTTCCGGCGGAAGTGATTCAGAATGGTATTTCCGTAGAGAAACAGGCACCCAGTCAGTTAATGACACTCTGTCTGACTTCTACCGATCCTAAGTTTGACGAAATTTACCTGAGCAACTTTGCTACGATCAATGTGCTCGATGTGATTCGCCGTATTCCGGGAGTAGGACGTGTATCCAATATTGGTAGCCGTTACTATGCTATGCAGATATGGGCAGAGCCTGATAAGCTGGCTAACTTCGGATTGACTGTGCAGGACTTGCAGAATGCCTTGAAAGACCAGAACCGTGAATCGGCAGCCGGTGTATTAGGTCAGCAGCCGGTACAGGGACTGGATATAACGATTCCTATCACTACTCAGGGACGTCTTTCTACAGTAGGGCAATTTGAGGATATTGTGGTACGTGCCAATGCCAATGGTTCCATCATCCGGCTGAAGGATGTGGCACGTGTATCTCTGGAGGCTTCTTCATACAATACCGAGAGTGGTATCAATGGTGAGAATGCAGCGGTACTGGGTATTTACATGTTGCCGGGTGCCAATGCGATGGAAGTAGCCGAGAATGTAAAGAAGGCGATGGAAGAAATCAGCGAGAATTTTCCGGAAGGATTGAGTTATGAGATTCCGTTTGATATGACAACGTATATCTCTGAGTCTATTCATGAGGTATATAAGACGTTGTTCGAAGCATTGGTGCTGGTTGTGTTGGTAGTGTATCTGTCTTTGCAGAGCTGGCGTGCTACATTGATTCCGGTGGTAGCGGTACCTATCTCCCTGATTGGTACTTTCGGATTCATGCTGATTTTTGGTTTCTCTATTAATATATTGACCTTACTCGGTTTGATTCTCGCCATCGGTATCGTGGTCGATGATGCGATTGTAGTGGTGGAAGGAGTAGAGCATATTATGGAAACGGAGAAGCTGAGTCCCTATGAGGCGACAAAGAAAGCGATGAACGGATTATCAAGCGCATTGATCGCTACTTCACTGGTATTGGCGGCTGTGTTTGTTCCGGTAAGTTTTCTGAGTGGAATTACCGGGCAGCTGTATCGTCAGTTTACGGTAACTATCGTGGTATCTGTACTGATTTCTACTGTGGTTGCTTTAACGCTGAGCCCTGTGATGTGTTCGCTCATTTTGAAACCGGATAGTGGCAAGAAGAAAAATATAGTATTCAGAAAGATCAATGAGTGGCTGGGTATCGGAAGCAATAAGTATGTAGCTGCCGTCACCCGTACTATCAAACATCCTCGTCGGGTTTTGAGTGCTTTTGGTATGGTATTGATTGCTATTCTGTTGATTCACCGGATTATTCCGACCAGTTTCTTGCCGGTAGAAGACCAGGGATACTTTAAGATTGAACTTGAACTGCCGGAAGGAGCTACCTTGGAGCGAACCCGTGTAGTAACGGAACGCGCGATTGCTTATCTGGAGAAGAATCCATATATAGAATATGTGCAGAACGTGACCGGAAGCAGTCCGCGTGTAGGCAGTAATCAGGGACGTGCCGAGTTGACCGTTATTCTGAAACCCTGGGAAGAGAGAAAGAGCACCAGTATTGAAAAAATTATGGATACGGTAGAAAAACATTTGAGAGAATACCCCGAATGTAAAGTCTACCTGTCTACTCCTCCGGTCATACCGGGACTGGGCAGCTCCGGTGGTTTTGAAATGCAGTTGGAAGCTCGTGGAGAGGCTACTTTCGATAATTTGGTAGATGCGGCAGATACGTTGATGTATTATGCTTCCAAACGTAAGGAGCTTACAGGTTTGTCTTCTTCCTTGCAGTCGGAGATTCCCCAACTTTACTTTGATGTGGACAGAGACAAGGTGAAAATGCTGGGAGTACCCTTGGCAGATGTGTTTTCTACGATGAAAGCGTATACAGGTTCGGTGTATGTGAATGACTTTAATATGTTCAACCGTATATATAAGGTATATATTCAGGCGGAAGCTCCTTATCGGGAACATAAAGACAATATCAACCTGTTCTTTGTGAAAGCTTCCAATGGAGCTATGGTACCGCTGACATCTTTGGGTAATGCTTCTTATACGACAGGGCCGGGAAGTATCAAGCGTTTCAATATGTTTACTACTGCCGTTATCCGGGGTGCTGCCGCGCAGGGATACAGTTCCGGTCAGGCAATGGAGATTATGGAGCAGATCGCCCGTGACCATCTTCCGGATAATATCGGACTGGAGTGGAGCGGACTTTCTTATCAGGAGAAACAGGCAGGCGGTCAGACGGGGATGGTCATGGCACTGGTGTTCTTGTTTGTCTTCCTCTTCCTTGCCGCACAATATGAAAGTTGGACAGTGCCGATTGCTGTATTGCTATCCTTGCCTGTAGCAGCTTTGGGAGCCTATCTGGGAGTCTGGGTGTGCGGACTGGAGAATGATGTTTATTTCCAGATCGGATTGGTAATGCTTGTCGGGCTTGCCGCCAAGAATGCCATTTTGATTGTAGAGTTTGCCAAAGTGCAGGTAGATAGAGGTGAAGATTTGATTCAGTCGGCAATCTACGCAGCGAAATTACGTTTCCGTCCTATTCTGATGACCTCCCTTGCATTTGTACTGGGAATGCTTCCGATGGTACTGGCGAGTGGTCCGGGTTCGGCGAGCCGACAGGCGATTGGTACGGGCGTATTCTTCGGAATGATATTCGCTATCGTATTTGGTATCATTCTCGTGCCGTTCTTCTTTGTGATGGTGTATAAAACAAAGTCGAAAATCTTAAAACATAAGAAATAATGAAACTGAATAAACTATATATTGCTATACTACTTTTTGCAGGAATACTGACTTCCTGCAAAGTAGGCAAGAGCTACGTCCGTCCTGATCTTCATTTACCCGATAGTCTGGCTCAGCATCAGGATACGGTCAGCTTTGGAGATCAGGATTGGGAGGAAATCTACACGGATTCCACACTCCGCAGTCTTATAGACCGTGCGTTGGATCATAATAAAGATATGTTGATAGCGGCTGCCCGCATCAAGGAAATGGCAGCTCAGAAACGGATATCCACTGCCGCGCTGCTTCCCGATATTAAAGGTAAAGTGACTGCCGAGCGTGAACTTGAAAATCATGGAGGAGATGCTTTTAAGAAATCGGATACTTTTGAAGCGCAGTTCCTTGTTTCATGGGAACTCGATCTTTGGGGAAATCTGCGATGGGCACGTTCTGCCAGCATCGCCGAATATCTGCAGTCAGTAGAAGCGCAACGTGCGCTTCAGATGACGATTGTGGCGGAAGTGGCACAGGCATATTATGAGCTGGTTGCCTTGGATACGGAACTGGATATCGTCAAGCAGACTTTAAAAGCTCGTGAAGAAGGGGTTCGTCTGGCACGTATCCGTTTTGAAGGAGGACTTACTTCGGAGACTTCTTATCGTCAGGCGCAGGTAGAGTTGGCACGTACAGCTACTCTGGTTCCTGATCTGGAACGCAAAATATCGCTGAAAGAGAATGATATTGCTTTTCTGGCCGGAGAATACCCGAATCGCATAGCCCGTTCCCGTTTGCTTCAGGAGTTTAATTTCCCGGAAACTCTTCCGATAGGGATGCCTTCCACTTTGCTGGAACGCCGTCCCGATATACGTCAGGCAGAGCAGAAGCTGATCGCTGCCAATGCAAAAGTAGGTGTGGCTTATACGAATATGTTTCCTCGTCTGGCACTGACGGGTGGTTTCGGTAGTGAAAGCACGTCTTTGTCAGAACTTCTAAAATCGCCTTATGCCGTTATGGAAGGTGCTTTATTGACTCCTATATTTGGCTGGGGAAAGAACCGTGCTGCGTTGAAAGGCAAAAAAGCGGCCTATGAAGCAGAAATACATAGTTATGAGAAAACAGTCCTGACGGCTTTCAAAGAGACACGTAATGCGATTGTCAACTTTAATAAGATAAAAGAGGTGTACGCACTTCGTGCCAATCTGGAACGTTCGGCTAAGAGTTATATGGATTTGGCGCAGTTGCAATATATCAATGGAGTGATCAATTATTTGGATGTTCTCGATGCCCAGCGTGGTTATTTTGACGCACAAATTGGTCTGAGTAACGCTATTCGTGATGAACTGATCACCGTAGTACAACTGTATAAAGCACTTGGCGGTGGCTGGAAGCAATAGCCTCTGTAACTATGCAGCGAAATAAAATGAGGGCTTCTCTTTCATAATTCGAGGAAAAATGCGAAATTTGCAACGCTTTTCAAGTTTGACAAGAAACTTACTAACACCTTTAAATAAAAATAAAGAAAATGACTAAAAGTGCATTGCAAATCGCAAGGGCTGCTTATCAGCCCAAACTTCCGAAAGCATTGGCAACAGGAGCCGTTAAAGCTGTAGCAGGTGCTGCTACTCAATCTGTAGCCGATCAGGAAGCTATCAAAGCATTATTCCCTAACACGTACGGAATGCCGTTGATTACATTCGAAGCGGGTGAAGCTGTTCAACTTCCTGCTATGAACGTAGGTGTAATCCTTTCCGGCGGACAAGCTCCGGGCGGACACAATGTAATCTCTGGTTTGTTCGACGGTATCAAAAAGCTGAATCCTGAAAGTAAGCTGTACGGCTTTATCTTGGGTCCTGGCGGTCTGGTAGACCACAACTATATGGAACTGACTGCTGACATCATTGACGAATACCGTAACACAGGTGGTTTCGATATCATCGGTTCGGGACGTACGAAGCTGGAAACTGAAGCTCAGTTTGAAAAGGGATTTGAGATCATCAAAGAATTGGGCATCAAAGCACTGGTTATCATCGGTGGTGATGACTCTAATACAAACGCTTGTGTATTGGCTGAATACTATGCTGCCAAGAAGTACGGTGTACAGGTGATCGGTTGCCCGAAGACGATTGACGGTGACTTGAAGAACGATATGATTGAAACTTCTTTCGGTTTCGATACAGCTTGTAAGACTTATGCAGAAGTAATCGGTAACATCCAGCGTGACTGTAACTCAGCCCGTAAATACTGGCACTTTATCAAATTGATGGGTCGTTCGGCTTCTCACATCGCACTGGAATGTGCTTTGCAGGTACAGCCTAACGTATGTATCGTTTCTGAAGAAGTGGAAGAAAAAGATATGTCTCTGGATGATGTAGTAACATCTATCGCTAAAGTGGTAGCTGACCGTGCTGCACAGGGAAATAACTTCGGTACAGTATTGATCCCGGAAGGATTGGTGGAATTTATTCCGGCTATGAAGCGTCTGATCGCTGAATTGAACGACTTCCTGGCTGCAAATGCAGAAGAGTTCTCTCAGATCAAGAAGTCTCATCAACGTGATTACATCATCCGTAAGCTGTCTCCGGAAAACTCTGCTATCTATGCAAGTCTGCCGGAAGGTGTAGCTCGCCAGCTGACACTGGATCGTGACCCGCACGGAAACGTTCAGGTATCACTGATCGAAACAGAAAAACTGTTGTCTGAAATGGTAGCTACCAAATTGGCTGCTTGGAAAGAAGATGGCAAATATGTGGGTAAGTTTGCTGCACAGCACCACTTCTTCGGTTACGAAGGTCGTTGCGCTGCTCCGTCAAACTTTGATGCTGACTACTGCTATTCTTTGGGATACACAGCTTCTATGCTGATTGCTGACGGTAAGACCGGTTATATGTCTTCTGTACGCAACACAACTGCTCCTGCTGCCGAATGGATTGCAGGTGGTGTGCCTATCACCATGATGATGAATATGGAACGCCGCCACGGTGAAATGAAACCGGTGATCCAGAAAGCATTAGTGAAATTGGATGGTGCTCCTTTCAAAGCATTCGCTGCACAGCGTGACCGTTGGGCTGTTGAAACGGATTATGTATATCCAGGTCCGATTCAGTACTTTGGTCCTACAGAAGTTTGCGACCAGGCAACTAAGACTTTGCAATTGGAACAAGCTAAATAAGAAAACTTCACCGGACTGTAGTAAGAAACAGTTGCAATGAAGAGCTCTTTCAGGCACGGATTACGCGGATTGACGCGGTTTTAGTTATACTATTTCTTAAAACCGTGTATTCCGTGTAATCCGTGCCTATCTATATTACATTCATCACTCAAAGTAAATGTCGTCACGTAATAATCCGATTTCTGCTGTCCAAAAGAAAAGAACTGCTTCCACTACCCCAAAAAAGAGGACGGTTTCTTCTTCCAGGCCTTCCCGTGCTCCGAAAAAGGCACCGGTGAAGCAGCATTATTCGATGCCCGGTTGGCTTCGAAATATATTGGCTGTGGCAATTGTCGGTTGTTTCTCTATGGTTTTCTATTATTTCTTTATACGTCCTTATGCTTATCGGTGGAAACCTTGTAATGGTTTAAAGGAATATGGAGTTTGTATTCCTTCCGGATATGATATTCATGGGATTGATATTTCCCATTATCAAGGAAAAATAGACTGGGGGAGACTTTTACAGAATAAACAGACGGCAACTCCTTTGCACTTCATTTTTATGAAAGCGACGGAAGGGGGAGATCATAACGATACTACCTTTCAAACTAATTTTGCTAATGCGCGTAATCATGGCTTTATTCGTGGCGCTTATCATTTCTATATTCCCGGTACGGATGCTTTGAAACAGGCGGACTTTTTTATACGTACGGTCAAACTGGATTCCGGCGACCTGCCTCCGGTTCTCGATGTGGAAGTGACCGGACGAAAAGAGAAAAAAGAATTGCAGCAAGGCATTAAGCGCTGGTTGGACCGTATAGAATCCCATTATGGGGTGAAGCCCATTCTTTATACCTCTTATAAGTTCAAGACCCGTTATCTGGACGATTCTATTTTCAATGCTTATCCTTATTGGATCGCTCACTATTATGTCGATTCGGTGAAATATCAGGGTAAGTGGGATTTCTGGCAACATACTGATGTCGGAAATGTACCCGGTATTAAAGAAGATGTAGACCTCAATGTATTCAACGGTACATTAGAAGAACTCAAAAAGCTGACGATCAAGTAGGATGATTGATCTGTCATACAACTAATCTCTTCTCTCATTTGTTATAATCGTATTATTACTAAAAAGATACGATTATGAACTTTGATATAGCTATTATTGGTGGTGGCCCTGCTGGTTACACAGCTGCCGAAAGGGCAGGGGCAAACGGACTGAGAGCCGTTTTGTTTGAAAAAAAGGCAATAGGTGGGGTGTGTCTGAATGAAGGATGTATTCCTACTAAAACGTTGTTATATTCTGCTAAAATTCTGGATAGCATCAAGAGTGCTTCCAAATATGGCATTTCTGCCGAATCTCCTTCGTTTGATTTAACTAAAATAATGAGCCGTAAAGAGAAAACGGTGAAAATGCTGACTGGTGGGGTAAAGATGACTGTGAACTCTTACGGAGTGACGATCGTGGAAAAAGAAGCCTTTATAGAAGGAGAAGAAAACGGGCTGATCCGTATCATCTGTGACGGAGAAAGATATGAAGTGAAATATCTGCTGGTATGTACCGGTTCCGACACGGTTATTCCTCCGATACCGGGACTGTCGGAAGTTAGTTACTGGACGTCAAAAGAGGCTTTGGAGATCAAAGAGCTTCCTGAAACGTTGGTTGTTATAGGTGGTGGAGTCATAGGAATGGAGTTTGCTTCTTTCTTCAACAGTATGGGAGTGAAAGTGCATGTTGTCGAGATGATGCCGGAGATACTGGGAGTCATGGATAAGGAAACCAGCAGTATGCTTCGTATGGAATATGCAAAACGTGGAGTCACTTTCTACTTGAATACAAAAGTAATAGAAGTGAAACCTGACGGAGTCGTCATAGAGAAAGATGGGAAGGCTTCTACTATCAAAACGGAAAAGATCTTGCTCAGTGTGGGGCGTAAAGCAAATATTACCAATGTCGGATTGGATAAGCTGAATATAGAACTTCATCGGAATGGGGTTAAAGTAGACGAATATCTTCAGACTTCTCATCCCGGAGTATATGCGTGCGGTGATATTACAGGCTATTCTTTATTGGCGCATACGGCAATTCGGGAGGCGGAAGTGGCAATCAATCATATTTTAGGAGTGGAAGACCGGATGAATTATAACAGTGTGCCGGGAGTTGTCTACACCAATCCGGAAGTGGCCGGCGTAGGTAAGACAGAAGAAGAGCTGACCAAACAGGGCATTCCTTATCGTGTTACGAAGTTGCCGATGGCTTATTCCGGACGTTTTGTTGCGGAAAACGAACAAGTAAATGGAATATGTAAGCTGATACTTGATGAAGCTGATCATATTATCGGTTGTCATATGCTTGGAAATCCTGCGTCGGAATTGATTGTGATTGCCGGAATAGCTATTCAGAAGGGCTATACGGTTGAGGAATTTCAGAAGAATGTATTTCCCCATCCTACGGTTGGAGAGATTTATCATGAGGTGCTTTCATAACACTTTTACAGATATTTATTTTCATCTGGCGGCAGAAGAGTATTTGCTGAAGCAGGAAACAGATTCTGTTTTCATGCTTTGGCAGGACACTCCTTCTGTAGTGATGGGAAAACACCAATCTGTACAGTTGGAAGTGAACCGGGAATGGGCGGAAGAACAACAGATTCAAATAGCCCGTCGGTTTTCGGGTGGGGGAGCTGTATATCATGATTTGGGTAATGTCAATTTAACTTTTATCGAAACAGTGTCCCGCTTGCCTGATTTCAGTCTTTATCTTCATCGGATATTGGATTTCTTAAAACTGATAGGATTGCCGGCAAAAGGAGATGAACGTCTGGGTATCTATCTTGATGGTCTGAAAATATCGGGGAGTGCCCAGTGCGTACACAAGAACAGGGTGCTTTATCATTGTACTTTGCTGTATGATACGAATCTTGCTGCTTTAAATAAGGTATTGAATCCGGAGAGGGACATTGAGACGGGCGTGGCATTGCCTGTGTATGCTGTTCCGTCTGTCCGTAGTGAAGTCACAAATATCAGTCGTTACTTACCTATGGAAACGGTTGATCATTTCAAAGCGATACTTTTCGAATATTTTAGTCAGAAGGGATGTGCTGATACTTTCAGTGAGAAAGAATTGGAAGCAATCCATAAACTTCGGACTGAGAAATATATTTGCGAAGACTGGATCTTCAGTCGTTGAGTCCGGTTAAAAATACTTTAACTTAAAACTTTCTTTTTCAGCGGGTTGTTCTAATAGTTCAAGGTTGAATAATAAATTTACTGTCTATGTCAAGATTCGAAATAAAAATGCCTAAGTTGGGCGAGAGTATAACCGAAGGGACGATTGTCTCTTGGTCTGTGAAAGTGGGGGATGTCATTCAGGAAGACGATGTTCTCTTCGAGGTAAATACGGCGAAAGTCAGTGCGGAAATACCTTCACCGGTAGCCGGTAAGGTAGTGGAAATTCTGTTTAAGGAAGGAGATACAGTCGCTGTAGGTACAGTGGTTGCTGTTGTAGATATGGGAGGTGAAGAGGCATCCGATGAAGAAACTGCAAGTGGAAAAGAAACTCCAGAAAGTAAGGAGAATGCTTCTTCTGATGCAGAAAAAGTATCTTCTCAGGTAGCAAAGGCTGAGGAACGCTGGTATTCTCCTGTGGTGATTCAATTGGCACGAGGTGCAAATATTCCGAAAGAAGAACTTGATTCGATACAAGGCACAGGATACGAAGGCCGGTTAAGCAAGAAAGATATAAAGGATTATATTGAGAAGAAGAAAAGGGGAATTTCCGAAGTCTCGAAGGCGGCGATACCTACCGGTGATGCACTTACGGCTTCTATGCCTTCTTCGACTGGAGGGGCTGGCTCTATGACAACTTCTCCTGTGGCGGCTTCCGTGCAAACTCCTGTTGCTGCACCGTCTGCTCCATCTAAACAAGCACCTGCAGCTGCTAATATTCCGGGAGTAGAAGTGAAAGAAATGGATCGTGTCCGCCGGATTATTGCGGATCATATGGTGATGTCCAAGAAGGTTTCACCACACGTAACCAATGTAGTAGAGGTAGACGTAACCAAACTGGTACGCTGGCGTGAAAAGAATAAAGACGCTTTCTTCCGCCGTGAGGGAGTGAAACTGACCTATATGCCTGTCATAACAGAAGCTGTTGCAAAAGCATTGGCAGCATATCCTCAGGTCAATGTATCTGTTGACGGATATAATATTCTTTTCAAGAAACATATCAATATCGGTATTGCTGTTTCTTTGAATGATGGCAATCTGATAGTTCCTGTGGTACACGATGCCGATCATCTGAACTTGAATGGATTGGCTGTAGCTATAGACTCGCTGGCATTGAAGGCTCGTGATAACAAATTGATGCCAGATGATATTGACGGAGGTACGTTTACCATTACTAATTTCGGTACATTCAAGAGTTTGTTCGGTACGCCGGTGATCAATCAGCCCCAGGTTGCCATTTTGGGAGTGGGATATATTGAGAAGAAGCCTGCCGTAATAGAGACACCGGAAGGTGATACGATTGCTATCCGTCATAAGATGTATCTGTCCCTGTCTTATGACCATCGTGTAGTTGACGGTATGCTGGGAGGCAACTTCCTGCACTTCATAGCCGATTACCTGGAAAACTGGAAGGGCTGATAACAGATTGTTTCATTCATTAAGAACTTCATTAACTATGAAAAAGAAATATGATATAAAGACTACGGATGTTGAAACACTGAAAAAGTGGTACCATCTGATGACATTAGGGCGTGCTTTGGACGAGAAGGCGCCGTCTTACCAGCTGCAATCCTTGGGTTGGTCATACCATGCTCCTTATGCGGGGCATGATGGTATCCAACTGGCTGTCGGTCAGGTTTTCACATTGGGAGAAGATTTCCTGTTCCCTTATTACAGAGATATGCTGACTGTGCTTTCTGCAGGAATGACTGCGGAAGAGATTATATTGAACGGCATTTCGAAAGCAACCGATCCCGGTAGCGGCGGACGTCATATGTCGAATCACTTCGCCAAACCGGAATGGCATATTGAAAATATATCTTCTGCTACCGGAACGCATGACCTGCATGCGGCGGGTGTAGCAAGAGCAATGGTATATTATGGGCATAAAGGAGTAGCAATCACTTCGCACGGAGAATCTGCTACTTCCGAAGGCTTTGTTTACGAGGCTATCAATGGAGCTAGTCTGGAACGTCTTCCAGTGATTTTCGTTATACAGGATAACGGATATGGCATCTCTGTTCCTAAATCCGAGCAGACTGCCAATCGTAAAGTAGCCGAGAACTTCTCCGGTTTCAAGAATCTGAAGATTATCTACTGCAATGGAAAAGATGTGTTCGATTCCATGAATGCCATGACTGAGGCACGCGAATATGCGATCAGTACCCGTAATCCTGTGATTGTACAGGCTAACTGCGTTCGTATCGGCTCTCATTCCAATTCGGATAAACATACACTTTATCGGGATGAAAACGAACTGGAATATGTGAAAGAAGCCGATCCGCTAATGAAGTTCCGCCGGATGTTATTGCGCTATAAGCGCTTGACGGAAGAGGAACTGCTGCAAATTGAAGCTGAATCAAAGAAGGAACTATCTGCTGCCAACCGCAAGGCGCTGGCTGCCCCTGAACCTGATCCTAAAAGCATTTACGATTTTGTGATGCCCGAACCTTATCAGCCGCAAAAATACAAAGAAGGTACTCATCAGGAAGAAGGAGAGAAGACTTTCCTGGTCAATGCAATTAATGAAACATTGAAAGCGGAATTCCGCCATAATCCGGATACCTTTATCTGGGGACAAGATGTGGCAAACAGAGAAAAAGGCGGGGTCTTTAATGTGACCAAAGGCATGCAGCAGGAATTTGGCGAGGCGCGTGTATTCAGCGCACCGATTGCCGAAGATTATATTGTAGGTACAGCCAATGGTATGAGCCGATTTGACCCTAAAATCCATGTAGTGATAGAAGGAGCTGAGTTTGCAGACTACTTCTGGCCTGCCGTAGAACAGTATGTGGAGTGTACTCATGAATATTGGCGCAGTAACGGTAAGTTTGCTCCGAATATCACTTTACGGCTTGCTTCCGGAGGATATATCGGTGGTGGATTATATCATTCCCAAAATATAGAGGGTGCTCTGACAACGTTGCCGGGTGCACGTATTGTCTGTCCTTCTTTTGCAGATGATGCAGCCGGATTGTTACGAACCAGTATGCGTTCAAAGGGATTTACCTTGTTTTTGGAACCGAAAGCTCTATATAATTCGGTAGAAGCGGCAGCTGTTGTTCCGGAAGATTTTGAGGTTCCTTTTGGAAAGGCACGTATTCGTCGTGAAGGAACGGATTTGAGCATTATTACTTATGGCAATACGACCCATTTCTGCCTGCACGTAGCAGAGCAACTGGAAAAAGAAAGTGGCTGGAAAGTCGAAGTGATCGATATTCGCTCATTGATACCATTAGATAAGGAGGCGATTTTCGAATCAGTGAAAAAGACTAGTAAAGCATTGGTTGTTCACGAAGACAAGGTATTCTCCGGTTTCGGTGCGGAACTTGCGGCTATGATCGGAACGGATATGTTCCGTTATCTGGATGGTCCGGTGCAGCGTGTCGGATCTACATTTACTCCTGTCGGTTTCAATCCGATTCTGGAAAAAGAGATATTGCCGGATGAGGCGAAGATCTATGAGGCAGCTAAAAAGCTATTGGAATATTAATGGAATAAAATGGAGGTATAGTATATGAAGAAGATTGGTTTGTTTTATGCCACCAAAGCTGATAAGACTACTTGGGTGGCAGAGAAAATTCAGAAAGAATTTGGAAAAGATAGGATAGAAGTGGTGCCTATTGAGCAGGCATGGCAAAATGATTTTGCAGCTTACGATTGTTTAATAGTAGGTGCTTCGACCTGGTTTGACGGAGAACTTCCTACCTATTGGGATGAGTTATTGCCGGAACTTCGTACATTGGACTTGAAAGGGAAAAAAGTAGCTGTCTTCGGGTTAGGAGATCAGATACGTTATCCCGAAAACTTTGCTGACGGAATCGGACTGCTTGCCGAGGTATTTGAAGGAGACGGGGCCACACTGGTCGGTTTTACTTCTTCCGAAAGATACACTTTCGAACGTTCCAGAGCGTTGCGTGGTGATCGGTGGTGCGGTTTGGTCGTCGATTTGGATAATCAATCCGAGCAAGCGGAAAAGAGAATCAGGGAATGGTGCGAACAGGTAAAGAATGAGTTTGATTCAAAACCTTAATACTTTATATCTGTTTCCCGGTAACATAACAGAAGGAATATTATATCATACCATTCTTTTCATTAAAGGATGGTATGTACCAGATGCTCATCTCGTACACTACTGGATGAGCATCTGGTGTATAACAAGATGAGCATGCCGTACAGCACGAGATGAGCATCTCGTACATCTTATCTCTACTACAAATATATGCTGTCTTTTAAAGATACGTGGTCTGTGTCTTCTTGAAACAGATAAGGAAGATTAATGCTTAATATGTGAACTTCACTGCTGCCCAGCGGTTTTTCTCCTTATGATGTACGAAGGTCAGTCCGTTCTTTTCTGCTTCCCGGCGGATGAAAGGAATGTCGTCCACATAAAATCCACTCATATAAAGTTCCGATCCCGGGTGCATGCAGGCAACGTATTGCTTCATGTCGTTCAATAGAATATTCCGGTTTATATTAGCGATGATGATATCAAAGGGCCCTTTGCCAACAAGCGATGAGGCATCTCCTTGTGAAACGGCGATGTCGTCTACGTGGTTTAATTCAATGTTCTCAATAGAGTTTCGTACACACCATTCGTCAATGTCAATAGCGATACATGGGCGTGCTCCCCGCATGCGGGCGAGAATAGCTAAGATCGAAGTTCCACAGCCCATATCCAGAAGTGATTTATCTTTCAACTCATTGTCCAGTAACTCCCCGATGATGAGGCTTGTCGTTTCATGATGTCCCGTGCCGAAAGCCATTTGCGGATTGATAACGATATCATAAGTTGCCTGGGGTACATCTTTATGGAAGGTACTATGGATAACACATCGGTTATCGATCACAATCGGCTGAAAGAAATTTTTTTCCCATTCTTCGTTCCAGTCTTTGTCTTCCGCTTCAACGTATGTATAAGTGATCTCCGTATCGGGCAGAGGAAATTCGGTTATTGCATTTTTTATTGTATTTTCATCGCATAATGCCTGTTGTATGTATGCAGTCAGTCCGCCTTCGCTTTCAACAAAACTTTCAAATCCGGCTTCACCTAATACGGCAGCCAGTACGTCATTTACTGTTTCTGTGCATGGACTTGTATGGAATGTGAACTCAAAATACTTCATAGTTGTTTTTAATTTGGTGAATCTTTTGCAAAGATAGTTAGAAATAGGGATTTCCCTATTATCCTTTGGGGAAAATCTCCCTAGAGTGGCGAATCTCTTCCTTATCTTTGTAATGTGAATAAGTTTAAGTAATTACATAAACCGAGATGATATGAAAAAGATTGTTTATTTCTTGCTAATTGCTTTATGCCTCCCTATAGGCTTGATGGCACAAAGCGTTGATGACGACCTTTATTTCGTACCTTCTAAAGACAAAAAGGAGAAGAAAGAAACGACTCCGGAAAAGAAGGAACCGAGAAAGCAAGTCACGACCAACATCTATACATCACCGGGCACTACCGTTGTAGTTCAGGACCGCAAGGGAAAAACACGGGATGTGGATGAATATAACCGCCGTTATGACGCTCGTGAGAATGAATTCGTAATGGAAAACGATACCTTATATATAAAAGAGAAAGCTCAGCCAGACTTGGAAGGAGAATGGGTAACCGGTGAATTTGATGGTTCGCAAGAGGACTATGAATATGCTGAACGTATTATCCGTTTCCGTAATCCACGTTTTGCTATCAGCATTAGCAGTCCACTCTATTGGGACGTTGTTTACGGACCTAATTCATGGAACTGGAATGTATATACTGATGGTATGTACGCTTATGCTTTCCCGACATTTAGTAATCCGCTTTGGTGGGATTGGCGTTACAACTCCTACGGTTGGGGATGGAACTATGGCTGGGGATGGAATCGTCCTTACTATGGTTGGGGATATTACCCGGGTTCATGGGGCGGCTGGTATGGTGGCTACTGGGGTGGCTTCTATGGCGGCGGTTATTGGGGACATCATCACCACTGGGGTGGTGGTCCTAGCTGGGGCTGGGGCGGTGGTCATAGAGACATGCTATACACCAATCGTCGTTCTCCTAACAGGAGTGTTAACCGTACTACCAATGGTACCAGATATACCTCTAACCGTTATCAGTCTTCTCGTCCTTCATCAGTTCGTACATCTTCGAATAGAACAACTTCGGGACGTGTAGTAGGAACCAGAGAGAATAGTACACGGACAGGAGTAAGTACAAGAACTAGTTCTTCTCGCAGAGATACCTATACTCGTCCGAGCAGTACTCGTACCAGCACATCTTCGGGTATGAATCGTAGTAGTAGCACTCGTACTTCTTCTTCAAGAAGTGAAGGTACTTATAATAGGGGATCTTCTTCTAGAAGTAGCGGAACTTATTCAAGAGGAAGTAGTAGTTATACACCTAGTCGCTCTAGTAGCTCTCGAACATATACTCCTAGCAGTAGTAACCGTTCTAGTAGTAGTTCTCGAACATATACTCCTAGTAGCAGTAGTCGTTCTAGTAGTTCCAGTTCTTATTCTCCTAGTAGCAGTTCTTCTCGTTCTAGTGGTTCTTCGTATGGAGGCGGAAGTAGTAGCAGTAGTCGTGGAAGTTCTTCCGGTGGTGGAGGTTCAGCTAGAGGCGGTAGCAGGAGATAAAACTATAGCATATAATAATATTTAAGGAAACGTATGAAAAAGAAAATAAATATAGCTGCACTTGCTCTTATTATGGTGGCAAGTGCAAGCGCCCAGACAATATACGATGGTGCTAAGTTTACGCAGAAGGATTTGAATGGAACTGCCCGTTTTGTAGGAATGGGAGGAGCAATGGGTGCACTAGGAGGAGATATTTCTACTATGGGGACAAATCCGGCTGGTATTGGTATATATCGTAGTAATGATATAATGGGAACTTTCGGCTTTTCTTCTTTTGGTTCGGAGAGTAAATATGAAGGATCAAAGTTTAATGTTGATAAGACTCGTGGATCATTTGATAATATAGGATTTGTGTTTTCTTCTAAAATTGGAAATCAGACCGCTTTGCGTTATGTGAATTTTGGATTCAGTTACACTCGTTCCAAGTCATTTGATAAGTATATGACAATGGAAGGTTTGATTAATCTGGGGCCTGGAGGAACAATTCTTTCTCAGACTAATCAAATGACGAATCAAGCGAACACTATGATTAAAGCGAATGGTGACTTTATCAGTAAGTTAGCTGATGATAAGATTAATCTGTTTACTGATAGTCAGACTGGCTGGCTGGCTGCTATCGGCTGGAATGGATATTTATATAATGAAAATGAAGATAAAAATGGCTATATAGGTTATTTACCTCAACCATATTCATGGTATGATGGACATGAAAAAGGAGGAATCAATCAGTATGATTTTAATGTTGCTTTTAATATAAGTGATCGTGTTTATTTAGGATTGACCATTGGTGCTTACGATGTTAATTACTCAAAGATTTCTACTTATGGAGAGGAGTATGGGGAATATATTGTAGAAAATGTGAATTATGGTACTCCAAGTTATGAAATGACTACTGAGAATAAAATAGATGGTTCAGGTGTGGATTTTAAGTTTGGAGCTATCGTGCGTCCATTTGAAGACTCTCCATTCCGTATTGGTGTTTCTGTTCATACTCCTACATTTTATAATTTGAAAATTAAAACGAATGTTAGAGCAGTGACATATACCCCTGATTTTGACTCTAAAAAATTAAGTGAGGCTGTTGTAGATTCTTATGATTTTACGAATGGTGTTGATTATGGATATGACTTCCGTTTCCGTACACCATGGAAATATAATTTAAGTCTTGGGTATACTTATGGATCATCTTTCGCTATTGGAGCAGAATATGAATATCAGGATTACTCCGCTATGCATTTTAGTTATTCGGATGGAGAAGCAATGGGATGGCAGAATCCTACAGCAAAAGAAATGTTGAAAGGTGTGAATACTTTCCGTATCGGTGCTGAGTGGAAAGTTATTCCTCAATTTGCTTTTCGTTTAGGCTATAATTATATGTCAGCAGCATTCAAAAAAACAGCTTTTAAAGATTTGAGCTACAATTCAATTAATACGGATACGGATTTTGCGAATGCAAAAGCAAATAATAATTATACATTAGGTATCGGTTATAGAGGATCGACTTTTTACGCAGACTTGGCTTACATGTATAGTACTTATAAGGAAGATTTCTATCCATTTGATGATGGAGCTTTAAAAAAGACTGATGTGACAAATAGCCGTAGTAAAGTGATGATGACTTTAGGTTTACGCTTTTAATTAGAAACTGTTTTCAATTTCAATAATAACTTTTGTGTGTTAGAGTCCCTGGAATGCTGAGTGTCTACAGCAGTTCCAGGGATTTCTTTATTATCTTTTCATTTAATGCCAAAGAAGGTTCATTCTGTTTTGAATATTGTAATTTTGTTAGCCGATATAATTATTCTTTTTGTTTAAAGAAAAAAAACTACTTATTTTCTTGTTATTTAAAATAAATTCATATTTTTGTAATCGTAGTCAGAACCAAACTATGAAATATTGACGTCCTCTCTACACACAGACAATTTTTATTAACCTTAAAAGAGCAGTATTATGTTTAAACCACTCAAATCAGTAAGTGTGCTGTTGCTCTTGTTTGCCATGCCGGCAGCAATTTCCTATGCAGCCTCTGAGAATGGAGCAACAAGTGTGAGTGTCACACAGCAAAACGGTACGTGTAAAGGTGTAGTAAAAGACAAGGCAGGTGAAGCGGTTATTGGAGCTTCAGTTGTAGTCAAGGGTACTACAAATGGTGTAATTACCGACTTGGACGGTAATTTTGTTCTTTCCAATGTTCCTGATGGAGCAACGATTCAAATCTCTTATGTAGGTTATACCCCACAGGAAGTGAAGTTCACGGGTAAACCTTTAGACATTACCTTACAGGAAGATACGCAGACACTCGATGAAGTTGTAGTGACAGCTTTGGGGATTAAGCGTCAGAAAAGGTCCCTCGGCTATTCTACAACGACAGTAGGAGGAAAAGATTTCACGGAAGCTCGTACAACGAACATTGGTAACGCACTTTCCGGTAAGATTGCCGGTGTTTCCGTTTCCGGAAATGCAACAGGTCCGGGTGGTAGTAGCCGTGTCGTAATTCGTGGTAATGCTTCTTTGACGGGAAACAACCAGCCGCTTTATGTTATCGACGGTGTTCCGTTTGATAATACTAATATTGGTAGTGCAGGTCAATGGGGAGGTAAAGATATGGGCGATGGTTTGTCAAGTATCAATCCGGATGATATTGCAGATATTCAAGTGTTGAAAGGTGCTGCTGCATCTGCTCTTTATGGATATCGTGGTGGTAACGGTGCTATCTTGATTACTACTAAATCCGGTCAGAAAGGAAAACCGGTCTCCGTTGAATTTAACAATAACTTGGCTTTTGATGTGATTTATGATTACCGCGATTTCCAGAATGTCTACGGGCAAGGAACTCAGGGTAACCGTCCGCTTTCTGCAGATGTGGCAAAAGCAACGGAAACATCCAGCTGGGGTGAAGTAATGGATGGAAAAAAAGCAGTAAACTTCTTGGGGAACGAATATGCCTATTCTCCTGTAGATAACTGGAAGAACTTCTATCGTACTGGGATTAACAATACAACAACTTTGGCAGTAAGTGGTGCTTCCGATAAGATATCCTATCGTTTTGGTGTTTCCAATATGGCGGTAAAGGGGATACTTCCCAATTCCAGCATCAGTCAGCAAGGTATCAATATGAATACGACTTATGACATTTCTTCAAAAGTTCATTTAATGGTGAATGCCAACTACGTATTCGACAAGAATAAAGGTCGTTCTAACTTGTCCGATGGTAACAGTAACACGAATGCCGCACTTCTTTATCATGCCAATTCATTTGATATCCGTTGGATGGAACGTGAAAATCCGGATTGTGACTGGGGTACCGGTGCTGACGGGAAAGAGTTGTTAGGTGGTACGAACGGTTATTTTAATAATCCGTATTGGTTGCAGTACAGGGTTACCAATGAAACCAACCGTAATCGTCTGACTGGTGGTATGACTTTGAAGTATGATATCTTTGACTGGTTATACATTCAGGGGGCTGTGACACGTGACGGTTATAATCTGGAATATTCCGAAGTGAAGCCAATCGGTTCCGCTTCTCCGGAAGATCCACGCGGTTATATAAAGGAATACACTCAGAACTTCTCTGAAATGAACCTGAACTATTTGATCGGATTCAATAAGACATTCGGAGACTGGAGTGTCGGTGCTACTTTCGGTGGAAACCGTCAGAGAAATATTACAAAGAAATACGGTCTGGATGATAAGGCCTCTTCATTCTTTGTGCCCGATTTTTATTCAAGCAGCAACACTGCGAAGCATGTGTATAAGAAAGAATATACAGAATACCGGGTAAATTCAATCTATGGTACTGCAGACCTTGGTTATAAGAATCAGGTATTCTTAAACTTAACCGGACGTAATGACTGGTTCTCTACACTGGACCCGAATAATAATCATTATTTCTATCCTTCTATCGGTATGTCATGGGTATTTAGTGATACATTCAAGACTCCCGACTGGTTTACTTTCGGAAAGGTGCGTGCATCCTATGCAGCTGCATCTAACGGAACCAAAGCATATCAGAATCTTCTTACCTATAAAGTAGATAATTACCAATCGAACGGACAGCCTGTAGTAACGATCAATAACTCGACCGTACCTAACAAAGGACTGAAACCGGTTCAGATTTCCGAATGGGAAATTGGTTTGAACCTCTCTTTCTTGGATAATCGCCTGTCATTGGATGCTGCATATTATGTAAAAACAACCAAAGATGATATCGTGCAGGTAACCACCAGTGGTGCTTCCGGTTTTGAATCAGCTATCCAGAATGTCGGAGAAATCAGAAATAATGGTGTGGAAGTAATGGTGAATGCCGTTCCTGTTCATACAAAGGACTTTAACTGGAATTCTACATTCAATATCGCTTATAATAGCAGTGATGTGAAATACCTGGGAATAGACGGAACGGGAGAAAAGATAAAGAGATTAACTCTTGACGGAGCCAACTCACGTGTAGGTAGTGTTTCTGTTCAGAATATCTTGGGGCATCCTTATGGTGAATTAGTCGGTTATGAATACAAACGTACTTCGGACGGACAAGTTATTTTTGAAAACGGTCTTCCTGTACACTCAGACGAGGTTCAGGTATTAGGAAACGGCGTTTATAAGGTAACCGGCGGATGGCGCAATGAGTTTACTTACAAAAACATAACTCTTTCTTTCCTGATTGACTTCAAAGCAGGAGCTAAGATGTTCTCCGGAACCAATCTGTCTCTTTACAGCAACGGTCTGCACAAGAATACTTTGCAGGGACGTGGTGCTGACGGTAAAGGAACAATGGTGGGCAATGGTGTAATGTCTGATGGTAAAGGGGGCTATGTGAAGAATACCGTAGCCGTTTCTGCACAAGACTATTGGCAGGCTATTACCAGTCAGAATATTGCTGAAGAGTTTGTTTATAATGCGAGTTTTATAAAACTGCGCGAACTGTCAGTCGGATATACTTTGCCGCAGGCATGGTTGAATAAGCAGACACTTATAAAAGGGGTAACCCTTTCCTTAGTCGGTCGTAACCTTTGGACTATATTGAAGCATACGGATAATATTGATCCGGAATCAGCTTATAATAACGGTAATGCTCAAGGTCTGGAATTGAACGGATATCCTGCCACGAGAAATGTGGGATTCAATGTAAATGTTAAGTTCTAACATCTTAAATACTGTAACAATGAAAAAGTTTACTTTATATATATTGACGGCTTTTGGTCTGATGGGATTAGCGACGAGCTGTAATGACTTTGGGGATGTGAATAACGACCCTATGAACCTGAATCCCGGAGTGGTGGATTATAAAATGGAATTTACTCAGGTTGAAGCACAGATATGTGGCTCCGACTGGGACGTGTGGCGTAATGGCTGTATCTACACAGCCAACATGATACAGCATACGGCTAGTGTAGATTGGGCGTATGGAGTTTTCTATACATGGAACGATCAGTATAGTGGTGCTTATTGGGGAGGATTCTATTCTGGTGGGCGTGCAGCTATTCGTAATATTATAGATGTGATGAATAATTGGGAAGGAAATCCCGCTTATGCGAATGAATATCAGATGTGCCGCATTCTGAAAGCATATATGTTCCAGAATATGACTGACCTTTATGGAGACGTTCCTTATTCTGAAGCAGGGCAGGGGTATTCTACCAATCCGATTCCGTATCCTAAATATGATACACAAGAAGCAATCTATAATGATCTGCTGAAAGAACTCGATGAAGCACAAGCTGCATTAAGCACTTCTGCCGGTAATACGATAGGGGCTGCCGACGTTATCTATAACGGTGATGCTGCGAAATGGAAGAAATTTGCAAACTCACTGATGCTCCGGGTAGCCATGCGCCTGACCAAAGTAGCTCCTGATAAAGCGAAAACATGGGTAGCTAAAGCGGTTTCGAATGGCTTGTTCGTAAGCAACGATGATAATGCGATCGTCAGACATACCAATGGTTCACCAAGCGATGACTCTGCCGAACCTTACGGAAAAGTATTTTCCAGTCTGGATACTCAGGCGTTCTATATCAGCGAAACATTTATAAACATCCTTCAGGACGATCCTCGTCTTCCTCTGATTGCTACAGTTTGTACCAGAGATCCTAAACCGGGATGGGGAGATGCTGATTTTGATTTAGGTGACAACACGGCTGCTAAGCAGAAAGGTATGCCGGTTGGTTATGATGTGTCAGGAGGAGACTGGGATTTGAGTAAAGCTCCAAGCTATCAGGTTGATTGGAGAAAAGCATATTCTGTTCCTAACCGTACAGTTTATGCACGCCCGGATTCACCCTCTATGCTTGTCACTCATGCCGGTAACTTGTTATTATTGGCTGATGCAGTGAAACGTGGACTCTATACAGGAGATGCAGAAAAATTTTATAGAGATGGAGTAACTGCTGCCATGAAACAATTCTCCTATTATGAAAAAGCCTCAGCTACGATTACAGATGATGCGATAACTGCCTATCTGAATGCTAATCCATTGGATGCTGATACGGAAAAAGCGCTGGAACAGATTAATACGGAATATTATATCCATACGTTCTGTAATGAGTATGAAGCTTTTGCAAATTGGCGTCGTACTGGATATCCCAAATTAACCCCGGCTCGAAATGCAGCCAGCTATCCTAACAATGTGACAAATGGAGAGATTCCTCGTCGTTTCATTTATCCGACAAGTGAAATAACAGCTAATCCTGTTAATTACAATGATGCCGTTAAGAGACTTAGCGGAGGCGATAAGATGACATCACGCGTATGGTGGGATAAGTAATAAAGTGTTATAAATAAGTCGGTCGGCTCTTGGGGACTGACCGGCTTATTATATAGTTTTTAGGTCTAAATAAAAGAACGGGATTCATACGAATCCCGTTCTTTATATTTATATAATCTGCAAGATTGTCTTTAAGTGCAATCTTCTTATCTGTACAATGGAACATTGCCATCAATAATACCGCCTCCGAATTTTTTTGATAATCTGACAGAAAGTGTGCTTCCGGCTTTTAAATCAAGATCTTCCACTGCACTGATCTTCTGAGTGACTCCTCCGACAGTGATTGTTCCTATTTCCTCTCCAGCATTGATCTTTTGCGGGAGAACATTGGTAGTAACGCCTTCGGATACTTTCTTTACTTCGATATTCTCTGACAGCGCATTTTCGTTGATTTCTATGGTACCGTTCAATAAATCCTGCGTACCTTCGTTTTTCAGGCTGAGCTCAACTTTAGCTTCGCCTTCATACGGACGATCGTTCTCATCAAGTATAATAACCGGCACGGTCATTCGTTTGAATTTCAGCGATACATTCTGGCTGCCCGGAGCTGCTTCCGCTGTTCCGAACAAGTGCTCCTGACCTCCTTTTAAATAGCGTTTGTTACCGCCTGATCTGGTAGCGGCTTCGTCTGTCAATGCCGGATAGTGGGCGTAGAAGGTTACTGTGCCTGTGGCAGTTCCTATTTCGTTCCATGCGCGGCTGTCTTTGCCAACAATAAACGGAGTATAGTCCTGACCGGAGGCAGCCATGGAGATAACTTCTCCTGTAGTGATGCTATTTCTGGCAGGGAACAGATCATTGCTGGTACGGGTGAGCGGGTCAGAGAGAGCGTCGTCGATAGAGATAGAGAAGTTGGTTGCTTCTTTACTTGTTTCTTGCAGTTCATCCTGTTGCTGACAACTGAACAAACATCCTGCGGCTAGAAGAATCAAAAAGTTTTTTCTTTTCATTTTACTAAGTATTAGTGAGTTTAAGTGAGATTAGATGCTAATATTCTACTTTGTCTTCTTTGGACATCCAGGCTTCAAAGGCTGTAATGGCTTCGTTGTGCAATAATACTTCCGAGGGAAGTTTTCTGTCGGCAGGTTTTAGAGCCAGCTCATCATAAATAAAGGAATCGTCAAAACCGATGTTTTTGGCATCTGTCTTGTTGTTCCCATAATACATTTTGTCCAGTCGTGCCCAATAGATGGCACCCAGACACATCGGGCAAGGTTCGCATGAAGTATAGATTTCGTATCCGCTGAGGTTGAATGTTCCCAGTTTCGCGGCTGCGGCACGTATGGCACTAACTTCGGCATGAGCAGTGGGATCACATGAAGAGGTTACTCTGTTGACTCCTGTAGCTATAATTTCTCCTTCTTTTGTTGCAATGACAGCTCCGAACGGGCCTCCACCATTAGCAACATTTTCCTTCGAAAGCTCTATTGCTTTCCTCATTAGTTCTTCTTTGGTCATAGTTATAAAAAATAAATATCGTTAGTTTTGCTTTTATTGCTACCTTTCGCAAATATAAAGAAAACTAACGATAGAATAAAGTGATTAAATTATTTTAAGAAACAAACGAGGGAGCATTATCTTAGAGCTTCCCTAATATTTTGTCCATTACCCAGTTAGTCAAGGTAGCACTTTCTCCGTCGCATGAGCAGACTGACTTACCGAGCAGATGATCTACTACTGCCTGAATAAGAGGTTGTTGAACATGCTCAGGATTACCGATACAGATTTCCTCCCGGCCGCGTTCGGTGTGCAGACCAATCGGCTCGTACGTAAAGACAGAGAAGCAGATCATACCTTTATCTCCGATAATTTCGATGCGGTCTTCGCGGGCGGAATCATGGGCAACAAAGCACCATGAACCACTGCCGACCAATCCGTTGTCGAACTGGAAGCAGGCGCTCAGCGTATCTTCGGCAGGATAAAGCCCTCCACGATTGCTCTTATATCCGCTGGCTTCGAGGATGCAGCCGAACATATCTTGCAGCAAGTCGATCTGATGCGGGGCGAGGTCATAGAAGTAACCGCCACCGGCAATATCAGCCTGTACACGCCAAGGAAGATTTTCACGGTTGTAATCCAAATCACGTGGCGGCTGTGCAAAGCGGACTTGTACGTTTATGACATTACCGATAGAACCGTTCTCTACCATTTCTTTCACTTTCTGAAAGTAGGGGAGATAGCGGCGGTAATATGCGACGAAACAGGGAACACCCGTTTCCTTAGAAATACGGTTGATGCGTGTACACTCCTCATAAGTGACAGCCATTGGTTTTTCAATATAGGCAGGCTTGCCTGCTTTCATAGCCATAATGGCGTATGTAGCGTGTGAAGAAGGAGGAGTGGCGATATAAATGGCATTTACTTCCGGATCGTCTATCAGTTCCTGAGCGTCATCATACCATTTTCTGATTCCTCTTTCTTTTGCGTAAGCCTTTGCTTTGGCGCCGTCGCGGCTCATTACAGCTACTACTTCAGAATGTTCTACCTTTTGAAAGGCGGGGCCACTTTTGGTTTTGGTTACTTCTCCGCAGCCGATGAAGCCCCATTTAATCATCTTTTCACTCATAATATACCTATTGTGCTTGTTTTAACAACTCCCAAAGATAAAGCTATTTTTTATTAAGAACAACTTTATTGATTGTTAACTGTCAGAAATAGGCAAGGGGCTGAGTTTTTACTTTACCAGTACCAGCATACACCGAAAGAGAACGGATAAAGTTCGGGACCTTTGTTCTTCTCAAAGAGGCCGTAGGTGGAGTAACGCATATACACTCCTAAATCCGCATAACCGGCTTGTGCAAGTAAGTTGATACCTAGCGGGCGCCCGTTCAGTCCCTTGTCAATCGTCTTCTTCGATCCGTTGACTTTGGCTTTGGATCTGAATCCGTGACGTATTTCGGCTTCGGGACCTACAGCAAAGAACAAAGGACCTTTGCCGTTGAGCCGTGTTTGCCATTCGATAGAGAGCGGAATGCGGAAGTAGAAATAGCGCAGACGGCTTTTGCTGTACTCTGTAGGCTCTTCTGCCTCCATGCCGGAGTAAATTTCAGTCACTCCGTCTATTTCACGAAATACATCATTGCCGTCCAGGCGCATACTGCGGTATCCCCATCCTAGTCCGATGGTGATCCCCCAGTTATAGGTAGGTGCAAAAGCGTGCGAACCGGTAAACAGATTGCCGCCTATCTCCCATGAATGACTGGTGTTGAGGTCGGCACCGTTCGACGGATTGAATGAGAGGAAGTCATTGGACAGTCGGGTGTAGCCGATGTAGAATCCGCCGGCATGTGGCTCGAACCTGTTTCTCTTGTTGTTTTTCTTCGAGAAGGGGAGAGCGCTCAGCACGGTACGGCTTTCCGTACTCTGCCCGTTCAGGTAGACTCCTTCGAAGATTTGCGCGTTTGTTATCGTATCTCCGCCGGATGCGCTTTCGTAGAGTTTCACTTTAATCTTGTCGCCTTGTTCCTTGATCACGATCTTCCGTCCGTTGACGTAAAGTGTTGTATCCTGCGGTGTACTTTCATTTTGTGCCATTCCGCTCATTGGAGCTATCATGAGCCATAGTAATAATAGTTTTTTCATATTCGTATTTCTTTATCTGTTTTTTATTCTTTCTTCATGAATAACATGGTGATCAGGTCGTCGGCATCCAGTTCTCCTTCGATATAGATAAGGGTAGCCGAATCTTTCTTTCCGGTTTTGAAGAGGATAAAGCGGTTCACATCCTCCTTGAGCTGGGGAAGCTGGTAATAGCCGGACTTGATTTGCCCGTTGGAAACCACTTCTTTCACCTTCTTTGCTTTCTTCTTGTCGGCTTCCAGGCAACGGAGAATCGTAGGTAGTGCATCACTGGCATCCTTGAACACAAGACTTTTATAGAGAGTCATCTGGTAAGTTTCCAGCATTTCATTGGATAGCTCTACCATAGTTACCCCTTTTTGCTTTCCGTACTTCTGAAAGACGGTGGCAATCTGTAGTCCCTGTTGGGCGGCCGCATGGGCGGCGAATGTAAGTAACAGGGTGATTAGTGTGGTACGAATGATTTTATTCATCATAATTATATGCTGTTTTTATATTATTCATCAAATAAAGTAGCGAACACTTCCTCCTCGCTGAGGCTGACGTCACGAAAGGCGACCATCGCCTGTTCGCGGATTAAATGAACGTCCGTATATTCCTTCCCGTCAATGATCACATAGTTGGCCGGTGCAGGGGATAGATGACGGTAGATACCGGAGATGCCCACCAGTAGCAGGATGGCGGCAGCGGCAGCACTGAGACTGTAAGTCAGATACTGTCTGACCGTTTTTGTCTTTTTCTCGAATGGGGCGAGTTCCGGCATCTCGGCGGCATTACCTTTACCGGAGATTTCCGCAAGTTCCTTCTGTTCCGCTTCGAAGAAAGCGAACATCGGGCAATATACCTCCAGATGTTCCGGTACGAGCCCTTCGGCAAAGAAACGTCGTAGTCTGCGTTCTTCTTCGCAAGTGGTTTCTCCTTCGAAATATTTGTTTAGCAAGGTTTCTATATCTTTCATGCTTTGTTCCTCCTTTTTCGTTCTTGTATCGTTTGCAAATAGACTTCCCTTACTTTCTTGCGGGCCCTCGACAGATTACTGCGGATGGCTTCTGCGTTGCAGCCGGTGATTTCGGCAATCTCTTCCGTCTCGTACTCTTCGATGTCTTTCATGCGGATAATCGTTCGTTGCAGCGTAGGCAGGGAGTCGATAATTTCCCGCATCAGTCTGAACTCATCTTTCTCTTCCAGCAGTCGCTCCGGAGTGGCCGAAGGGGTGGGAGCCTGTACACGGTCGAGTGATAGAGTGTCCGGTCGTTTGGCACGCCACATATCCATGCAGAGATGATGCGTCATGGTCATGGCTACGGCTTCGATACTTCTGTACTCGTCTAGCTTCTGGCGCAGATTCCACAGCTTCAGCATGACTTCCTGTACGGCATCTTCCGCATCCGAAGGATCATCTGTCATCCTTCGGGCGTAGTTCAGCAGCTTGTCTCGAAGGGGTACAACGGTTATTTTAAATTGTTTCAGTTCCATTTACACTGATAAGACGGTGGCGGATTAAAAACGTGACATCGAAAAGGGAATTTTTTTCAAAAGTAGAGCAAATTTTTGTCAAGAGCAACTTTATTGATTGTTAACTCTTGGGAGCTGTCCGGAAACAGAGCTTCTGTTTTGGGATAACAAAGCATCGGTTTATGGATAACAAAGCATCGGTTTATGGATAACAAAGCATCTGATTAATCATAACAAAGCATCTAATTAGTCATAAGATACTATGTTAAGTATGGTAACAAACGAGGTAAAACGGACTAAGCTCGGGGGTAAAATGAGCAAAAAGCTGGGAAAAAGGCTGATTTTCATTCATTGTAACAAAAAGAAAGGAGGGAACTGTGATTCCCTCCTTTACGTGTAGTTTAACTGAAACTACTTTATGATTACGTTGACAAAGATACGACATTCAAATGCGAAAGTCAAGTCTTCGGCGTATTATTTTTTATCTATTTATCACCATAGTATTTCCGGTAAATCTTTTGATACTCTTTTTCTTTTTGGAATTTATCCAGCCATGTATTCAAACTATCGAGCAATGCGGGTGATTGCTTGCTGACTGCCCATGAGTAGAATTGAGTAAAACTGATTGCGGTATTGATATCTACCTGAGGCAATGAATCTGCCACTGCACGGGCAATGCTTTCATCACAGACGGCATAATCGATATCTCCATGAGCAACTAACGAAATCAACTGCTCTGAACCGTATTTCTCTATTTCCTTTATATAAATAGTATCTCCGATTTCATTTCCCAGATTCTGAATACGTAGAATAGAAGGCGAGCCTTTCACCACATGAAGTGTCTTTTGGGCAAGGTCCAATTGGTTTCGGATATAAAGCGAATCATTCTCCCCGTTCGCTTTTCGTTGCACCAGCACCTGCTTGTTGAGTATGATGGGGGAGGTGAGAAGCAGGGAATCTTTCAGTTCGCTGGTTGCCAGTATTCCGTAAGCTATGACATCGTAGCGTCCGTCGCTTAATCCTCTCAGCCGTTCGTCGAAGCTCATGACAGGAGTGATTTCAGTTTTCAGCCCCTTGTCACGTGCGAACGCTTCTATCAGTTCATAATGGAATCCGGAGACAGTGTCACTGTCTACATAAAAACTGATTGAATTATATTCGGTGGCTACACGCAGGATACCTTCTTTGGCGATGGCTGCATAATCACGTGGATGCCCCCGAGGTTTTTCCTGCTTACCGCAATAGCGGACAGAGAAGATGAGTGCCAGTACAATGACTACCGGCAACAGATATCTGAATAGTCTCAATTTCGGGCGCGTTTTCATAAGCCATAGAGGTTTTGTTAATCATAGAAGTTCCATGAAAGTCCGAATTTCAGCACACGTGGGTTAATGGGGTAATGAGGTGCCAGGAAGTAATTAGGTTTGCTCATTCCCTGATTGACGTGATACATCATCACATAGAAACGGGTACGTTTCAAGTGTAAGTTAGCATAAACATTCACTATCGGATAACCGCCTATCTCTACTTTACCTTCTTCCGGTTGCAGGTAGAACTGCTGTGTAGCAGGCATATAGGCCGGAGCATCATATTTAGTGAAGTAACGTACATCAGCACCTAATTGTACACTCAATACTTTTTTCGCCAGCTTGAACTGCATATAGAAGTTATGATACAGCGAAAGTTCCGGCAATGGAAGTACAGCCTGATCACTGGATTTCTGCCAGATCACTTCATTGTCCAGATGGAAGATTCCCACTTTGAAATCCTGATTGAAGCAAGCTGATACTACTTGCAAGCTACCACCTTTTTGTTCCGGTAATGCCTGCTGGTTGAAATAAGTATAGTTCTTTATATTTTCAACACCGGCTCTTAAGCGGGTCCCCCAATTAGCTATGCTCAGCTCGCCTTCGATACGGGTGCGGAATTCCTTATCCATATCATCATCCCACCAAAAATGTTTGGAGTGGTAATGACGCATGTAGAATGGAGCAAGTTTATTACTGATTTCTCCGCGTGCAATCACACTGACGGTATCTTTCCATAAAGGGATATTTAAGTCGATATCTCCTTTGACATCAAACTGTCCGATAGCCTTTCCTGCCATGCCCACTTCACCGATTGCATGATAATGAAGAAAGTTTCCCTGTTTTTTAGTCAGTTCGCCACCGATATAGATTTCTGTCTCATTGTATTTATCCTGCTTTAGCGGGTCTAGGCTCATTAATGAATATTTGCTCAGCTTATGTGAGGCAAAGGCTGTCAATCCGGCTTTTGCATATTTGTTGAAGCCTTCGAGCAAAGCAATACCTATGGTATTCTTGACTCCGATATAGACAGTACTGTCTCTGACGAATGTATTCTCTTTATCAAGGAGAGTTTGCTTGTAATAGTTTTCTACATTATCATCCGAACGGAAATTATGGCGCGAACGTTCTACCTGAATGGTATGTATAAAGCTGGTGACCGGAACAAATTCCTGTTTGGCAGGCATCGTATCATTTTCTGCCTGTGGAATATCCCGGTGGAATCCCAGATTATAGCGTTGTGTCAGAAAGACATAGAAGTCATGGTTACGGTTGGCACTGGCATTGAGTACGGTAGGGATATTGACAGATTCATATTCTTTTCTTCCTTCTGCCATTTCTTCCGGTGCGGTAATGTATCGGTCGTCAGTGATACCACCGTTCTCATTCGTTTTCAGATAGTTGTTGCTATAGATTCCCTGCACCTGATAGCGGTCGCCAATGTAACTACCGAAAAGCGCGGCATTAAAATAAGAAGTATTTTGATTATTATAGTAGCCTCGGCCATACAGATAATCAATATTAAAGCCGAAAGCCAGCTTCTTGTTTACATTGACTGAAAAATAAGATTTGAAACGTTCTTCTCCATTTTGCTTATTTCCGGCCTTGTGATAGGTCAGGTTAGTATAAGGAACATTACTATTCGTAAAGTTAAATTCCGTCGGGCGAATGAAAAAGCTGGAGAAAGGCTCCATAAAGATGGTTGGCTCCGGATAACGACGCTCAAAGAAGATACGCGACAGACGCGGTGAACCTAGGTTGGCCAGATAATTATAATGTCCGGTGATTCCTTCTGTAAGATTCGTATTCTGAAAGTGATGATAAGTTGTATCTGCCGGAATCATTGTCCGGTCGCCCAATTGATTTTTAATGCGCCACATGTAGAGTGTAGGTGGCAATCCCTGTACTTCAACATTGGCACTATCCAGTTTGTCCGGAATCATGGCAGGGTCTACCTGATTACCATATTGGTCGCGTCCGTTCTCGTCGATTTGTTGGCGGGCAGGGTTGAGCTGTGCATGGATAGCACTCAGTCCTACAACGGAGAATAATATATATAATAGTAAGATTCGTCTCATAATTGGAGGCAAAGATACTTACTTAAATTGAGAATTGAGAATTGAGAATTGAAAATTATGTTGCATCGCGCTATTATCTAGCAAATAATTCTCAATTCTCAATTTTAAACTCTTAATTTATTAAACTTCGTGGATTAATTCCATTCCTTTTTTGATCGCTTCCTCGTTCATAGGAATCAAGTGGTGATGGCGTTCCGGAAGAGTTTTCTTCAATCCTTTGATGACGTTTTCCAGAGTTACGATAGGACGGAGTTGCAGTAAACCGCCAAGTACGATCATATTGAAGGCTTTCGCATTATTCATTTCGTTGGCAGCATCCATTGCGTCGATGCGATATACTTTGATATCCTTGCGGGTAGGAGGGTTGATAATCCCATATCCGTCATAGATCAGGATACCGCCCGGCTTTACTCTGCTTTCAAACTTTTCCAGTGAAGGCTGGTTCAGTATGATCGCCGTATCATATTTACTCAGGATCGGTGAAGAGATTTTGTCATCGCTGACAATCACTGTCACATTGGCTGTTCCGCCTCGTTGTTCAGGACCGTATGCCGGCATCCAGCTCACTTCTTTTCCTTCCATCAGTCCGGAATAAGCAAGGATTTTACCCATGGACAATACGCCTTGTCCACCGAATCCAGCAATAATTATTTCTTCTTTCATTGTTCTGTTGACTTTTGCGTTATTCTTTATCTTTTAAATCACCCAGCGGATAGAATGGGAACATGTGTTCCTCCATCCATTTATTTGATTTTTCCGGAGTCATCTTCCAGCCGGAGCTACAAGTTGATACGATTTCTACCAGATTGGAACCTTTGCCGTTCATCGAATTTTCGAACGCCTTGCGTATTGCCTTCTTGGCTTTGCGGATGGCGGGCACTGATTGTACCGACTGACGCGTAACGTAAGCAGTTCCTTCCAGTTGGGCGGCAATCTCGGTAATCTTCAATGGATAGCCGTGCAGTTCGACATCACGTCCGTAAGGACAAGTAGAGCTCTTCATGCCTACCAGAGTCGTCGGAGCCATTTGTCCGCCGGTCATACCGTAGATAGCGTTATTGATGAAGATAATAGTAATATTTTCGCCACGGTTCAGTGCGTGAATTGTTTCGGCAGTACCGATACAAGCTAGGTCACCGTCACCCTGATAAGTGAAAACGAGACGGTCGGGCCATAAGCGTTTGATAGCTGTAGCCACCGCAGGTGCACGTCCGTGAGCAGCTTCCTGCCAGTCTATATCCAGATAGTTGTAGGCGAAAACTGCGCATCCTACCGGAGAGACTCCCACCGTTTTTTCTTCCATACCCATTTCCTCAATAACTTCGGCAACGAGCTTGTGAGCCACGCCGTGACTGCAACCCGGGCAGTAGTGCATGGCATTATCATTCATCAGAGTCGGTTTTTTATAAACCAGATTCTCAGGTTTGATTATTTCTTCTTTAGTCATAACTTCTTCTCCTTATCTGTTGGTGAACCGTATAAAAAACTCCATCAGCTTGACAAAGATTGCCGCGCCGCATACGTAGATAAACATTTTAAAATCTTCCTTTCCTACTACAAAGTAGACAATGATAGCGGCAAGTGCCAATATCATGAAAAGGATGTTCAATACGTTTCTTATTTTATCGGGATTCATCGTCGTTTCGTTATTTGATTATTTTTTCTTCCAGAGCAGTTACAATTTCATCCGGATCGGGAACAATACCGCCGAGACGTCCGAAATGTTCTACCTTTATTTTACCATTGACAGCCAGGCGGACATCTTCAATCATCTGTCCGGCATTCAATTCTGTAACGAGCATACCTTTCACTTTGTCAGCGTAGGCGGCAATGGCTTTGGTCGGGAACGGCCACAAAGTGATGGGGCGAAGAATACCTACTTTGATTCCTTTTTCGCGGGCAAGTTCCATTGCTTTCTGACCGATACGTGCCATGGAACCGAAAGCTATGATCAGATATTCTGCATCTTCGCAGTTGATTTCTTCGAAGCGTACTTCGTTTTCCTCAATCTGTTTGTATTTAGCCTGGAAACGGATGTTGTTGATTTCCATTGCTTCCGGCTTCAGTTCGAGTGAAGTAATAATATTCGGTTTACGACCTTTCGCTTTTCCGGTAGCAGCCCACGGACATTGTTCGATAACTTCTGCATCGGTGCGGCGTGGCTTCTGTGCAGGAAGAACTACTTTTTCCATCATCTGTCCGATTACACCGTCGGCAAGGATAATAGCCGGATTACGGTATTTGAAAGCAAGTTCGAATCCGAGTGCAACGAAATCCGCCATTTCCTGTACGGATGCCGGAGCAAGGGCAATCAGTCTGTAGTCACCGTGACCGCCTCCTTTCACTGTCTGGAAGTAGTCCGCCTGACTCGGCTGGATGGTTCCCAATCCGGGGCCGCCGCGCATTACGTTTACAATCAGACAAGGAAGTTCGGCACCTGCGATGTAGGAGATACCTTCCTGTTTCAGACTCACGCCGGGACTTGAGGAAGAGGTCAATACCATCTTTCCACTACCTGCGCCTCCATATACCATATTGATAGCTGCCACTTCACTTTCTGCCTGGAGAACTACCATGCCGGTTGTTTCCCACGGTTTCAGTTCGGCAAGCGTTTCCAGTACTTCCGATTGGGGAGTAATAGGATATCCGAAGTATCCGTCCGCACCGCAACGGATAGCTGCGTGGGCGATGGCTTCGTTTCCTTTCATTAATACAACTTCTTCTGCCATATTCTTTTTCTTTTATTCTACTTTTACTTTATACACTGAGATACATCCGTCGGGACAAACCATTGCACACGAACTGCATCCGTTGCAGGTATCTTCTTTTACTTGCCAGGCATAGTTATAGCCTTTCATATTTACCTCTTTGTTGAGGGCGATTACATCGAGCGGACACGCTACTACACATAGGTTGCATCCTTTGCAACGCTCCGTGTCGACTACGATTGCTCCTTTAATTTTTGCCATAATCTCTATTTTATTACGTTATCTTTGAATTCGGTTATTGATTATACATATCTTTGTGGTAGAAATTCAGGATATCTATCGCCATTGTTCTGGCTTGAACAGCGGGGCTGTCGGGATTAAGATCGATAGCATACTGGTAGTTATCCAGCGCCTGCTTCCAATCTCCTTTTTTTCGGTAGGCATTTCCCCGTAAATAGTAGAGCATATCTTTATCTTTCTCGACAGAATCGTCTTGGAGAAGTTGGTCCAGTTGCTTGATTGCTATGTCCACATCCCCTTGATTGATAAGCTCTTTTAGGTTGTCTATTTGCTCCATTTTCTTTCGTCTTTCGGGATTCTGAATCGCAAAGATAGTTTTTATTTATGTAAATGGGGGAAAATGAGAAAGGAAATTTACCTCCTTTTGTTTTTATTGCATATTGGGTGAATAAATAATCAATATTAAATATGCCTTAAGATAATTCTTGAGTATAAAAGACAGAATTAGAGAAGATGTATTTATGTTAATGACAGGTAAAACCGTATATTTGCAAGCCGTTTATCTGCAAACAATGCATAGGCGGTAAGGTGAATAACATCTTTATTTATGTGCAGAATCAAAGAATAATATGGAAATAAAAGAACGTATACAGTTGCTGCTGTCCGAAATGAACAGGGGGGTATATGAGAAAGAGGCTGAAATCGGTTTGTCTTTGCTGGCTGCTTTGGCGGGCGAAAGTATTTTGTTGCTGGGACCTCCTGGGGTGGCAAAGTCGATGGTGGCCCGTCGGTTGAAGAGAGCTTTTGTAGATGCAAGGGCATTTGAATACCTGATGTCCCGTTTCTCCACACCTGATGAGATCTTTGGTCCGGTGAGCATCAGCCGTCTGAAGGAATCGGATAAATATGAGCGTGCTGTGGACGGGTATCTGCCTACAGCGGATGTCGTGTTTCTGGATGAAATATGGAAAGCCGGTCCGGCTATTCAGAATACGTTACTGACGGTCATCAATGAAAAGCTGTTTCGTAATGGAGATACGGAGCTGAAACTTCCGTTGAAGCTGCTGGTGGCTGCCAGTAATGAACTGCCTACGCAGGGCGAAGGACTGGAAGCCTTGTGGGACCGTTTCTTGATTCGCATTATCAGCACTTGCGTGAAACAGGAGGAAGCGTTCTATCAAATGTTGCTGGACGATGGTGACGAAGAAGAACAGGAAGCATGTCGGTGGCAGATTTCGGATGAGGAATATGCTGGATGGCAGAAAGAGATACGGCAGATCAAGGTATCTGCCGAAGTCCTGTCCTGCATCACAGAAATCCGTAAGAACCTGGAGAAAGTCGAGATTCAAGGCTCGGAAGTACATCGGAATGTCTATGTGAGCGACCGTCGCTGGAAGAATATCGTGAAGCTGCTGAAAGCTTCTGCTTTCATTCATGGTCGGAAGGAAGTCTGTCTGACAGATTTATTACCTGTTTACCACTGCTTGTGGAATGAACCGGAAGAGTGTGCGGATATCCGGCAGATCGTTGTCCGTGCGCTGTTTGTTCCTTATGTGAAGGAGATAGCCGCTATCAACTTATCATTAAAGTCGGACCTGAAAGTGAGCCGCGTGCGTGAAGCATTGGAGAAAGCCCGTCAGAAAGGTGACCGCAGAGACGATGATTTGATGATCATCGATCATTTCTACTATCAGATAGAGAATCATGGTACGGGAAATACCTACATATTTATTGTGGATTATAAGAATCTGAAAGAATACAGTCCGAAGGATGTTCCTGCAACAGGAGTCATGTATGCCGATCCGCTGAATCCGAAGCGAACGATTATACGTACTTTTTCGGATGCCACCAAAATGAAGGAACAAGGTGCCGAAAGGGTGACACTTTACAGGGATGAGAAGAATCTTTATATCAATGGTGTCCGCTTTCCGATGCGTCGGCTGAAGAGGGGAGAGCAACAGCAGTTGTGGCTGGGCAATATGACTCTCACCGACCGGGATTATGAGACGGAGTTGGAGACAGCCCATGACCGGATTGAGAAATTAGTAAAAGACTTGTCTGAGAATATTTTTATTTCCGAAGAAGATAAAAAAGGGGTGGCACAATATGTGGCGACCCTTCGTAAAGAGATTGCATGGGCACGTGTGGATGTCCGTAAACTGAGATACAGCGATGAGTCTTAGATATGATGCTGCATTTTATGTGCAGGTGCTGGATAAGTATGTAGCGACCGGAGAGTGTGCGGAGGCGGATAACGAACCGCTGTACGCTTACCTGCTTTCCGTCATGAACGATCCGATGATAAAGATACAAGTCCTGAGTGATGAACTTTGTGCCCGAATCTTTTACGATGCAATGAGCCAGTTTATCCGTCTGAATCTGGAAAAGCAAAAGTACAATATGCAGAAAAGCCAGTCGGAACAGCAAGGAATGGAACTTGTGCTGGAATGGTCCGAGACCAAGCGGAAAGACGGGTGGCAGGCTTTACTACAGGAGGTTGCCGACAAACATGAAGGTAATGGTTTCGACAAGGCATTTTATCAGGGGCAGTTCGGCAATGAAGGGAAATATGCGGATGAGGAAGTCTGGGAGAGGATGGTGGACGACTGGAAAGAGGCTTTCCAACGGGATTTGAAGGAGCAAAAGGAAAAGGAGATAGAACAGCGCAAAGATGATTTCGAACGCAGACTTCATGCCAATCTCAGGAATATCCCCGGATATATCCGGCAAAATAACATAGAGAAAGACGAGTTCTATCAGGCTTGGGGCTTGATGAGCGGTATGTGGAATACGGTGGATTTTGAGCGGATACGCAAAATTGTCCGCATTCAGAAAGAATATCCGGAAGTGGTCAAGGTTGCCAATAAGATGGGGCGTATGGCTGACGATGAAGGACAGGAGCAGCTACATGTCGCGCAGGGGAATGTATATAAGATGGAGCATTCTTCTAAAAGTGACATTTTGGGTATCACAGTAGGGAATGACCTGAACGCATTGCTTCCTACAGAACTGGCGCATTGTGCCGATGATGAGCTGGAAGACTTGTTTGTCTATAAATATGTTACCCGAAAACTTCAGACCTTCCGCTATAAATCCGAGATCATGCAACCGGCACGGCGACTGGAAATAAAGCCTGCTACGCAGAAAGGACCGATGATAGTCTGTCTGGACACTTCCGGAAGCATGGTCGGGAAACCGGAAAAGATTGCATATTCGCTGCTGATTAAAATATTGGAAATAGCTGACAGGCAACGTCGGGACTGTTTCCTGATTGCCTTTTCTGTATCCATCAATCCGATTGATGTGCGGAGAGAGAGGGCGCGGCTGCTTGAATTTTTCTCCACCACCTCTTGTGGAGATACGGATGCTACCCGAATGCTGCAAGCTATCTTCCGGTTGCTTCAGTCAAAAAAGGAGTATATGAATGCGGATGTGTTATGGATCAGTGATTTTAAGATACCTTTATCCGTGCCGGAACTGACTGACAAGATGCTGGAATATAGAAAAGTGGATACGCATTTCTACGGTCTGCAACTTGGGATTGCGGAGAATGAATGGAGTCCTTTCTTCGACCGTATTTATAGAATTGATTATACTCCTTCCCGACGTTACTGATTGTTTTTTGGAGGATTCGGTTTATTTGCTTAAATTGCCACCGGATATAAAGTACATCTTTCAAATGCAATAAAACGATGTTAGATATTATTCTGATTATACTAGGTGTGTTATGCCTCATTACCGGACTGATGGGATGTATTCTTCCCTTTCTACCCGGTCCTCCCGTTGCTTATTTGGGATTGGTCCTTCTTCATTTTACGGATAAGGTTCAATACACTACCACACAACTTATTGTATGGCTGCTGATTGTTCTTGTCGTGCAAGTCTTGGACTACTTCACCCCTATGCTTGGCAGCAAGTATAGCGGTGGTAGCAGATGGGGCAATTGGGGATGTATCATCGGGACCCTTATCGGCCTTCTTTTCCTGCCTTGGGGAGTGATTTTCGGTCCGTTCTTGGGAGCAGTTATTGGCGAATTGCTAGGGAATAAAGAGTTTTCTCAAGCACTTAGATCGGGGGTAGGATCATTGATTGGATTTCTACTGGGAACATTCCTGAAATTTGTAGTTTGTGGCTATTTCTGTTATCAGTTTATAGTCGGGTTTATTCGATCATAGAATTCGTTTTGTACGGATTTGAATTATAAGTTTTTGCTTCTTTTCGGAACAAAAAGGGGCAAAACTCGACCTCGCCAACAAAGAAACGACATTCCGTATTCAGTCCTTTCAGCCTTGTCCGCAAATGCCCAGTCAGAAGGGGATAGCGGCTGAAGGGGGCATTTTATACCCTGTCTTTAGGAGCTTCTGAACGGTGCAAGTGGCTTCAGTCCCTTCAGCCTGAAAAATAATCCATTCGAACGTCGGTAGTTACTGACTTAATAGAGCCTGTGTTTATCTCAAACAAAGGTTCTGTTTGGAATAAACACAGGCTCTGTTTGAGGTAAACAGACCTTCTGTTTTTTATCTGAACTATTGGTTAGTTTATTGATTTGAAGTAAGCCGGTATCCCACCAATCTTACCCTCGGTGTTGAGTACCCTTCGCCTCGGTACTGAGTGACGTTTAGCGCCGAGCTTATAAAATTCACCTCGCATGCGGAGTAGCTACAACTTGCATGCAAAGAGCTATAACCAATTAACTATGGATTTATTATTGAGGATGAAAGGACTGAAGCCACTTGCACCGTTTAGAAGCTCCTAAAGACAGGGTACAAAATAGTGCCTTCAGCCGCTATCCCCTTCTATCAAGTCGTTTGCGAGTAAAACTGAATAGTCTGAATACTGAAAGTACTCCAATTGTAGCAATGGCATTTTTATTATTTTCATCCTATTCGAGTACTAAATTGATGTATGCCCGTCCTAACTATAATAGCACATTGAGTTTGTACCATGAAAAAGACAATCGTTGTTCTTCTTTTTATGGCTTCTTTAGGTTTATTTTCCGTTCTCGTCGCAGGCGAGGTTTATGTTTCTCCGCATGGGAGTGACAGGAATGCAGGTACCAAAGAAGCTCCTTATCTTACCTTGAATCGCGCCATCAAGCAGGCTCGTGAATGGAGAAGGCTGAATCGTCCCGAGGCGGCCGGAGGAATTTGTATCTGTTTGGAAGACGGGGTTTATGCACAGTCCGCTCCTTTGTTTATCCGACCGGAGGATAGCGGCACGCCCGATTCTCCGACACTCATCCGTGCGGTGGAGAATGCGCATCCTGTCATCAGTGGCGGAGTGGCAGTGACCGGATGGAAGAAGGGATGTGATGATCCTCGGATTACAAAGGAATTAAGATCAAAAATATGGGTGGCAAAGGCGCCATCCTTTGGAAATAGAATCGTAGAAACCCGCCAGATGTGGGTAGACGGCAACAAGGCCCAGCGAGCGGCACAGTTTCCTGATGGAGTGATGGAACGGATGATTGATTTCAATCCGGAAGAACAGACGATAATAATCCCTGCTTCTCAGATCGGAAACCTCCTCAATGCCCGTCGACTGGAAATGATAGTTCATCAACGTTGGGCGATTGCCATTCTGCGTGTGAAGAGTATAGACGTTAGGGGAGAACAGGCCGTCATTCGCTTTCACGAACCGGAGAGTCATCTGGAGTTTGCCCATCCGTGGCCTCAGCCCGTCATCGGGGGAGAGAAAGGCAACTCTTCCTTTTGCCTGACGAATGCTCTGGAACTGCTGGACCAACCCGGAGAGTGGTTTCAGGAATATCCGTCGGGGACAATCTACTATTATCCCCGCTCGGAAGAAGATATGGAGACTGCCGAAGTGATCGTTCCTGCTCTGGAAACATTGATGATTGTAGACGGCACATTGGAACGCCCGGTGCGGCATATTCGAGTGGAAGGAATCACCTTTGCCCATACTTCATGGATGCGTCCTTCCTATCAGGGACATGTCACTTTGCAAGGAGGTTTTCCTCTGCTGGATGCTTATAAACTGCATGAACCGGGACTTCCGGAGAAAGCGGAACTGGAGAACCAGGCGTGGATTGCACGCCCCGAAACGGCAATACGTGTACGGGGTACTGAGCATCTTACGTTCAGTCGCTGCAGGTTCCGGCATCTGGCATCTACCGGACTGGATTATGAATGGGCTGTTTCATCTTCTGGCATAGAGAATTGTGTCTTTTCGGATATCGGCGGTACAGGCATACTGATTGGTGCATTCCCCGACGGAGGTTTTGAGACGCATGTGCCTTTCATCCCTCCGGAAGAACGTAACCTATGCACGGACATTAACATTAAAAATAATCTGATCACCGATGTGACCAATGAAGACTGGGGGTGCGTGGGGATCGGTGCGGGATACGTCAGCGGTATCGACATTTCCCATAATGAAGTCTGTCACTTGAATTATTCGGGTATTTGTGTCGGCTGGGGGTGGACATCGCTGGAAAGCGGAATGAAAAACAACCGGATAGAAGCCAACTACGTACATCACTTTGCCCGTCGTCTGTATGATGCCGGAGGACTTTATACGCTTTCCAACCAACCGGGCTCCGTGATGCGGAATAATCGGATCGAACATCTCGAAGAAGCATCTTACGCCACCAATGACAGGGCCTTTTATATTTATTTGGATGAAGCTACGGACGGATATACGATTGAAAACAACTGGTGTCCGACTGAACGTTTCGACTCGAATCGTCCCGGCAATCGGAATGTATGGAAAAATAACGGACCACAAGTGACAGAAAGCATTAAGAATAAGGCCGGAAGGATAAAACCGGAGTAAGTACAGTCCGACACTGAGCCTATCGCAGTGTCGGACTGTGCAAAAAGTGGGGCCATAGAGACTTGTGAAGTCTGCATGAAGATAAAACTAATAATAATAGATCATAAATGAAACCTACTAATTACCATTTGTTCGATTTCCTTGATTTCGATACAGAGTTATCAAGGGATGAGTCACTTTGGAAAGCCTGTAAACCGACAGCCGTTTATGAAAGGGACGGGGATATCTGTGTCACGGTTCCCTTTCAGAAACAGCTGTCAGCCAATGATATGGCTGCGGATACGGCTGTCCCCCGAGAAGAATATACGTTGATCATACGCCAGTATAATATCGGCATTACCCGTCTGTTTCTTGGATTTGGTGAATATGAACTGACAGATCAGTCGGAAATGCTGCAATTCAGCGAACGGATTCGCAGAGTACCTTTGTCTGTAGAGAAGCAGGGAGGCAAATGGATTCTTTTCACCCAAGACGGGACGAAGCGTGCCGCTATCAATGTAGAAGAGCCGGCTTTGGACCGATGGAGCGAGTTACTGCCCGATCCTCAGGAAACACTGGACATCACTCTGTATCCTGACGGCAAACGCGAAATCCGCCTGGCAGCATACGATCATTTCTCACCTCCCCGCTATGACGGACTGCCCATTGCCTTCTGCAAACGGACGGGCAAAAAGGAACGTGCCACCCTTTCTTTCGAGAGCCGGCCGGACGAATGCTTTGCAGGAACCGGAGAGCGTTTCTTCAAAATGGACTTGAGCGGACAAACGCTTTTCCTCAAGAATCAGGACGGGCAGGGAGTAAATAACCGGCGTACCTATAAGAATATACCTTTCTATCTCTCCAGCCGGATGTACGGGACTTTTTACCATACCTGCGCCCACAGCAAACTTTCGCTGGCGGGACATTCCACCCGCTCCGTACAGTTCCTGAGCGATCAGGCTATGCTGGATGCATTTGTCATTGCCGGCGATGCGATGGAAGAGATACTTCGCGGCTACCGTGACCTGACCGGATATCCTTCGATGCCTCCTCTCTGGAGCTTCGGAGTGTGGATGAGCCGGATGACTTATTTCAGTGCCGACGAAGTAAATGAGATCTGCGACCGTATGCGTGCCGAACATTATCCCTGCGATGTCATCCATCTGGATACCGGATGGTTCAGAACCGACTGGCTGTGTGAATGGAAGTTTAACGAGGAACGTTTTCCCGACCCGAAAGGATTCATTCAGAGATTGAAGAAGAACGGTTATCGTGTGTCCTTATGGCAGTTACCTTATGTTGCTGAAGATGCGGAACAGATCGAAGAGGCAAAGGCGAATGAGTATATAGCTCCTCTGACGAAGCAGCAGGACACGGACGGTTCCAACTTCTCGGCTCTGGATTATGCGGGTACTATCGACTTTACTTATCCGAAGGCAACCGAATGGTACAAGGGGCTATTAAAGCAACTTCTGGATATGGGAGTCACCTGTATTAAAACCGATTTCGGAGAAAATATCCACATGGATGCTGTCTACAAGGGCATGAAACCGGAACTGTTGAATAACCTGTATGCCTTGCTCTATCAGAAAGCAGCTTACGAAATAACAAAGGAGGTAACAGGGGACGGCATTGTCTGGGCACGTGCCGCTTGGGCGGGTTGCCAGCGTTATCCGTTGCACTGGGGAGGTGACTCCTGCAGTTCATGGGATGGCATGGCCGGTTCACTCAAAGGAGGCCTGCACTTCGGTTTATCGGGCTTTGCCTTCTGGAGCCATGATGTCCCCGGATTCCATACCTTGCCCAATTTTATGAACTCAATCGTAGCGGATGACGTCTATATGCGCTGGACCCAGTTTGGAGTGTTCACCTCACATATCCGTTATCATGGAACCAATAAGCGGGAACCCTGGCATTATCCGGCTATCGCCCCGCTGGTGAAGAAGTGGTGGAAACTGCGTTACTCGTTGATTCCCTACATCATAGAGCAAAGTAAACTGGCAGTAGAAAGTGGCTGGCCATTGTTACAGGCACTCATCCTGCATCATCCGGAAGATAAACTCTGCTGGCATATCGATGACGAATATTACTTCGGCAATGATTTCCTGGTAGCTCCGGTGATGAATAGCGAAAACCGTCGCGACATTTATCTCCCCGAAGGACAGTGGGTGAATTTCTTTACCGGCGAACGGTTGCAAGGCGGACGCTGGCTGAAAGAGGTGTATGTGCCCTTGGAAGAGATGCCTGTTTATGTGCGTGAGAATGCCGTTATCCCGATTTATCCGGAGGAAGTGAATTGTACGGACGAGATGGATTTAAGCAAAAGTATTGCCTTGCGCATAGATCATAATTACAAAGGATTTTGGACTAAATAAAGAATAGCGATGAAAACTTGGAAAACAAACTTAGAAGAAACGAAACAGCGTTATATAAATTGGTGGAATCATAAAGGAATTATTCTTTCTATGTGGGAACACTTTCAGGAAGGCGTGAAACCGCACGCCGACATTGCTCCACCTGCTCCGGCAAGGGATTTGTCGCAGAAGTGGTTCGACCCTCAATGGCGGGCGGAATATCTGGATTGGTATGTCGCTCACAGTAGTCTGATGGCGGATATGCTGCCTGTTGCAAATACTCAGTTGGGTCCCGGCTCGCTGGCTGCTATTCTGGGCGGAGTATTTGAAGGAGGCGAAGATACGATCTGGATACATCCCGATCCGAACTTTAATGATGAGATCGTATTCAATCCCGAACATCCGAACTGGCTCTTGCATAAAGAACTTCTGAAAGCCTGTAAGGCTAAAGCCAACGGAAACTACTTTGTTGGTATGCCCGACCTGATGGAAGGACTGGATGTATTGGCAGCTTTGAAAGGTACGGATATGGTATTGCTGGATACGGTGATGCAACCCGAAGTGCTGGAGCAACAGATGCAGCAGATCAATGACATCTATTTTAAAGTCTTTGATGAACTCTACGACATTATCCGTGAAGGGGATGAAATGGCATTCTGCTATTTCTCTTCATGGGCTCCGGGCAAGATGAGTAAGTTGCAGAGCGATATTTCTACCATGATCAGTCAGGATGATTATCGTCGTTTTGTGCAGCCGTTTATTCGTGAGCAATGTCAGAAAATCGATTATACGCTCTATCATCTTGATGGAGTGGGAGCGATGCATCATCTTCCCGCCTTGCTGGAGATTGAAGAACTGAATGCCATCCAATGGACGCCCGGTGTCGGCGAGCCGCAGGGAGGTTCTCCGAAGTGGTACGATTTATATAAGAAGATATTGGCAGGAGGCAAGAGCGTAATGGCTTGCTGGGTGACTCTGGAGGAACTGAAACCTTTGTTGGACCATATCGGGGCAGACGGAGTGCATCTGGAAATGGATTTCCACAATGAGAGGGAAGTGGAGCAGGCAATGAGAATCATTGAGGAATATACCGGCTCTTCTTCGTCTGTGTCTGCAGATGTTCACACGAATCAACCCGTTGGAGAACAGGATAATGCACAGGAAAGTATTCGGATCAGAGAAGAAAAGTCTCAGGAAGAGGATCGGATGAAACCTTTGTATGATGCCATTGTAGCCGGAAAACTGGAACCGGCTGTTGAAGTTACAAAGGATGCCATTGCTGCCGGAGTGCTTCCGCAGGATATTATCAACGGCTATATGATTACGGCTATGGGCGAAGTCGGCCAGCGCTTTCAGGACGGCAAGGCCTTTGTCCCCCAGCTCCTCATGGCGGGGCGTGCAATGAAAGGAGCTTTGGAACTTTTGAAACCTTTACTGGCGGGGAATGCATCTGCTACTATCGGGAAAATTGTGATCGGTACTGTAAAAGGAGATTTGCATGACATTGGAAAGAACCTCGTGGCTTCCATGCTGGAAGGTTGTGGCTTCGAAGTGATTAATATCGGTATTGATGTTACTTGCGACAAGTTTGTTGAAGCGGTGAAGGAAAACAAAGCGGACATTTTATGTATGAGTGCCTTGCTGACTACCACTATGACTTATATGCAGGATGTGATCCGGGCATTGGAAGAGGCGGGGATCCGCGATCAGGTGAAAGTGATGATCGGAGGAGCACCCGTGAGTCAGGGATTTGCCGATGAAATCGGTGCTGACGGGTATAGTGATAATGCTAATACTGCCGTGGCGGTCGCCAAAGTGCTGATGGGGAAAAGAGATTAAGAATATTTTAATTGTTAATACTTGAATTATGCACGCGAAATTCTTAGACACACTGGATTGGGGCATTCTGATTGCCTATTTTCTGATTCTTATCGCCATTGGTATATGGGCAAGTTCCAAACGAAAGAAGGGGAGCAGTCTCTTTTTGGCGGAACATTCTTTGAGATGGCACCACATCGGATTCTCCATGTGGGGGACTAATGTGGGGCCGTCTATGTTGATAGCTTCTGCCAGCGCCGGATTTACTACCGGCATCGTTTCGGGCAATTATGCCTGGTATGCCTTCGTTTTTATATGCCTGCTTGCTTTTGTTTTCGCTCCCCGTTACTTGGGTTCTCGTGTTTCCACCTTGCCGGAGTTTATGGGAAAGCGGTTCGGACAGTCTACCCGTAATATCTTGGCATGGTATACGATTGTTACAATCTTGATTTCCTGGCTAGCATTGACATTGTTTGCGGGTGGCGTTCTGATTCGTCAGGTATTCGATATACCGATGTGGCAGTCCGCTTTGATATTGCTGATCATATCCGCATTCTTTACGATGCTCGGAGGATTGAAAGCGGTTGCCTACACGAATGTTTATCAGATGATCCTGTTGATTCTTGTTTCGGCTGCGTTGGCTATTGTAGGAATCTATAAAGTTGGTGGTATATCGGCTCTGACAGATGCCGTTCCGGCAGACTTCTGGAATCTGTTCAGACCGAATGATGATACCGCTTTCCCTTGGTTGCCGATTATTTTGGGATATCCTGTGATGGGAGTATGGTTCTGGTGTACGGATCAGTCGATGGTACAGCCTGTGTTGGCAGCCAAAAGTCTGAAAGAAGGACAGTTGGGAACGAACTTTACCGGATGGCTCAAAATACTGGATGTTCCTCTTTATATTCTTCCGGGTATCATCTGTCTGGCCTTGTTTCCGCAGTTGGAGAATCCCGATGAGGCGTATATGACGATGGTAACCCATTTGTTTCCTGTCGGGATGGTGGGGCTGGTGTTGGCTGTGTTGACTGCCGCGCTTGTCAGTACTATCGGATCGGCATTGAATGCTTTGAGTACCGTGTTTACAATGGATATTTATGTGAAGAAGATTCGCCCGCAGGCGAAGCAGAAGGAGATCATCCGGGTCGGACAAGTGGTGACGGTAGCCGGTGCTCTGATATCGGTAATCATAACGATTGCCATTGACAGCATTCACGGACTGAATTTATTCAATGTTTTCCAGTCTGTATTGGGATTCATTGCACCTCCTATGGCGGCAGTTTTCCTTTTTGGCGTTTTCTGGAAGCGTACGACTACGTTGGCTGCTAACGCTGCCCTGACAGTGGGGACGGTATTCAGTATAGGAGTAGGTGTATTGTATCTATGGGTATTTCCTGCGGATCAATATTCTGCATGGCCTCATTTTATGTTATTATCCTTCTATCTGTTCGTTATTATCGGGATAGGGATGGTAGTTGTCGGTCTATTGGATAAGACTCCTCAGACGGCAATATTGAATATGGAGAAGATCGAAGAAAAGCCTGCCCGCATTGTACTTATCTTATGGGGGTTGCTTATCGTAACTATGATAGGGCTTTATATCTTCTTTAATGGCCATTAAAGAAGATATAAAGCTGACTAAAAAGTCGATAGTATCTTAAGTCTCCTCCTTCCCGAAGGAGGAGAATGGTGGTACTACCGACTTTTAGTCAGCCCCCAATCGCAAATTTATCTGTGTTTTCTTTTGCGATAACAGTTTTCATAGGTGCACAGTCCGCAAGTGTATTCAAGCTTGCGGACATTAGTGCCTGTTCCGATAACACCACTAACTGATTTGATGGGGACCATGAGGCTGGAATCTGTCAACCGGATGCCACCGGGAGCAGCTATGGGGAACAATGGGAACAGTTTTTGTTGTTCCGAAACGTGCCATCCACAGTATCCTGGACTGTATCGGTTGGTATGTTTCCAGTTCTTCTCCCGTATATATTCAGCCAAAGCGACTTCCATGCAATCAGCCGTCTTTTCTGCAATAATACTCCCTAACGAGTCTGCTATGTATATTTTGACCATATCTTCTTCTTGTTGCAACGTATGCTGGAATACCTCAAACTCAGTTCCGGCAGTAGCTGCAAAAAAGACAAACGCTTCCGATCCTCTTAATTGACGGGCGATGGTTTTACCAACAGAGAAAACGGTACTTTTACTTTGTGTAGAAAAAGTGTTTTGCTCAGGGCTCCGTGTGGGAATGGTGTCTTGTATAGGATTGACAGTGGGTGGATGGATGCTTTGTACGCTAAGAGTCTCTTTTTCGATATCAAGTGTACCTTCCATAAAGAAGAATGCGAACCGAGGGCGAAGCAGGGGAATAACCCGTTTTAGCAACGTATTAGTCTCATCTATTACCATCTGATCCGGTATAGAATCTTTGTATCCCATTGCTTCATAAATTTCGGACGATAGGATTCGTAAGTCTTGATAAGTGAGTTCTTGCTCAATCATTATTAACTGACATTAGCTGAATGACGGCCTAATTTCGAGTTTCATTGAACTCTTCCAATGCTGTATAAAAAGCATTTATATTAGCTAATGGCGTATATGGCGGTATATCGCAACCGCTCGACAGAACGAAGTTCGGATATGCGGCAGTGGCTTCCAATAACTGTAGAGTCGCTTTTTTCATTTCCTCCGGACTCGACATCTTGAAAAGACTGACCGGATCAAGATTACCCATCGCAAGAGCATCGGCAGGAACTTCTTTCAATGCTTCTTCCATGTTGATTTTATTTCCGAAATGATAGGCTGCCGCACCCGTATATACCATAGCCTGGGTGCAATTTCCTGTATTCCCGCAATTATGAAGTACAACGGTGAAATGATCATCCTGAACCTTCTCAACTATTTCTTTTACGAATACAGAAGAGTATTGCAGGCAATCTTCATTGGATAATAATCCGGCAGCAGGTTCCGCCATTACCACTCCATTCACTCCGGTCGCTTTCAGGGCCATACAGTACCGAATAATGAAATCGGTACATTTGCGCAGCAAAGTGTTGGCTGCCTCGGGGTTGATATAAATCAGCATCATGATCTCAGACATATCATATAAGCGTCCCGCTAATGAATAAGGACCGATACAACCAGCCAGCACCGGACGGTCTGTGATATTCTTTGCAGTCAGCATATTCGCTTTGAGATATTGCGCGATCCTTCCTTTATTCAGTGCTGGTATTTCCAAGGCATCAATGGCAGCTTCGTCTGCAAGCAAACGACCGGATACGCTTGGTACTTCATTCTCCGGAAATATAATTTCGGCTCCGAATGCTTCCGCCTCTACCGTTAAATCCATGATAACCGTTGCGGCAGCAGCAGGATATTTGTCGCAGAGCGCTTTGATTGCTTCATAATGCACCTGTCCGTTCGTTACTGCATCATGAACCGTCTTTCCGATAAGCTCGATGCCCGGATGTGTCATGATAGGAATGGAAATGACCTTTTTATTTAGGATCGTCTGACCGATCCAGTCTTTCATATTCAGTTTACCCATAACTTCTGTTTTTTAACTTCGTCATATAGTAAGACGATATTATTGTTCTTTTGTAATCTTGAAGTTTGCATAAAAAATAGATGATTATTATAAAAAACTATGTGTCATAATTGTATCTATGATATTTTACGCACTAGAATCAACGTAAGTGAAGGATTTTAGACTGAACATTTCATTGATCTTAATGGCATATTATATAAAATATCTCGGCGGATAATGTACTGGAGAGGATGAAATTATTACACTTTATGCGATAATAAGTTGGACGTTACAAAAATAACGAATATATTTGGTGTTAAATTAGTATCATATAGTTCTCTTTTGGTATAATGGCAAATAGAAAAATGATGCAATGTAATTCTTTAATAGTACCTACTTTAAAAATTGAAATTATGAAGACGATTAAGCAAATTGTATTTTGTGTCTCATTACTACTTGTAATGAATTGTTTTTATTCTTGTTCAAACTCAAATGATGTTGTTATAAATACACAACAAAATCAAGAAAAAACACAAGATGTTGAAATTCAAGAGTTAATAGACTTTATAGAAACCTTGAATGCTAATAAAATACAGACTCGTGGTCCCTTTTGGAATCGAATAAAGCGTTTTCTTGTAGGAGATGCTTGGGGTTATGGTTGGGGAGTAAATAAAGGTTTAACACCTAGAGGTGGCTTGATTACGGCTGTTGTATTCTCACTTATTTGTGCGGCTTCAGATGATGATCTTCCTAGAAATTGGTGGCATTTGAGTTCAAATTGGAAGGTATACGATGCTCCGTTAAGACCTTATGAAATAATTGGAAATGATCATAATAAGACAATATATAATATGATGAGGGAAGATCCCGTAATAGCTAATGGTACTTTTTCTAATTATTATTTATATAATTCTACTAACAAAAAATTGAAAAGTTATGGATATACAGAAGAAATGCCCCTGTTGCTTCAGACAAGATTGCTGGAAATAATGGATCTGGTTAAGAAAAGTACTTCTGTTGATCAACTGATGAATTTAATGAAGCAAGAATTTCCTCAGCGAGTATCTGAATTTCAGCTTGTAGAGAGTTATATTAATGGTTTAGTGAATATGGATGATAAATCAACTGTTCGTGATTATACTAAACAAGTATATGCCCAAATTGATGCTTCATCTTTAGATGTATCAGCTGTTTCTCGATTAAAAACTATGATAGCTATTGCTGAAAATAGCAAATTTTTGTGGGTTGAAACAAAATGATGATTGATTAAGGGAGCTTTCGTTTTTTCTCTTTTTATTAAACACACTTATTATGAAACAAAACAAATGCCTGCTAGTGGGATTAATATCTTTGATGTTCAGTATCAACTCTTTGTATGCTCAGAAAGATTCACTGAATGTTTCAACTAATAACGAGTCATATAAACGAGTATATATCTTGGATGTCGGGTTAGGGATTGGTTTTACTGGTATACAAAAAAATGGAAGCAGCTCTTGGTATATAGGAAATAATAAAAATGATGTTCCTTTTGTTTCTTCAATACAATTGATGACTTATACCCCTTACAGTAATATAGGATGTGGATTGTTTTATTATGACTATAGTAATGGTACAAAGAAACATGATGGAGTGCTATCATCGGGAATCAATGAAAAAAAATCGTTCTATTATGTAGCTCCGCAGATTTCTTTTATTAAACGGCAGGCTGGATTTTTGGATGGGATTATGTATGTGAGTGCTGGTATTGGATATGTTAATTATAGAAGTAAGGGAACAATATCGCAGTTGGAGAATTATAATACAACATGTTCGACAGTGGGAGGCAATATGGGGATTGCTTATGAATATGCTTTTGACTCCCGCTTGGGAATTAGGTTGGGTGTGAATTGTTTGTATGCTAAAATTAAAGGACTTCACAAAAATACCAGTATAGGTGAATTGTCTATACGCCCTCGTGAAAAATTTCATTTAATTGTTCCCTCTTTGGAAATAGGATTGTCTTATTACATTGTTCAATGGTAAACTTAGTCATAAGTGTATATAGCAATCTTCTTCAACAGATGTGTTATAGTAGATGGCTTTAACTTGAGAAAGATATAGAAGGAAAATGAAGACAAAGACTATGGTTATATATTCCTTGAGCCTCATGTTTTAAAAATAAGGTGGGATATTTATTAAATATTCCACCTTATTTTTATAGATTTTCAGGCATTATTTTACCGGAATCTTATCAATACGATTTTGATGGCGTCCCCCCTCAAACTGTGTTGAGAAGAACTCTGTCAATATCATGTCCGCCTCCTCAGTGCTGATGAAGCGTCCCGGCATCACGAGAATATTAGCGTCATTATGTTGACGGGCCAGATGTGCGATCTCTGCATTCCAGCAAAGAGCAGCACGTATTCCCTGATGCTTGTTCAGAGTCATGTTGATTCCGTTTCCGCTGCCGCAGATCGCAATACCGGGATAACATTCACCCGATTCTACTGCTAGGGCCAGCGGATGGGCATAGTCCGGATAATCTACGCTTGCGGCAGAGTTGGTTCCGAAATCTTTGTAAGCCCAGCCTTTTACTTCCAGCCAGCCGCGAACATATTCTTTTAGTTCAAAACCGGCGTGGTCGCATGCTAATCCAATTGTTTTCATTAAATCATTGCTTTTACCTGATTATATACGTTCTCGGCAGTAAATCCAAGTTTTTCATCCAATACTGTGTAAGGAGCAGAGAAACCGAAAGATTCCAATCCCCATACTTTGCCGTGGCAACCTACCAGACCTTGAAGAGTGACAGGCAAACCGGCAGTAAGACCGAATATCTTGGCATCAGCCGGAAGAACTGATTCCTGATATTCCTTAGACTGGCTGCGGAACAGACCTTCTGATGGTGCAGATACGATACGAACTTTTACGCCATCCTTGCGAAGCAACTCTGTACCGGCTACCAAAGTAGACACTTCGGAACCTGAAGCTACCAGGATTACATCCGGATTTTCGTCTGAACCGGCTACGATATAAGCACCCTTGGCTGCTTGTTCGTAATCAGTTCCGGCAGGCAGGTTAGCGATATTCTGACGGGAGAAGATCAGACCTGTCGGAGTAGACATATTTTCCATGGCAAGTTTCCATGCGATAGTCGTTTCTTCCGCATCAGCCGGACGAAGTACCAACATAGAGTTGTGTCCCTTGTGGTTTTTCAGTTTCTCCATCAGGCGGATTTGAGCTTCCTGTTCTACCGGTTCATGAGTAGGACCGTCTTCACCTACGCGGAATGCATCATGAGTCCAGATGAACTTCACAGGCTGTTCCATCAGAGCAGCCATACGTACGGCAGGTTTCATATAGTCGGAGAATACGAAGAAGGTACCGCAAGCAGCGATCACACCACCGTGAAGTGACATACCGATACAGATACAAGCCATTGATAATTCAGATACACCGGCCTGGAAGAATGCACCGCTGAAATCGCCCTTCTTGAAAGAATGAGTTTTCTTCAGGAAACCGTCAGTCTTGTCAGAGTTAGAAAGGTCGGCAGAAGCAACGATCATATTTTCTACCTGCATTGCAAGAGCACCCAGAACAGTTGCAGAAGCGGCACGAGTGGCAGTACCTGCTTTTTGTTCGATGGCAGCCCAGTCTACTTTAGGAGCTTTGCCGGAGAAGAATGCTTCCAGTTTAGCTGCCAGTTCCGGATTGGCTTTGGTCCATTTGGCCTTCTTTGCATATCTTTCAGCTACGATTTTCTTTAATTCTGCTGCTCTCTTTGCATACAGTTCGGCTACTTCCGGGAAAATCACGAACGGATTGACAGGATCGCCACCCAAATTCTTGATTGTATTTACATAGGCGTCGCCACCGAGTGGAGCGCCGTGTGTAGCACAGTTGGCTTCGTAGCTGCTACCGTCTGCTTTGCGTGCGCCTTTACCCATAACGGTTTTACCGATAATCAGAGTCGGGCGCTCTTTTTCTGTCTGAGCTTCTTTGATAGCTGCACGGATTTCGTCAGGATCATTACCATTGATGCTGAGTACGTTCCATCCCCATGCTTCATATTTCATGGCAGTGTCTTCAACGGTTACATCTTTCGTTTCTGTAGAAAGCTGAATATCGTTGGAGTCGTAGAACATGATCAGGTTGTCCAGTCCCAATGCACCGGCAATGCGTCCGGCACCCTGAGAGATTTCTTCCTGAATACCACCATCGGAAATGTATGCGTAAATAGTCTGATTCATTACTTCATTGAAGCGTGCTTTCAGGAATTTAGCTGCGATAGCGGCACCTACAGCGAAAGTATGTCCCTGTCCCAGCGGACCGGAAGTATTTTCGATACCACGCATGATGTCTACTTCCGGATGTCCCGGAGTAGGGCTTCCCCATTGGCGAAATTCTTTTAGTTCGTCCAAAGTGAACTTACCTGTCAATGCCAATGTAGAATAGAGCATCGGAGACATATGACCCGGATCAAGGAAGAAACGGTCACGACCTTCCCAACGCGGATTTTCAGGATCGTATACTAGAAACTCAGAGAAGAGTACATTTACAAAGTCAGCACCACCCATGGCGCCACCCGGGTGACCGGAATTGGCTTTCTCAACCATTGAAGCAGCAAGAATACGGATGTTATCCGCTGCACGATTCATAAGTTTATTATCGTTCATATCTTTAATAATTAATAGATTTGCTAGTCTGTCAATGTGCCAATTACTTGGCATATTTCTCATAATGTTGGCAAAGATAGCTCTTTATGTGTAATTAACCATCCAAAAGAGCTATCTTTTTTGTAGGCTTTTTAACAGCCTTCTTGTTTATAATACAGTAAGTATTTACTATTAGATTACTGTAACTCTAAAGTAACAATTGACTTAGCCGGTAGTTTTACCTTCATAATTCCTTTATTGATTTTTACCTCTTTGAAGGAAGCCGGTTTTACAATATTAGGTTTTTCGAAAGAGTTGTAATCAGTCAGATTAGCAGAAGTCAGGATTTCTCCAATCGCCTTTTTGGCATTTACGTCCGGAAGATTGACTGTGATTTCCTGTGCGTTGTCTGCATCTACGTTGGAGAGAGAAATATGGATCACTCCGTTCTTGTTCTTAGAAGCTGTTGCGCTGACCATGGGAACTGTACGGTTATCGCGTACGTTCATTTTCTCGCAAGTCAGGTCGAGTGGAAGATAGGTTGCATCCTGATGCACTTTGTACATCTTAAATACATAATAAGTAGGAGTAAGTACCATATCTTTGTCTTTAGTCAGGATCATAGATTGCAGAACGTTGACTATCTGAGCGATGTTCGCCATTTTCAGACGGTCGGTATATTTGTGGAATACATCGAGGCTTAAAGAAGCAACGAAGGCATCACGCAATGTGTTTTGCTGATACAGATGACCTCTGACCGTTCCTGGTTCTTCGTCCCACCAAGTGCCCCATTCGTCAAGCAAAAGGGCAATCTTCTTGTCTTTATCATATTTGTCCATGATGGCGCAATGTTTTTTGATGACATCTTCCACTTCAAGACATTTGCCCATCGTCCAGTAAAAATCATCTTTGTTGAATTTGGTTGCCGCACCTTTGCTGCCGCTCCATCCTGTAACTGTATAGTAGTGTAAGGATAATCCTTGCATCCGGTGACCGACACGATTCATCAGTACATCCGTCCAGTTATAGTCGTAATCACTGGCACCACTGGCTATCTTAAACAGATGATTACCGTCATAGTTACGGCAATAAGTAGAATAACGGCGATACAGATCGGCATAATATTCAGGACGCATGCTGCCGCCGCATCCCCAGCTTTCATTTCCTACACCGAGATATTTTACTTTCCATGCCTTGTCTCGGCCATTCTTGCGACGCAGATTTGCCATTGGAGAATCACCGTCGGAAGTCATGTACTCCACCCATTTGGCGAGTTCTTCTACCGTGCCGCTGCCTACGTTTCCACTTATATATGGTTCGCAGCCCAGCATTTCGCAAAGGTTCAGAAATTCGTGTGTTCCGAAACTGTTGTCTTCAATCGTTCCTCCCCAGTTGTTGTTCACCATCTTCGGGCGGTTTTCTTTGGGACCGATACCGTCCATCCAGTGATATTCGTCTGCAAAGCAGCCGCCCGGCCAGCGGAGAACAGGAACAGACAAGTCTTTTAATGCATTAAATACGTCCGTGCGGTATCCTTTGATATTAGGAATATCCGAATTTTCGCCTACCCAAAGACCACCGTAGATACATGAACCCAGGTGTTCGGCAAATTGACCGTAGATTTCCTTCGGGATAATTTCTTTGCCTTGGTCGGCATGTACAGTGATGGTAGCACTCTTTTGTGCAGAAAGAGATACCGAGGCTGCCAGAAAGGCCGTGCTGACTAATAGTTTTGCTTTCATAAATGGAATTTGTTTAAATGATTATATAGAAGTTTGATTTTTACGATGATCATTCTCTTGTTCTTACGGTTACTTCAGTAAGCGTACTTCATAAACGGCAGAGGTCCATTCTGTTCCGTCCGGCTTAAAAAGAATCTCGCAGCTTCCTACTTTTAATTTACGGGGCAGGAGATAACAGAGTCTGATAAAACCGTCTTTGTCGGCTTTGCTCACAGTGGGATGAACGGTCAGTTTTTCGTTATTCAGCAGGATCACTGCTTTGTTACGGTCTTCTTGCCGTACGGTGATCATAAGCTGGCTTGCTTCTTCTTTTATTTTCAGGTTATAGCTGAACCAACCTTTAGCCCGGCGGAAATGACGGTCTTTGTGGGTTCCGGTTTCGGAAGCTTCATATTGAATGCTATGATCAGATTCCGGTTGCTGTTCACCGGGGAAGATCAGGTCAACTGTCCGGTTCGCCAGTTCGGTCGCTTTCCGTTCGGCTGTAGCCATTTCTTCCTGAATCGTTTTGAACTGTTCTTCACTGGCTTGGCGGAAGTAAACGGCATAACGGGAATTATGCAGGCGGAAAAACGGAATAAGCTCCAGTGATTTACTCTTTTGTGTCGGATAAACGTTTCCATCATAACTAAAAGCTAGTTTGCTTCCGCTCAGTTTGTGAAGAGAATGGCGGATAGAATCGGGATTCCCGATCAGCATCGGGATCTCCTGCAAAGGTGTTTGCCGACCGTGGGCAATGTGACCGCCGCGGCTGTCGTCTGCATAGATTCCGTCAAGGTTTTCTGTTCCTGTAGAAGTTGCAAGAACGATGGGACCGTATAAGAAAGCATAGTAATCTTTCTTGTCGGGAATCTGCTCCAGGCTGACCTTCATAGGCAGATGGAAGGTGATCATATCTCCTTTTTTCCACTTACGCCGGATTGGGAGGTACGTACTGGCTCCCGTCTGTATGTCAGATAGGTGTTTCTTACCGTTGATGGTGATTTCATACCCTTTTGAGTTTCCTGCCCATTCCGGTATACGAATCATTAATGTCAGGTTCTTCTTAGCGGCTTTGTCTATTCGTAAGGTAACTTTTTCATCATCGGGGAAGAGAGTTTCCTGCGTTAATGTAACGCCTTGTTCTTTCCAGTTCAGTTGTGAAGGAATAAAAAGATTGACGTAAAGCGTATCTTGTTGATGCGCATAAATAAATTCACCATACTTGGTATGATTTTCCAAGCCTGAACCGACACAGCACCACATCGATGTTTCCGGTTGCGAGTATACCCGATAATGTCCGGGACGCATCGGAGTAAAGTAGACGAATCCGCCTTTATCCGGTTCTTGTGATGACAGGATATGATTGTAGAGTGCACGTTCATAATAATCTACATAACGTGGGTCCGGTTTGTTGGAGTTGTCAACGTCTCCGGAGTTCTGATAAAGCATTTTGGTCAGCCGGAGCATGTTGTAAGTATTGCAAGTCTCCGGTCCCTGAACGTCATTCAGCATAGACGTGAAGTTGTCTGATGGATGAAAATGTTCGCGTACGCTATTCCCGCCGATACACACGGAACGGTGATTGACTACGGTATTCCAGAAAAAACGGGCTGCATGATCCCATTCTGCTGCATGATTCCAGTCTTTGTCATCCTTTGAAACTTCGGCTACCCGTTTGTATCCGATTACTTTAGGAATTTGTGTGTTGGCATGCATTCCGTTTAACCTGTCTTCGTTTTTGATAAGCGGGTCGAGAATGACTTTATGAGAGAAACGGCGTGCCAGTTCCAGGTATTTCTTATCGCCTGTTATTTCCGCTACATCCGCAAACGTTTCATTTAAGCCGCCGTGTTCACTGCGGAGCATATCCTGCATTTGGTTGTCGCTAAGACCGGAAGTAATATCAATCATCCAGTCGGTGAGATCAATCAGCATCTGACGTGCCAGATCGCTGTGGACATACAGGTAAGCGTCCCGCAGTCCGGCATACGTTTTGTGTATATTATAGAGGGGTACCCATTTGCCGTTTAAGCTGAAGCCTCCGGCACGAATGTCACCTGCTTTGATTTCTTTCCAAAGTTGGAGGCTACCGGGTGTTCCTCCGATAAATCCTGTGCCGACAGCTTGCTGTGCACGGTGTAGTTCGTTGAGCATATAGTTGAGACGGTGGTATATCGCCGTATCTCCGGTGGCGGCATACATCATGGAAAGTGCGGAAAGGTAATGTCCGCCGATGTGACCGTCCAGTCCTGTATTCTCCCAGTTGGTATAGCTTGGGGCTTTGGGTGTCAGTCCGGCTTCGCGAAGGAAAGGAGCTGATAATCTGTCCGGGTCGAGAGCTAAGATATAATGTAAATCAGTCTGTTGAGCTTGCAGAAAAGGACTGCTTAATAACTTCACATCTTGAAGGGAAAAGTAAGAGACCTGATGGTTCGTCTGGGCTTTTCCGATGGAGATGGATATAATAAGGGCAAGTATGAACGAGGTGGTTTTCATGATAATAGCTTCCCCCTGACCCCCTCCAAAAAGGAGAGGGAATGAGGATATTTATGTTAATACTAAATTCAGGGAAAGGGGGAGAAAGGTCTCCGTGAAGCCGCTTATTTGAATTTGACAGCTGCTTCTTCTATAGGCAAACCTGCCTTGTAGCTTTCGATGTATGTGTTGAAGCCGGCTACATCTTCGGGTGTGGGTGATACCTCGACACCAGCATCGCTGACAAATACACTTTCATCCAGGAAATCGGCAAGAGATTGCCCCTTTTTATTGTTTACCAGGTAAGAACCCAGCAGGGCAATTCCCCATGCACCGCCTTCACCGGCTGTTTCCATAACAGATATGGGCGAGTTGATGGCTGCTGCAAGTACTCTTTGACCGACTCCTTTGGTTCTGAACAATCCTCCGTGACCTGTGATTCTGTCGACTTTGATCTTTTCTTCGTTGAACAAGATGTCGTTGCCAATCTTGAGAACTCCGACTGAGGCGTACAAATGAGCCCGCATAAAGTTTGCAAGGTTGAACTTGTCATTGGCCGAACGTACGAACAAAGGTCTTCCCTCGGCAAGTCCCGTAACAGGTTCGCCTGAAATGTAGTTGTAGGAGAGGAGACCACCGCAATCGGTATCACCGGTAAGGGCAATGTTATAAAGTTTGCCATAGAGTTCATCCATATCTACAGGTATACCCAGAAGTTCTTGGTATTCTTTGAACAGGTTGACCCATGCGTTAAGATCCGAAGTACAGTTGTTGCAATGTACCATGGCTACGAGGCTTCCGTCGGGAGTGGTGACCATGTCGATCATTTCGTATGGCTTCGACAACTCTTTTTCCAATACGATCATAGAGAAAGAAGAAGTACCTGCCGATACGTTGCCGGTGCGTTGTTTGACGGCGTTGGTTGCTACCATGCCGGTGCCTGCGTCTCCTTCCGGTGGGCAGACCGGTATTCCTGCCTTCAGATGACCGGATGCATCGAGTTTTTTACAGCCTTCCGGTGTGAGGACACCGGCATTTTCACCAGCCGACAATACTTTGGGCAGAATGTCTTCCAGTTTCCAACTGTATTCTTTCGAAGCAATCAGATTGTTGAATTTGGCCACCATTTCGGCGGAATAGTTGTTGGTAGTCGGATCTATGGGGAGCATACCCGATGCGTCACCAATGCCCAACACCTTTTCGCCTGTTATCTGCCAATGTACATAACCTGCAAGAGTTGTCAGGAACTTGATGTCTTTGACGTGCGCTTCGTTGTCCAGAATAGCCTGGTACAAATGAGAAATGCTCCATCTCAAAGGGATGTTATAGACAAATAATTCGGATAATTCTGCCGCAGCACGGCCTGTATTGGTATTTCTCCAAGTGCGGAAAGGCACGAGGATTTCTTCTTTTTCATTGAAAGGCATGTAACCATGCATCATGGCGCTGACACCGATGGCTGCCAGTGTTTCGAGCTCTGTGTCGTATAATTTCTTCACGTTGGAGCGGAGGTCGGCGTAGCAATCTTGCAGTCCGGACCAGATGGCATCAATGCTGTAAGTCCAAAGTCCGTTGACCAGTTGATTTTCCCATGTGTGGCTGCCTTGAGCGATAGGTTTGTTTTCCTGGTCAATCAGAACAGCTTTTATTCGTGTAGAACCGAGTTCTATGCCAAGGATGGCTTTACCTGTCTCGATGGTTGATTTTGCATCTAATTTCATGTTGGAAACCGATATTTTAAGGTATAACAATAAGTGTGGAGAACAAAAACTGAGTCTGCTTTCAAAAGGCGGAAGTGTCTTTAATTCGGGTTGAATTAAAAGTCGCCAGTATCCATATTGTGTGTGACTAAAAAGTCGGTACCAATGGAGATGGTACCGATTTTTTTAAGTGGACTCAGTGATTGTTTTTTAGCAAAGCGCTTTGTTCAGCATATAATATACTTCATTCATGCGCAGTTCTTTCTTGAAGCAGCTGATAGTCGTATCTTTATTGATATGTACCATTTCGATGCCTGCGATTTCTGCATAATCTTCCCAGTATTCTGCTGTCAAGTCGTATGAGAAGCAAGAGTGGTGAGTTCCACCGGCCAGAATCCATGCGCCTGCGCCTACTTCGAGGTTAGGCATCGGAATCCAGAGTGCGGAAGCAACCGGCAATTTCGGAAGTGGTTTCGGTTCGATACATTCTACATCGTTTACGATCAGACGGAAACGGTTACCCATATCCACTACAGTTGCGGTGCAGCCTGTTCCTGTCTTTGAAGTGAACACAAGGCGGGCAGTCTGGCTCTTACGGATACCTATGCCGAGGAAGTGTACTTCCAGACGAGGCTTGTTAGCTGCGATAAGCGGACAGATCTCCAACATATGTGACTGTAGGATAGAACTGTTGGCACCATCAAAGTTCAGTGTATAGTCTTCGAGGAATGAACAGCCTTTCGGAAGTCCCTGATTCATTACCCATACAGTACGATAAAGAGCAGCCGATTTCCAGTCACCTTCAGCACCGAATCCGTAGCCTTCTGCCATCAGGCGTTGAGAAGCCAGTCCCGGAATCTGATCGAAATAGCTACCGTCAGTCTGACCCAGATCGTCAAAGTTGGTAGTGAATCCTTTGGCGCCTTTCGCTTTGAGGATAGCACGGAGAGCAAGCTCGGCTTTGGCAGCATTCCATACTTTCTGATAAGCTTCGGTTGATTTGTCTTCCAGAGAAGCGTCATGATCGTAGTCATTGAAGTAAGTAGCTACCAAAGCATCTACATCAGCATTTTTGATATCTTTGTGATATTCCATCAGCTCGCTTGCCGGGCAATAATCTACATGATAGCCCATGCGTTGTTCTGCTTCTACCTTGTCACCATCGGTTACGGCTACATTATTCATCTGATCGCCGAAACGGATGATCAGCATATCCTGAGAGTCAGCCCAACCTGCGCAAACACGCATCCAGACAGCAATCTTATGCAATGTTTCTTCTTCTTTCCAGTAGCCTACCACTACTTTGCGACGGATGCGCATACGGGTACAGATATGTCCGAACTCGCGGTCGCCGTGAGCTGACTGGTTCAGATTCATAAAGTCCATATCCATTGTATCCCAAGGAATTTCCTTGTTGAATTGAGTATGCAGGTGCAGCAATGGTTTCTTTAATTGTTGCAGACCATGAATCCACATTTTAGCAGGAGAGAAAGTATGCATCCAAGTGATGACGCCTACACATTTGTCATCGTTGTTGGCTGCTTTGAATACAGCTTCCACCTCTTTAGAAGAGTTGGCCGTTCCTTTGTATACTACTTTAACAGGAAGTTTGCCCGATTCATTCAGACCGTTAACCATTTCGTTAGAGTGTGCGTCTACTGCGATTACTGCATCACCTCCGTACAAGAGCTGTGCTCCTGTTACGAACCATACTTCATACTGATCAAATACGTTATTCATAATGTTTTAATTTTTAATTTATAATCTTTACTCGTTTTATTGTCCGTAGTAAGCGTTCGGACCATGCTTGCGGCTGAAGTGTTTCTCTACCAGCAGCGGGTTCATTGTTAAATTGGGATTCACGGCATAAGCAATGCTTGCCATTTTGGCAACTTGTTCCATCACTACTGCATTGTGTACGGCATCGTGTGCGTCTTTTCCCCAAGAGAAAGGACCATGATTCTTGACCAATACTCCCGGTGTATGTACAGGGTTCAGGCCTTCGAAACGTTTTACGATCACGTTTCCGGTTTCCAGTTCATAGGCACCTTTTACTTCAGCTTCCGTCATATCCGCTGTGCAGGGGATTGCATCATGGAAATAGTCAGCGTGAGTTGTTCCGATATTAGGGATATCACAACCGGCCTGCGCCCATGCGGTAGCATAAGTAGAGTGGGTATGCACCACTCCGCCGATTTCGGGGAATGCTTTGTAGAGTACCACGTGAGTAGGAGTATCTGAGGATGGCTTCAGCCGTCCTTCGACGACTTTGCCATCCAGGTCCACTACTACCATATCTTCCGCTTTCATATCATCATAACTGACTCCACTGGGTTTGATGACTACCAGTCCCGTTTCACGGTCGATGGCAGAAACATTTCCCCATGTAAAGATGACTAATCCATGCTTTACCAATTCGAGATTGGCATGAAATACTTTTTCTTTCAGTTCTTCCAGCATATTGATTATAATTTAAATTTCGGGTCCTTGCGGTAGGCTTTGCCGTTGAATTTATACAAGGCTGCACCCCGTTTGGAACCCAGTTTATCGATTTTATCCGTCTTTTCGATAAAGTCCATTTCTGCGACACGCTTGCGGAAATTCCGTTTGTCCATCGGTTCGCCGTAAATAGCTTCGTAGAGACTTTGCAGTTGGGACAGTGTGAACAGCTTCGGCAACAGATTGAATCCGATAGGCTCGACAGATGCTTTCTGTTTCATCATCTCCCGTGCTTTATCGACCATCTCCGGATGGTCGAAAATCAGTGCGGGGAGTTCGTTGATGTTTACCCAGTAAGCATTGTGCTTCTGAACCAGTTCGCGGTCGTACTCATTGATGTTGATCAGCGCATAGTAGGCAATCGAAACTACCCTTTCGCCCGGATCGCGGTCGATGGCGCCGAAGGCTCCCACCTGTTCCATGTATACGTTTTCCAAACCTGTAAGTTCAGCCAGTACACGTTTGGCAGCGTCGTCCACGCTTTCGTCTTTTTGCACGAATCCTCCCATCAGTGACCATTCGCCCATTGCCGGTTCGAAGTTTCTCTTCAGCAGCAGCAGGCTTATTTCGCCTTCATTAAAACCAAAGATGATGCAGTCGATACCGAGATAGAAGGTAGGATTCGAACTATAATAGTTTTTCATCGTTTGAATGAATTTATTTAATTACCAGAAATACCAGTAGAAGGCACCTGTGATAGCAAGGATGATTACTGTATGAATGATATCCCAGTGATCCCAGCTTGCACGGGTAGCCGCTTTTTGTTCTTTAGTAGCTGTGCCGAATACCAGTCCCTGAATCTTTTCAGCTGTCGGAGCTTCCGTGGCAAGGCTGACTACGATGACTACGATGATACAGAACAGGAACATCCATCCGCAGAAGAACAGCCAGTTCATATCGTAGAACAAATATTTGAAGGTAGAATCTGCCACTTCACCTGCGTTGCTGTAATATACTTTGGCACCCAGACGAGTCAGACCGATGATCATACCGGCGATCAATCCCCACATACCACCTTGTGCGGAAGTACGTTTCCAGCAGATACCCAGCAGGAAGGCAGCGGCAATACCCGGAGCCAATACAGACTGAACGTCCTGCAAATAAGTATAAAGTACATCACCTACGCTACGCATGATAGGAATCCAGAGAATACCGAGGATTACGATCACTACCGTTGCTATCTGACCAATACCCACCAGTTTCTTTTCCGGAGTCTCCGGACGGAAGCGTTTGTAGAAATCGATTGTAAACAACATGGCAGATGAGTTGAACAGTGAAGCCAGCGAACTCATCAAGGCAGCGAGGATACCGCATACTACCAGACCTTTCACACCGGCAGGAAGCAATTTAGCTACCAGAGTAGGGAAGGCGGCGTCAGCGTTGGCAGTACCATTGGCAAGCATCGGGAGGAAACCTTCGCCACCGGCACCGATATATTTCTGATGTAATGCGAAAGCAATCATACCCGGAATCAGGAACAGGAATACAGGCAACAGCTTCAGGTAAGCGCCGAAGATAGTACCGCGACGAGCCTCTTTTTCATTCTTTCCGGAAAGTACACGTTGTACGATGAACTGGTCAGTACACCAGTACCAGAAACCGATAATGGCAGAACCGATAAGTGCACCCAGCCAAGGGAAGTTCGCATCATCGTTGCTGCGGATCAGATTGGTCATGGTGTCACCATAATCGTTTACCGTCACAGCACCGCACACTCTCATCATTTCGTCCCAGCCTCCCAGTTCTTTGAAACCGAGCACAAGGATAATCAACGAACCTAACAGAAGAATCGGAGTCTGAAGTACAGAAGTATAAAGTACCGATTTCATACCACCGAAGATCGTATATAGTGCAGTGAGAACTACCAGTCCGATGGCGGCAATCCAGAAGAAGTCGATTCCCCAGAGTTCCTTGATGCCGAATACTTGCTGGAATACCAGTCCGCCGGCATATACTGTCACTGCTACCTTGGTCAATACATAACTTACCAGTGAGATGACCGATAAGATGGTACGTGACTGAGGATTGTAACGGCGTTCCAGAAATTCCGGCATCGTGTATACCATGCTTCGTGAATAGAAAGGTACGAATACCCATCCCAGAATCAGGATCATCCATCCCTGAATTTCCCAGTGAGCCATCGCCATACCGCTTGAAGCTCCTGCTCCCGCCAGTCCGATCAAGTGTTCCGAACCGATGTTTGATGCGAAGATAGAGGCACCGATCGCAAGCCATGTTGCGTCACGTCCGCCTAAGAAATAATCTGCCGAGTCATTTTGTTTTTGTCTGACTACCCAAACAATAATACCTATCAGAGCCAAAAAGAAGACTCCAATTACTAGCCAATCTAATGCTTCCACAATAAATTTGATTTATAAGTTAATATTATTTCTCTGTCGAGAATTTAAAGATACATTCGCTGTTGTACGTTTGTCCCGGTTCCAGCACAACGGACGGCCAGTCGGCTTTGTTGGGGCTGTCGGGGTAGTGTTGTGTTTCGAGGCAGACAGAAGCACGTTGGTTGTAAACGATGCCTTTCTTTCCGCTTACGGTTCCGTCGAGGAAGTTACCTGTGTATACCTGAATACCCGGTTCGTTGGTATATACTTCCAATGTGATTCCGGTTTCGGGAGACGTCAGTCTGGCAGCTACCTGCGAGATGTCACCTTTGGTGTTGAGCACCCAGTTGTGATCATATCCGTTGCCGTTCTTGAGTTGGACGAAGTCGTAGTTGTTGATATCTTTGCCTACCGCTTTCGGAGTAGTGAAGTCCATCGGAGTATCTTTGACCGGAGCGATCTCACCGGTTGTCATGAAGGTGCTGTCTACCGGAGTATAGTAATCTGCATTTACATACATGATGTTGTCTGTCGATGTTTTTGACGGATCACCAGCCAGATTGAAGTAAGAGTGGTTGGTCATGTTGATGATTGTCTTTTTGTCGGTAGTAGCGCTGTACTTGATGTCGATGGCGTTGTCATCTGTCAGTTGATAGGTTACTTTAGCAGTCACATTTCCGGGGAAATTCGCGTCACCGTCCGGAGAGATAAGAGTCAGTTCCAGTGTTGTCGGATTGATAAGGTTGGCTTCGTATACTTGGTATTGCCATCCTTTCGGGCCTCCGTGCAGGCAGTGGCCGAAGTTGTTTTGCGGCAGTTGGATGGTATCTCCGTCCAGAACAAAACGCCCTTGGTTGATGCGGTTGGCGTAACGGCCGATAGAAGCACCGAAATCACTGGGTACATTAATATAATCAGCAATGCTGTCAAAACCTAAAACTACATCCTGCATCTTGCCGTTCTTGTCGGGCACCATGATGGACACGATACGTCCGCCGAAGTTAGTGATGCATACTTCCATACCCGCCTTATTCTTTAAGGTATAAAGAGCTGTTTGGGCATTGTTCACTTCTGTTTGAAATTTTGCCGGGTCAAGACCGGATAAAGTCAGCTCGGAAGCCGGCTTGTTATTGCACGCGGCAAGCATCAGCGCGGCAATTCCTGCAAGTAGAAAATGTTTTTTCATGGTTTTATTTTTAATGTAAATGAGATGCTTATCTTATTTTGGGTGTAAAAGTAACACTTTTGTTTGGTGTATCAAATACACTCTTATATGTTGTGCAACATAAAAGGATAAGAACTTTACTGTTACGTATAAAACTATCGCATGTTCCTGTCTTCGGAGCGGGATCGTTATATTGCATTTTCTCTTTCTATATAGAGCTGGATAGTTTCTGTAGTGTACTGAATAAGTTGACACTTCAAAAATCGAAAATAAAGATGAAATATT